>MVQP01000001.1 GCA_002067235.1 Syntrophorhabdus sp. PtaB.Bin047
TGCAGCCTCCTGTATCGCAAATATACCTATTGTATCTCATCTGCCCATCTCCGTCAAGAAAGCCTTCCTCCATCCCTTCTGATGTGCCCGCTAAAGATCATGTCGCCACATGGGGAAAGCACTCTCGACCCTGTCCGCTTCGACGACAAGGTGGTCCGGATCTACCGGCCGCTTTTGTTCACATGCTCATTCCCTGGCCGCACCAATAGCCGTTGCGTTCGTCCTCTGACTCCAGTTCCCCCGGCAATAGAGAAGACACATCAGCACAATCGTTGGAACCCTCACGGGATTGTTCCTTCACTCCCGGCACATAATTCGGATTTAGCGCGTCTTCGATCTTATGTATCCATTCACTGACGCCGTCCGGTTTATTGAAGTTTGCCGTACCACCATAATCCTTGCCATCGGAGTTCAAGCCGTCGTGGTAGTATTTGTAAGTTCTGGCATCTTTTCCGGTACCATACAAACCTTCGCTTTCTGCCTTCTTTTTGCACTTCATGTAATACTCTACGACTGCTCCGGCATTGGACGGTATGTCAAACATATCCTTTTTGTCGACCCCATGGTCCTCTCTCGTGCCATCCAAGAATTGCCCAAAGCCGGCCGCCGATTCACTTGATGCGGCATCGGGATTGAATCCCGACTCTGCCCGCACGATTGCCAGGATCCTTGCCGTATCGCTTGTGTTTAAACCATGCTGCTGGCTTGATTCGATCAAGGCCTGTATCACCTGCTCCTGGACCGCAGGCGATGCATCGCCCCACCTTCTGCTGTTGCCGGCCGGTCTGCCCTGTGTACGTTCTATGGGATCATTGTAATGAGAATGGGATTTTACCTCCTTATAGCCTTTCTTCCTGCTTGTGGCCATAATGGAATCATATGCAGCCATGCTGACCCTCCTCTTTTTCTATTCGCCGCTACCTGCCGGTCTTGAAAAGCCGTATACGTTTGAACGCATCGCGCGGCCACGGAGCAGGTAGTCCCAACTGGTTATACGCCTTCTTGAACCTGCCAATTTGTTCGTCCTTTTCGACATCCGTCTGGTCGTACGAATCCCTCTCTCCCGCAAGACGACGACCTTCAAGCGAGTATATTTCAACCCATTCTCCCTCTGTTCCACCGCTCTGATACGTGACCAACAGATATGATCCCCTGGCACCCCGGACACAGGCCCAGGAGACGGCAAGGGCATCAAGGTAGTTGCCCGTCAACCTGCCGTCGGGTCCGAAGTGGGCCACATTCCTGCCCGAACATTCAACAACAACCGCTTTGCCGGTCGTCTTGTCAAAGAACGAGAAATGTTGCCTTGCGCATTCCGACAAAGGTATGATGCTGTCCTCAGGAGGACATTCCGTGAACACCTTTACCACTGCATCGGAACACGCTATCTCATCAACGCTCGTAAAGAGTTCCTTTCCATTCACAGTTCCCGCAAACACGCAGGAGAGCAAAATAAGAACAAAGACAACACCGGCACAACGCTCAATGAAGTTCGCTTTCATGATCAACCCTCGCTCTTAAGGCAGTTAGTGCATCTTTCCAGCGACAGGGTAACACGGACACCGGCAGTCTCCCGATCATAGTGACATACTCGCTCCCAATAGTGACCAGTCAACACGATCTCCACTCGCCGCTCCTTCTCACTGCGGATAGATCACCCTCTGCGAATAGACCCATTTCCCCTCACTTGCCACTCCCACCGTCCCCCCATAGGGAGGAAGTGCCGCCGACCACGACCATTTCGGGCACGGGACAGGCGGGGCATCGCCCACCGGTGTTCCATCAACCTTCGTTATGAGGCGCACTGTGATGGGGTTCCCGAAACCGTCTGTGCTATACAGATTGCCGACATTGATAGCGGCGAGGAAGGCCGCGATGGTGCCGGCGGTCGTCGTGTTGTGCGCGGGTTCAGTGCTCCAGATGGATTTCTCAAAAGCCGCACAGCCGCATCTGGCAGAGGTTGCTCCAGAACACCTCGCATCGGGAGCGCTCCCGACGGCCTGCCAGATCCAGGGGATCATGATGTCATCGTTGCTCGTCAATCCGCCGTTGGCCCCGCAGGGATTCGATATCGCCTCCGTGGTCAGGCGGCTGAGATGGTATGACTTCATCGCCCGTGCAATGGTAAGGAGCTTCTCCTGCGAACGGACCATGTACTCGCTGTCGAGGTGGCCTGAAGTCCATGTATCTGCCATCGATGTATTCCCGCCCGCTGTTATGGTCACGCCGTAAGGTGTGCGGTTATACCCGTTCAGGTAGAGAGTCCCAGCGGTGTGTTCGTTCGCTGCTGCAAAGGTGTAGTCAGACCCGTATCCATCGATGCAGGTGGCACGGAACGTGGGCGATTCCCCGGAGAGTGTGCAGTTAGCCTCACGAAAAGTGCTCACCGCCCCGTCGCTTCGGGTGGAAACGATTAGGGTCCTCCCCGATTTATCAGTATCGTCCACAGAGGGAAGGATGGCCAGAGAACTGCAGATAGAATCGGTCCAGCCCTGGCAGTTCTCTTCCGCGTAGCGGACGTTCTCCCGGTAAAGCACCTCAAAGGCGTCCTCGATCTTCTCGAACCTCTTGATCGTGTCCGCAGTGCCTTTGAAATGGATGACCCGGTCCATGAAGGTCACGACGGCACCCATGACGACGGAGGCAACGGCAATGGCCACGATGATCTCCAGCAAGGTGAAACCCTTGCACCTTCTTATGAGAGTCGTTCTCATCGCAGGTCCACCATGTCATAGAAAGAGCATCCGGAGTCCGTGGCGGGTCTGGAATAGTAGTAATTCCGAACAATGCCCCCTGAGATTTCCGATAGCATTCCCTCCGGGATTGCCTCCCTGAAAAGATGCCTGCCGTACCGTGCGTAATCAAGGTCCGTTGCTCCCCTGCAATCAAAGTCCTCCGAAGCCGGGCCTCCCCGTATCTCGGCTACCGGGCCGCTTTCATTGGGCATGAAGGCCCAGAGGAGGTCCACGTCATCGTTGCCGCATCGGACCTGCAACGTAACACAGGTATCGATCATGGCCTGTTCGATCATCGCCTTGCGCCACTGCCTTCCTTCCTGCATCCCCTGGCGCCCGGGAGAAAAATCCAGCTTATCCGCATTGACAGTAATCTCCCTGCCCAACACCGTAACGATCCCGGCCACCTGTCCCGTCTCGTGAAAAGCGGACCTGGCCCGGTCATTCGCCAGCTTCTCATATTTCGAGGATGGCAGTCCGCCTATCCCCGCAAGAACGGAGAGAAGCACAAATGGCAAGACTGCAAGCATCAGGTACGCGATGGAAGGCAGCATAAGGTAAGATATCTGACCACCGGTCTATTTACCCGTGGATTTGCATTTCGCAATTCCTGCAAAGTCCTTGAGAACGCACTGGATGGCAGTCCCTGAGACCGCAGCAGTGGCACAAAGATTCTGGTCGACAAGTCTGTCCATGATGGCGCTGGCCACATTTGCGCTTTCAAAGGCGGGGGTTTGAATGGTCACATCGTTCCCGAGACACATATAAAGGTGCGCGAGGTCACCGCTCCTGAACTCAGATTCCACATAACTGGCAAGAGCGTCAGGCCATGATCCCACAACATTCTGCGCTGGAAACGAATTCTTGTACAGGAAGTACTCGGAAAGTCCTGTCGATATGATTCGCAGTCTTTCCTGGGTCGTCGAAACATTCACGGCACTCCTCCCTTTCGTTATGAGAAGTGTCGTCACACCTATGAGCATGGCCGCAAGCCCGATAACGATCACGAATTCAAGCAACGTAAAGCCCTCGTTGTTCCTCAGATGTTTCTTCATAATTCCTCCTTAAATCTTCCCCTGATCGACCCTGTCGAGAAGCTCCATCTTCAGATAGCTGTCTATGACCCCCTTTTGCTCCAGCACCGAGAGGGACATCTCGAATGTCACGGCATTCTTTATCGCGTTGCCGCGAAAGGCGCTTTCCACCTCGTTATATGCCCCCCTTTCTACGCCGGCCTTTATCGTTGCCGGAAAGAAGAGGACCTCGGGGACAAGGATATAACCCGTCTTCTTCGAGCCGTTCACCGTGTATTCCTTGTGGATGAGCTTTTGACTCACGATTGCCGTGAGGCACTGAGCCATCTTCTTGCGCCATGCGTCGCGGTCGTCTCCATAACCGTCGAGGAGGCGCAGGGTTGTCATGGCGTCGGGGGTGTGGATGCTGGAGATGACGAGGAACCCCTTTTCCGCGGCGGTGAAGAGCGCCGTGATCTCCTCGCGTGTGCGCACCTCGCCGACAACAAGACCGGCAAGGTTGTTCCGTAAGGCCATCCTCACTCCTTCCAGGATGCCCGGGATATGGGTGCCGATCTCATACTGGCGAAAGACCGTCCTCTTGTTCTGATAGACATACTCTATGGGGTCCTCGAGGGTATAGACGGCGCCGTTCATCCGTTCCGCCAGGTGATCGAGTTCCGACGCGATGAGGGTGGTCTTGCCGGAACCAACCACACCTGTATGGAGAATGAGTCCCCGGGGATAGGAGTAGGAAAAATCGAAGAGGCCCCTGATGCCGGCGAGCATGTTGAAGGGGTCGAGTTCTTCCAGCCCGGGTATCGTGTAGGGCAGGACCCGGGCTGCAAAGCCAAGCCCTTCCTGCGAACTGGAGACACTCACGCGGAACCTGCCTATGTCTTTCACCGAGAAGGCATATTCGAAGTATCCCTTTCTGATGTGCTTTATGATGGCCGTGCCCGCATCGATGTCCGTTTCCCCGTCGAACTTCCTCTGGCGGGTCTCCGCAATAGCGGCAAGTATCTCCGCCCTGCCCGGCTTCACGAGAACACCGTGACCAACCTCCATGACCTCGCACTTCTTGAGGATGCCTAGCCTCACAGGCCGTTTTTCGACAACGATGATATCCGTGGCGCTTCTTTCCTTTGCATAGACGAGGACGTCCCGGAACCAGCCGAGATTCTCGATGCTGAGTTCGGCCACGTTGACATTGGCGCCGCCCTTTTCCGCAGCCATATTCAATTCCGTGCTTGCTTCTTTGCCTTCCATGCTCGCCTCCTCTAGAACATTTTGCCCGCAGCCGATCTGTCGATGAATGCGAAAAGCATGGTATACACGGGCGACATCAGGACTATGATCTGGACAGCGACAAAGACAAAGGCAACGACATTCACAAAGGACCCTATAACAGCGAATCTCAAGATGGCGTCGTTGATCATCTTGGTGCCTATCATGGCGAAACCCTCAGACATGTTCGCCGTGTCTATCTTCACCTTGAGTAATAAATAGCTTTCAAAAGGCAGGTATTCCTCGATCTCGTCAATGACCTCCGAGAAGCTTCGCGATACCGACTCCTCGGCGACCATCCGGAATATCCGGGTCCAAACGCCCTGGGAGAATTCCGCGACACGGCGGAAGGCACTGGCCGGGGAGAGACCTGACATGAGTGCGAGAGACACAACTTTGAATGCCTGGCCAAGGACGAGGGAGTTGTACACGTTGCGGATGACAGGCATCCGGTCAGCATTCTTGGCCACAACGGCGATGACCCCCGCGGCACCTCCCGCATACAAGACGAAGAGGATGCTGCGATGGGCAACGATGAACTGACCCATCTTATAGGGCAATTCCCTCTCGATACCCGGCAGCTTAAGGGCATTCAGAATATTCCCCAGCACAAAGGTGAGACCATACCCGACCGCTATTGATACCCCCGTCACCACCAGGGGATAGATGATACCGGAGATGATCTTCTTTTTCGCCGCGGCCAACTCCTCTTCCATGTCGATGAGTTCCTTAAGGACGGTGTTGAGGTTCCCCGTCTGCTGACCTATCTCGATAAGGTCCACATATTTTTCAAAAAGACCCACCTCGCGCATCGCCTCGGGAAGCGTGCGGCCCTCTCTACTCACCATGTCGGAGGCGACTGACAGCCGGTCTGCCATTTCGCTGTCGGGAAGCTTGTCCGCTATCCTGCGCAGCGCCTCCTGAATGGATATGTTTGCGACCATGAGGAGGTGAAGACTCTTCATAATCGCTATGTCGCTGACCTTCTTTCCGATATAGCGAGAGAGGATGTTCATCAAAGCAGCCTCGTGACCGCGTCCACGTCTATGGTTCCCAGAGTCAGCTTGTTGTAGGCATCCATGAGAATGCTGTGGCTCATGTCTGCCGCCTCCACCTTCGCTTCCATGTGGTAACCGGATATCTTTCCGTCGGAAAATTGCCCGGGTCTGAATTCAATGGCCTCACCGAGGACCGTGCGGCCCGAATAACCGGCGGAGAGCAGACGCCGCCCTCCACCGCGCCCGATCGTCTTCCTGCAGGCATCGCAGCCGTCGGAAGGGTTCGGGACGTAGAATCTCTTGTTCCTGATACTGTCGAGAAAGAGATCTCTTTCGGGATAGCGCAGCTTCCTCATCCATTCAGGCACATTTCCCAATGGTTCCTCCATCTCCTCCTTGCAGGCACTGCAGAGCTTCTTTACCAGGACCTGGTTGACGCCCATGATAAGGTTGTCCGCCACGGCGTCGATGGAAACCCCGTAGTCCTCCACCAGCATCTGCGGGATCTGCGTGGCCCGCGATACGTGGAGGGTTCCCAGCACCAGGTGCCCCGTTTTTGAAAGGTGCACGGCGGTGCTGACCGTTTCTTCGTCTCGCAACTCCCCTATGAAGATAACGTCCGGGTCATGCCTCTTGAAGGCCCGCGCAAACTCCGGGAACCCCACCACGTGTATGCTGGCCTTGCCGCCCTTCTCACTGCCCGCATCCTCCACATATTCAAATGTCTGGAACTGCCTTCCGCCGGGTATCTGGTACTCGATGGGATCCTCGACACAGAGTATGCATTTTGTGGACGGAAGGCCTGCCAGGAGGGTGTTTACCGTTCTCGACTTTCCGCTCCCCGTGGGACCGGTAACGAGGATTATGCCCCGGTTGCGGCTGACGGCCGTTGCGAACATACCCGCATGGTAGTCCAGATATCCGAGATCCTGGAGCTTCTCGTTGCGGATGTCCGTCTTGGCGAGAACGCGGAGTACAACGTCGCTATTTACCCCGTCGGGTTTCCAGATGAGCGACATCCTGAGATCCACGTCCGTGTGCCATCCCACATCCTCCTTCCTGCATATGATCTTGCCGTCCAGCGGCCTTCGCTTCTCGTCCGTTTTGAGGGAGGGCGTCATTTCCTTTGCCCAGTTGATAAGCACGTTAACAAGGGAACGTCCCTTTTCGGCCTTCAAAGCATGGACATCGACAAGGTCGCCAAGGAGCCTGAAACGGATCTTGTATATATCCTGTGTGGGGAGGGGAAAGATATGGATGTCCGTGGCGCCGTGGACGAGGGCATCCCTGATGAAAGGTTGGATGAAATTTCTCGATACCTGCGTATCGGCCACCACGGCTCTGGCTGGATCCATCGGCCCCGCGAACCCGCTTTTGATCTCGATGTTGTGGAAATCATCTTTCCGGAGAAGAAAGAACCTGTCTTCGCCGATATGGTCCATCTCGAGGTCTTTGAGCGCCATGGGATGCCAGGCATAGACATGGGTGAAAGAGCCGCCCCGGCCATCCTCTATCGTGGACATGATGAGACTGCCGGCGTTGACATGCCGGATGCGCCCTTGCACACTCTGAGCCGTGGGGATCCCCGTAAGGGATTGGAAGACGGTGCGGAGTTCCTCGTAGGTCATTACGTTCTCTATTTCGCAGATGACGTTATAAACGCTCTGATCTATGTGTTTTGCCCTGTCAAGGTAGAGGCCAAAGGACTCCGGTGCCATGCCTTTCGTCTCGACGAGATACCGCGATATCGCGTTCTCCACATGGAAGCGATCGAGCGATCTGATCCGGCAGGCTATCCCGGCTGCAGGGCGCTCACCGGGTATCATCGAGGGTCCATCAGTCATTGTGCCGCCACCTTGAGGGTCCTCCCACTCTTGAGGCGGACCTCGTTTATCGTGATCGACGTAACGGCATCTCCGTCCACAGGGGAACCCACCTTCAGCTCACCCCTGTTCGTCAACGCTATCGAGGCCTCGCTGGTTTGTATGACTCCCATCACCCTGAGCTCTCCGAGACGTTCACCTCCATCGGCGATATCGGGAAGGATGGGAAGCTCGCCGCCAGCGAGACTTGATCGCGAAGAACGGGGCACCCGACCGGACCTCGCTGAGCGTCCTTTCTCTTTCAGCGATGATTTCGACGCCTTTGCGTCCTGAAACCTCTTCAGGAATTTCTCGCGAAAGGGATTGTCATCCCTCAACACAAGCTGACTCAGAAGCGTCTCGGGCTGAGCTGGCGCGGCAGAGGGCTTCGATGGCGCACCATCCCGGCCGGCTTTCTCCAAGGGCGATGGAATCGTCCCGGGAGGAGGAGATGCCTCCCTCACGGACGGCGTCTCGGACGCAACCTGAGCGCCCGCTCCTGTCTTTTCGGGCGACACATCACTGACCCGTTTATCCGGGGACGATAGACGGGGAGTTTGCAGGACTTCGCCTGCCTGCCCTTCGACGAACGGCGCCTCCCGCAAGGCCGGAACATTCTTTTCTCCCCCGACATCAATGGCCCTTACAAGTCCGGATGGATTGCCGGAAATCCTCCTGTTCAACAAGTTGCGGGTGTAGTTGAGGTAATAGTAACCTCCTGCTGCAATCACAAGAACCAGGAAAACTCCTGTGTAGAGAGCAGCCCTGAACGGGACGCTGCCGCCTTTTTTGGAACCTTTCCCCTCAACGGCCGGATAATCGTCGCCGGTATATTCATCGCTGAGATCCTTATCTCGATCTTCTTTCTTCACAAATGGAAGTCTCATAGCCTATCCCCCGGATCTAGAACCTGTGGCAGGTCAACTCTCCCGTTGTGCTCCCCTCATTGACGGTGATGGAGTCGATCACGACAGGCGACAGGTAGATGTCGTTGAGTATCCTCACAACATTCCGGTAATCCTTCTGGGCCACCGTGAACTTCCACTCCCTGTCGTCCCTCGCCGCAACATCGCAAAGATTCACAAGGGTTTCGAAGGCCTTCGTGTTCTGTTGCGCCCTCGCCTGTGCTTTCATCGCCGCCGGCATGTCAGCCCTGCGTTTGGTGAAGACGATCTCCTTTCCGAAGACGAAGAGATCGCCGATCTTCTTGCTTCCTCGAAAAGGATAGAAGGACTCGAACTGAAAAGACAACGTGCCTTTGAGCTCCTGTTCCCGCCCCTTTTCCCGGGGCAAGCCTGCGACGGGCAGGATGTGGAAGACAGCGCTCCTCAGGGCGATGTCTTCGGGAAGTGTCTCCACGTAAAGTTTGTACTTTATCAGGGCTTCGCCGGTGATGAGTATCGATAACGCCCGTATCTCCTGGCGGGTGAGGGGTGGTATTTCCTTCGCCGCCCCGGCCCTGGTTCGGGGTTCCACTTTCTTCTTCGTAAAGAGACCCGCATGGTTCAGAACTGCACCCATGATAACGGCAACAACGATAAGCACAGCAGCGGCCTGCAGCGGCGTGACCCCGATAGTCACTTCCTTGAGGAGCTTCTCGTAGGAGATATCAATATAATCCGGTTCCATGGAAAGGGAAACATCACCGAATACTCCGTCATACTGCCTTCCGGCCATGGCCATGAAGTTCCCGGGGCTGCTGTCCACGCTCACCATGTACCGCGCCTCGATGGTCATGTTCCCGGCTTTGATCTCCATGAAGACGTACTTGCCGTCCCCGCGGTCAAAGAACCCCGCCAGCACCGTTTTGTTGTTCTTCACCATGTAATGGGCCATGAGGTATGCGAAAGACACCCGCCGCGACGATATCCACCGGTCGCCTATCCTGTGGGAAAGCTTCTCCCGCGGCTTGAGTTTCCGTATGGATATGCGCTCTGCAAAGGGAATGATCTTTGCGCCCCGGCCCTGTCTGACCGTCTTCGGATCGACCATCTTCTGCGCAAGGACATCGAAGACGACGCTGTCGTCGAACTTTACATAGAGCTTCACCTCATATCTCCCTGTCGAGCTTCTCCTCGACGAAATTGATAAGCACAGTCAGCTCGGAGGTTCTGTCCCGGGAGCTGCTGTAACCGAACAGATAGGAAAGGACGGGCAGATTGCTCAAAAGGGGTATCCCCACCCGCTTCTTGTCGGCGCTCTTGATCTTGAAGCCCGATATGGCAACCGTCTCGCCGACAGACATCTTGATGGGTATCGAAACATAGTTCCGTTCCACCTGAGGAAGCTCGACCTTCTCGACTACCTGAAAACCAAGAAGGTTCGAAAGATCGACACTGGTGTTCACGAGATACCCTCTTTCCAGCTTGAGGGGGTTTACGGTCATCCTGAGCCCTACCTCCATGCTTGCCATCTGGGGTGTCGTGATTGTCTGATTGTTGACAACCTGGATCACGCTGCCTGTTGAGTACCAGACCGTCTGCGACATCTCGAAAGGAAGAACTGCACCCGAGACGGCCCTTGATTCCCACGAATGGACCACATGGACGTCGCCATAGGTCCCGAGCATCTTGATGAAACCCGCGAAATCTTCATCGATGACCAAAAGGGTGGCCACGTTGCTGTTACCCATCGTTTGGGTGAAGTTGGCATTGAATTCAATGGAGGGGCTTCTCGATTTGAGCAACGCCCACCAGTTGAGCCCGGTCTCATACTCGTCCTTGTAATCTATCCGGACAAGGGTGATCTTCATGGTAATGGTCCTGCGTTTCCTGGAGTCGGTATCCAGCATGTCCCTGACCATCTTGACCCGCGACGGTATGTCCCTCACGTACACGAAGCCGCTCGTCATCGGCGTGACCACGCCCTTGGCCGAAAGCATCTTCTTGATGCTCTCGATGACCTTCGACATCTCACGGTCTTCCGCCTTGTCCCCCGTCGATGACGTTCCCGATGGATTCCCTGATGTCCCCGAACCTGTGAATCCCACGCCTGCCGACGTTGAAGACGTTCCGTTCAGCGACCGGTTGTTCGATGACGAGGCTTCACTCAACGATTCCTTGTGCCTCACATACACGTCGTGAACATTGAGGATGGCCTCCTCGTAAGGGGTGACGACGTATGCCCCGTCGGCTACCTTTCTGTAGGCATAGTCAAGGCCGGAGACTATGGTCTCGATTGCCTCCTCGAAAGACTCTCCCTCGTAATAAGCGCTCACCTTCACCTTTGAGGTGTCTATCTCGCGGTCGATGGTAATGCTTGCCCCGGCCTGCCTCCCCAGGGAGAGAAGGGCGTCGTTGAGAGGCACACCGTTGAAGTGGAGGTTCACAGTCTTCGCTCCCGTATCCTTCACAACCGCCTCGGACAGGAGGGCTCTCTTAAAGGCCCCATCCGTCGTTTCGGCCCTGTTCGCACACCATCCTGGGACGCAGATCGCAGCAAGGACCACCATTGCGAGGCCCCACTTGAAGATATTCTTTCCCCTCACTGGATTCCTCCTCCGTCGGATGTATGTCTCTTTATCCGGCAGACAAATCCGTCGGGCGTTAGAAATGCCCCCTCTTCCCCTGAGAATCCGAGCGCAGCCTTTCTCGTCGATTTCTGCGGTATGTAGAAAACATTGAAGCCATCCTTCTCGCTCATGATGGTGTAGAATGCCCTGCCTGCACTGAAAGTTCCCCCTGCCGCGGGCACTATATGCAGGAAAGGTGTTGGGCCCCCGGCAAAAAGCATCCTTACTCTGGGCCACGCGATCTGTTTCGCCCTGTGGACCACGCGTTCTTCGCCGGTGTCGAAGACGGCAATAACGAATTTGGCGCCTGGCGCCTCAAGTAATTTAAGGTTGAGACCATCAGGCGGCGGCACGGCGGGTGTGTCGAGAAAGGCGGCAAGTCTCGCCTGCCATTTTTCACCCTCTGTCAAAGACCGTTCTTCTCCCCCCGAGGCGGTCCCCGGGGCTATTCGGCTCTCACTTCTGACGGTCTGCGGTTTGTCGAGAAAAGCGTCTTCCAGTTCTGAAGACATTCCTTTCATCGACATGGTCTCGCCCTGCCCTGAATATGCATAAAGACACATGCATGCCGCAAACAGGGTCACAAGAATACGCCTCATGGCCTCCCTCCTTCCCGGGAGATGGCGACAAGGGCATAGGTTGAGCTCCATGACAGGCAGAGCACGCAATGATGTTCATGGTTGTATTTCCCTTGCTGCCTGAGTGTGATCACCAGCTTCTTGAGCTGGGGCACAGTATGAAAGGTCCCGAGTACCTCACATCTCAGGCCCTCCAGCTTGCTCTTAGCATCCATAAAGGCCACAAGTCTCTGGGTTTCGTTCTCATATGCCTTTTTCATCCGGACAAGGAAATTGCATTTTTCGTCGACGCTCACATCCGCGTTCGAAGGAAACCATGACGGATAAAGGGCGACAGGTGTGTAGATGCCGGGTATTATCGCAAGCCTGCCACCGGCCGCATACCCTCCCCCGAAGGGCACGCGGTCCGACGCCGATGTTTCCCAGTTGTACGACCTCCGAAAGGATTCAGCCGGCACTATCCGCAATTCTCCTCCGGTGACGACAAGTTTCATGTTGTCGTTGCCTCCCTGCGCCATTGACACGACACCCGATTCCCCTTCACTCCCGTCCGCTCTTTTCATCCTGTAGAGGTAGCGGGAATAAGGTCTTGACGCCGCCTCACCATCGAGGATGTTCCACATGTCAGCGACCGTTGCCGTTGACAATGGATCGGCCGGGCCTTGTTCCGCGTGCTCGAGACCACTACAGCCCGCTACCGCGGCGATGATAATAAGAACTTGGAGGAGAAGTTTCGTACGCATCTTTTCTTTTCCCCGACCTACGGTGTGAAATAGATCAACACGGGAACTCCCTTTTCCATAATGAGGGTCGGACTCTTTTTCGTCGAGCCTTCCACCTTCTTCGACAACCCCTGAAAGATGGTGTCTCCTGCCGCCAGCCCTCCCTCCCTCAAGCGATCGTCGCTTTTCGTCTGGCCCGTCACCGTGACGCCTCCGGCCCCCACCTCTACCGTTGTGGTGTCCTTTCTGAGAGCGTTGAGAAATGACGAGACTCCGGCCATGACCCCGCTCGTGACTGTGCCGGCGACGTCCTCGTGCTTTACCGCCGATACTATGCCGTCGGTCTCGTCTATCGATGCGACATATCCTTTCATCTGACGATGGATGTTGTCGGGCCCGAGCGCACCGGACACCTCCACGTGGAACCGGTTATCGGTGAAATTGGCCACGGCCTTGCCCACCACTTTCCAGCCTTTCACGGGAGGCTCGGCCCCGGTGGCAACAAATGTGGCATTCGCCTGCGCCGATGTAAAGGTCCTGTCCACGACTGCCCGGTAGGGCTTATAATAGCTCACCTTCGGTCCCCCCGCGGCATCCGCGGAGCCCGGCTTCTCGCTGTCCTGATCCCTGGGGGCGGGCTGCGTTTTGTTGACAAATCCACCGGAGCTTTTCTGGAGGTAGAGATGCTCCCATGCTTTCCTCCTTGACTCGCCGTCATCGCCTTCCCCGGCGGCCCTTCCCCCTTTGCCCCGTCCGGCGGCGTCATTGTAAATGTTTTTCCTGCCCCCATCCCCCGGGCTTGAGGGATTGTCACCATCGGGTTCTTCCATGACGATGTCATCCAGAAGCAGATCGCTTTCCTTTTTCTTCTTTCTCACACCAACGCCGCCGACGTATCCGCCCTTGTCGCTTTCCTTGAGCATCTGTTGCTCTTTCTTGATGGCATCTCCTATGGTGCTTTCGGTCTTTTTGGCCTCTTCCACGATCCTGGATTCTTCTTCCTGTCCATCCTTCTCTCCGGCACTCTTCGAGGGGCTGCCGGACCGGTTGACCTCAAGCTGGGAGATGCGTGTCTTCCTGGAGGTGCTCTTCATCAGCGTGCCCACGATCAGCGACAGTATCACCGCCAGCACCACCACGCCCAGCGTAATCATCATCGCGGGTCTTGAAAGTTTTCTCATCCTCAGAGTCTCGCCGCCAGAGGCCGAACGATATGTTTCGACCCCGAAAAGAGTATCGCGTTTCCGTTACGTATCCTTGCCGATCCGACGGCACCCCGTTTGTCATTGAAATATACCGACAGAGCCCCGGGGCCGTCTGGTCTGACGGCAACCACCACGTCCCCGAGATCGAGGGGTTCCTTTTCATGAAGACAGTAGACGACTTTCAGATTGTGCTGTGATTGAAGATACTTGTATTCGTCGGGAAAGATCTCGCTCCATCTCCCGTCCACGACGGGCAAACCCTCGCTGTCGAACACGAGGGCGATGATCTCGCTCCCGCCACGGGGAGCGAAGATCTCTATCCTGTCCGGTATCTCGTATTTCGTGCGCACCCTCTCCAGGAAGGGGTCTCCCCCGGGAAGTGCCTTCTTTCCACCCGAAAGCATCTTCATTCCTCTGAGAAACTCCCCCAGCGCGTCCATCGCGGAACCATCCGTCTGCGGCTTGTCTGTTGCCGCCACCGGTGAAACACCTGCTGCGACGATCAGGACCAGTACGATCAATATACGAAGAACTGCGATGTCTCTCCCCTCCTCTTTTCTTCCCTTATGAAAAATAGCCGTCTGAGTCGATCTTCTTCATTACGGCCCCGATATCGACGGACTGACCGATACTCCCGAGGGGAAGCATGTCCGAGAGAACCTCGACGGCAACCGCCTGAGCACGCCTCTGCGATACCCCCCTGTCCTTGAGCGCCGATGCCACGGTCTCTCTCAGATAGCGCTCGTCCTTGTGCGTCGTGTAACTCCACCTGGTCCGGGGTGTCTGAACATTGACAAGAACGCCCTTGCCGATGTCCTCGTTGAGCGCCAGGACCTTGGCGTATCTGCCGGGGTAGAATTTGAGCGAGAGGAGAAGTTCCCTTTCCTGGCTGCCGAGACCTATGATCCTCACCAGATTGTCAATGCCTTCCATCGTCGGATTGTCGGGGGATACGTGGCGCGTAAAATACTTGTTCGATGCGGCGGAGATGAAATGTTTGCCCTTCTCTGCTACATCGAGGATGTCCTGTGTCACAAGGTAGGTCGCAAGCCCCAGCGTCCGTTGCTGTCTTGCGTCCTTGTCGAGCACGTCCAGAATGGGCTCGTTGTTCTTCAGATTATGGAACTCATCGTAGACAAACAGCTTCGGCCGCCTCTGAGCGGCGAGGACCCACTCGATTGAGTCGGCCTTGAGAAAAGGCGGCATCTCGCTCGGGAGATAGACCGCCTTCCGATATGCAAAGTCCCGGTAGAGGAGCAACAGGAGCGCTAGTATCTCTTTCCTCTCGCTCACAAGGCCCATGTGGATGCAGAATATGTCCCTGTCCACCGCGAAGTTCGTTACCCCGTTCAACAGCGCAGCCTGCTCTCCCTGCGCGTACAGATTGAGGACCCTCCTCATCTCCTCGGCAATTTGCCTGTCCCTGGCATTCGTGTTGATCGCCGGGTCCGATGCGAGGATCCGCATCAGGTCGTTGAGGGTCGGGGTGGCAAGGCACTGTGCCGTCTCCGCTTTCAGAAAGTCCCTTCTCTCGCCCGTCTTCAGGAACCGTTCGATGTAATGGTTGCGATACTCGACATATGTGTCAAAGGAGGGCGCATTCGAGAGGAGTTCCTCCTGGGTCTCGTTCGCTATCCTTACATTCCGCACAAGCCGGGGCTCCTCTTTGAAAAGGCTGTCGTACGCCCTTTTCACGGCACGCCCCAGGATGGATTGGG
Organism: Syntrophorhabdus sp. PtaB.Bin047; assembly: GCA_002067235.1. Lineage (GTDB taxonomy): Bacteria > Desulfobacterota > Syntrophorhabdia > Syntrophorhabdales > Syntrophorhabdaceae > Delta-02. Next base: position 15,630 of record MVQP01000001.1, read on the forward strand.
CCTCCTTGGCAATACCACCGCCCCTTCCATCCTCGCCGAGCATCGCCGTGAAAATGGCGTTGAGGGACAGGATCTTCGATCCTGCTGGCTGCTCAAACCCCACCCTCAGGTCGAACATATTGACCCTGTTGTCACTGCTGCCGAAGGTGATGGGGATAAAGCTGCCCCCGTAGCTGGAGACAACAGGTTCATACGAAGAGGCCTTCGACATGTCAATGATGACAACAACGGGATCATAGGCCATGGCCCCGGCGATGATCCCGTTGGTGAGAACCGACTTTCCGCTGCCCGTGGGCCCGATGACAAGACCCGCCCATCTGTTCTGTCTCGAACTGAAGGGATTGAGCGCCGTAACTCCGCCGTAGCGGTTTCTGAGGATGATCGCCGGCTCGGCCCGATCACCGCGGTACATTCCTCGCAGCGGAACAAAGCTCAGCACGTCATGACCGAAGACAACGTGCGGGTCATAGCTTCTCACGGCACACCCGGGAAGGGATGCAATAAAGGCCCCTTCCTTTCTCATCCACTCGGCAAAAACGCCTGCCCCGTCCACCGCTTTGGCCACGGCCACCCGCACGGCCTGGATCTTCTCATGAAGCTTTCCGACATCCTTGTCCCAGACGAGATAGCTGTTGAAGCACTTGACGAGCTTCCAGCCCTGTTTCGCCCGGTCCTGCAGAAGATCGTCGATGGCGGTGATCTTCTCCTTGTTCTCTATGGCGGCAGCCGTCTTTTTCCCGCTGAAGATATTCGCAAGCAGCCTTTGCCGCGCCAGATCCCGGGTGATGGTCGACAGGTCCTCGCACAGGATGGTCGTGTTCATTACCATGGGGAAATCCACGTTTTGGAGGACTCTGGAACCTGACCCCACCGGAATGGCATTGGGGATGGTGTCCATCACCAGGGTTGCGAAATAGCAGCGTCCGTTGGTCAGGTAGTAATCTTTCGAGTAGAAATCGCTGTTGAAGATTCTTTTTCTGAGAGGCAGGAGCATGCCGCATTCCGACATCCTCATTTCAGGCGGCGGGTCATCGGGGTTCACTATCCTGGAGATGGTCCGCATCATCTCGGTGCCTGAAAGCTCTCTTATGGAGTAACCGAGCGGCACCAGCGTGTCTTTGAGCATTGCCGCCGCTTCTCCCATCTGCCTGTCGCGGTTCAGGAAGTCGCCGCCATCTAAGCGTTTCTTTTTCCTGCCTTCTATGGATGTCTCGGCAGAGAGCGGAACGGTCACGGTGCAGTACAGCGATGTATCGATCACACCGCCGTCCGACATGAGTTCGGCGATGTTCTCCGTTGCCATCGATTCCGACACAGGATCGGCTTTGAGCTGCCTGTACCGGTCAAACAGTTCCTGGAGGTCGCGGCCGAAATATGTCGTGAACTGGATGAAGACGTTCTGCGCCGTGAGGTTCTTCAGGAATTGGGAGCACTTGTTCACTTCCATTTCCATGACCGCGCTCTCGACTCCCTCGGCGGCGGCCTGGGTAATCTCGAACCCCCGGGCCTTCTCGAAGTTTTCGAGGATCAGATAATCGTTACCGACCATGGTGATGGGTATGCGCCGATAGAATGGAGAAGACCTCTGAAACATCACCTGACCATCCCTTTCTGGAACCCTTCGGGCAATCCTCTGTCCTCGGCGTACCGGGAAACGTCAGGATCTTCCGTGGCCAGCGCTTCGGCCATTGCCCGAAGCGCAAGGAGCTTGAGCCTCTGATTTTCCATGTTCAGGAGATAATAGTTGAAGCGTGCCAGGTCTTTCCAGGCCATGTCCTCGTAGCCGCGATCTATGGCCGCCGGGTCAAAGCCCGAAAGACCCGACCTGATCGCGGCAGCCATCTCGAGCGATGTCCGGGCGACAATATAGTGCCTCACGGCCAGCCTTCTGCGCAGCTTTGACGAGTTCCTTCCCGCCAGGAGGACCGCTATCTTCCTGACACCCTCCCGGTCAAGAAACGACACCCCGCCCTTCTCCCGCGCCACGGCCGCAAGGAAGACGGCATCGCCAAGGAGCCTTTCGGCCTCCCTTTCTATTGCGCTGTAAAGGCGGTCTATGGCACGTTCCTTTTCCTTTTCCGATGACATGGCACTGTTAACCGCCAGGATGGCTGCGGCGATCCCGTCCTTCATCTTTCTGTTCACTGAGGTCCTCATCCCTTTTGCCATATCGGCAAGTTCAGCCGCGGATGTCCGTATATATTCCGAGGGCACGCCCATGGCGGCTTTGTCCACGCTTTCGATGATCTTGCCGAGGTCCTGAGAGGAAACTGCGGCTTTGTTCTTAAGGCCGCGAAGTTTCTCAAGACGGGCCGCGAGATACGCACCGCTTGCGCTGCAGAACCCTCTGCTTATCGAATCCGCAAGAGAGATCTCTGCAATCCTCGCGATATTCTTCAGCCCCCCTTTTGTGTGTGTCCCGATCTCATCAATCATCTGGCGCGTATTGCCGCTAACCTCAGCGCCTTGCTTCCCCTGTATGCCGTCAGCTACGTCCATTTTCCCGCCAAGTACCGTCACACGGGAAAGCAATTTTGCCGACACCGGCAGGAAATCAGCCGTCCGGGCCTGAAAGTCTCCGGCCTCATCCGCATAGGTTGCCAAGGCTCGCCGGGAATTGAGAAACTCTCTCTGATAGTCGCTAAGCACCCCACGGATTCGGCTGTCCTCAAGTTCAAGTCGCTTCAGTTCCTTGCTCAAGGCCGAGAGCACCGCTTTGTTCAGGCGGGAGGCAAACGCCTCAACGTTCATTCGGGTTTTGACGAAGGCGAGTTGCGAACCAAGGCCGTCGCTGACAGTATCCTCCACAAGAGATGAAAGATCCGTGGCTTTCCGAAGACCTGTTTCCAGCACCCCCAAACTGCCGGGCAAGAGTGCAAGGCTCAGCTTCTCAGAAAGGCAGAGTTTAAGTTCCGTGATAAGACGATCCTCAATGAGGTTTCTCAGCAATGCCGAGAAGTACGGGTAATTCGTCACGGCAATGACAGGTGAACACTTGACGTAGCAGTCACACTTAAGCGGAAGAAGACCGGCGACCAGGAGAATGCCGCCAGCCGCAAAAATGGACGCCAGAAGCAATACCCGATTTCTGACCCCGGTTCGATTCATGATCTATCTCTCTCCCTCAAGAGCGTCCATCATGTTCAGAAGGGACAACAACCTGAGTTCTTGCGCCTGGATCAGCCCCCGAAGATGCGCAAGCTTTGCTGCATCTTTCTGTGCCTGGTGTTTGGAGCAGAAGTCGAAGGCCGTGGGGGCGAATCCTTCCAGTGCCCTCTCCACCCGCGAGGCCTTCGCATAGGCCTTTTCCCCCGAGGAGTATGTTGTCAGTGCGGCACCGGACTTCAGCACCCGCAGTCTGGTTGAGGCCATATCTGCCACCCCCCGGTTCTTGAGGTTGACTCGGCGGGCGGCTTTTTCAATTCTATTCCCGATATCTGTTGCTTCTTCCGAAGACCCGAATATCTCCGACATCATGGAGGTCTGCCGCAACACACCGGCGACAAGCCTCTGCCTCAGCAGGATGTTGCGGCGCTCATCAAGGTAAGCGCAGTAGGGGGTTTTGAAAGACGCAGCCCACTGCTGCGCCATTTGAGCTATCGTTGCGTCGGTGGCGACAGGACACGGCGGAACAACCGCAGAGGCCTTTTGGGCAAAGCCAAACGTCAGAACGAGCGATGTGATGACGATAGCGACGATAAGCCGTGAAAGAGCGGGGAGACTCGGTTCCATCCCTACCTGCCTTCCAAAGCCCGGCGCATTTCGCCCTGAGACATAACGGCAAGTATCTCTGACTGGAGCATCGTGTTGTAGTAGGTGAGCTTCGCCAGATCCTTGACAGCCTGATCGGATTTGGCGCCATCGATATATGCAGGATCGAAAGAGGATAAATCCTTACGGAATCTTTCCGCCACGAACAAGCCCTCCGCGCCTTTCTCGTAGGCCGCTACCGACGCCTGGTTGAATACGTCGCGGAGCTTTACCGCCGCGTATTCCGCCGTTGTGAAATGCTTCATCCTGTCGGTGCCGCCGCCCGGAGCACCCGCCAGCAGGATGGATACCTCGCGGATCTTTTTCTGGAACTCCTTGAAATCCGAATTCGCCGACGGGATCATGGGTGCTGTCTTGCTCTTTGCCGTCTCCGCGAAAAGTTTGCCGTCCCCTTTGGCGAAGGCCCCCGCATTGTTTTTCATGTACTGGGATACCATTTTGTCCGTGAACGAGGAGATGTTGTATTTGAGGAAAGAGACGGCTTTGGTGTTGATCGTGCCGGGCTCGAGCTTTACCTTCACCTCTTCGTTCCACACGGCCTTGATCTTATCCGTGATCGCCTGTGTGACCATCTTCTGCACCATGCTCATTAGGGCGGGAAAGTTGATCACCTGCACCGCGGTCCCATAAGCGCTCGTGGCGAGCATGAAGAAGATCACGACCCCGCAGATGACTTTCCCCATTGTCGTTCCCGGAATCATTCTTAGTCTGTTTGTCATATCTCTCCTCCGAGATATGTAATAGCCTTCAAAATCGAGAACTCGACCTGGGACGGTCGACAAAAGATTTTATTCGCGCCGCCAATGAACGCATTGATAGGCTGGAGTAATTCGAGGTCTCCGGTGAGTTCTCTTCAGGATCGACCCCTGCGGAAGACACCAACCTTATTATCCGCACCTCATGCGGAGAATAAGGTTGACTTTGCGGAGATTAGACCTTATAATCTCCGCATGAGGTGCGGAGATTGACCGCTTACATCCATCAACTGCCCGATTGGCCACACTTCTTCTGGGACGATAGGCACTTGTCGCGCCAGCTCGCTCTCGTTCGTCACAGGCAGGGAAGGCTGATCGGCCATATGGAAGCCCTTGGGTTCTCGTTGAGGACCGAGGCGGTCCTGCGTACGCTGACGCTGGATATCGTGAAGTCAAGCGAGATTGAGGGATCGGTACTCGACACGGTCGAGGTGCGGTCTTCCGTTGCCCGGCGGCTTGGTGTGGATATCGGCGCTACAACCCCGGCAAGCCGGGACGTGGAAGGCGTCGTCGAGATGATGCTTGATGCCACTCAGAACTACAACAAGCCCTTAACGAAGGAACGTCTCTTCGCCTGGCATGCTTCCCTCTTTCCCACCGGCCGCAGTGGAATGAGCAGGATAAAGGTCAATGCCTGGCGCGATGACAGCAAAGGCCCGATGCAGGTCGTGTCGGGACCCGTCGGCCAGGAGCGGGTACATTTCGAGGCCCCGGCTGCGATCAGGCTGGAACAGGAAATGAAGGCCTTTCTCGACTGGTTCAACACGGATGATGACACGGATCTGGTCTTGCGGGCGGGTATAGCCCACCTCTGGTTCGTCACCATCCACCCCTTCGATGACGGTAATGGCCGCATCGCGCGTGCCACTGCCGATATGACCCTGGCCCGCTCAGAGGCAAGCTCACAGCGTTTTTACAGCATGTCGGCCCAGATCCGCAACGAGCGGGACATCTACTACGACAGGTTGGAGCAGGCCCAGCAGGGGACGCTGGATATCACGTCCTACCTGGAATGGTTCCTTGCCTGCCTCCAGCGCGCCCTTGACGGCGTGGACGGCACTCTCGGAACCGTTATGAGGATGGCCCGTTTTTGGGACACCCACGTCAGCGAAACTTTCAACCAGCGGCAACGTCTGATCCTGAACAAACTGCTCGAGAACTTCGAGGGAAAGCTGACATCAACAAAATGGGCAAAGCTGTCCAAGTGTTCCCAGGATACGGCACTGCGCGATATCCTCGATCTTGTATCAAGGGGAATCCTGGTGAAGGACCCGGGCGGCGGCCGCAGTACGAGCTATTCTCTAGCGAATGACACAACGCGGTGACCAGTCTCCGATGAAATCCCGGTCTTGTTAACGCCCGTCACCAGAGGGTCTTTACCTTGTATTTGGCAATATCGGTGTCCCGGGTGACAACAGGCATCTTCTCCAGAATTGACTGGGCTACGATAATGCGATCGAAGGGATCCCGGTGGATGGCCTGAAGCCGGGACACATAGAGCGCATGGCTCATCTCTATAGGAAGCGGCTCGATAGCGTTTTTCATCAGCTGGCCCGGAATGAATCGATCAGGTCTGTCCGGCAGACGGAGCCTTCCCAGATTGACCTTTATGGCTATCTCCCAGGCGGAAGCCACACTCAGGAAGAGTTCGTTCGCCGGATTCCTCATGACATCCCGCACGCGAGATGACAGTTGCGGACTATCCACTATCCACCAAAGGAACGCATGGGTATCGAGGATAAGCCTCATCCCTCGTACTCGCCAAGGATCGATTCAGGCAATGGTTCGTCGAAGTTCTTTTCGATGATCACCTTCCCTTTGGCCGTTCCTGCCACCCGTTCAGCGGTCTTGTCCCGAATGGGAATAAGGCGGGCTATTGGTGTCCCCGCCCTAGCTATAATGATCTCCTCCCCGCTTTCCACCCGGTTGAGCAGTTCTGATAATCTCGTCTTGGCTTCGTGTATATTCACCCTCATAGACCCATAATAGACTAAGTAGTGGACTAAGTCAATATCACCATGTTGTATTGTTTTCCTCGCTCCTGCCCCTTGCTTCATGTTCCCTTTCACCTTACCCTTATTCTTCTCACTCCCTCATGAACAGCGCGGGGTCGTTCGTCGCCCTGCGGGCATCGGCCTCTTCAACCTCTTCGGAATCGACAAGAACTCTCAGGCTCTGGTTCAGGGTCCAGCCTATCCGGCCGCTTCGCTGCTGCTGGCGGAGCAGGTCATATCTGCCCCGCACAAGCAACTCGCGGGTCGCGGCATCCTTCGTGTCCAGGAATTCCGTGGCTAGGACGAGACGCCCCGCCGTCGGCACCAGGACTTGGACCATCGCGGCGAGAAGAACGTCAGTCAGCTCCTGGATCATCCACTCCTGTTTTTCCACTGGGAACATCGACGCTATCCGTGAAGGGACCTGCGTGGTCATGAGGGTATGGATGGTCGTAAACACGAGGTGGCCCGTCTTGGCCGCCTGGATCGCCGCCGATGCTGTTTCCGGGTCTCTCACCTCACCTACCAGGATCACGTCGGGCCGCTGGCGCATCGCCGCCCTCAACGCCCGCTCGAAGGAAAGCGTCGTCGTGCCTACCTCGCGCTCGATGATGTTGCCCATCCCTTCAGGGATGTCGTATTCAATGGGATCCTCTATGGTGACACAGTTGAGGCACCGTGTTGCCACAAGATACGCTATGAGGGAGGCGAGCGTTGTCGATTTGCCGCTGCCTGTGGGGCCGGCGATAAAGATTATACCTCCCGCCGGACTTTCAAGGACCAACCGGAGAAGATCGCCGGGAACACCGAGGTTGAGCGGGTTCGTCTCCACGGATTTCAAGCGCCTCATGACGATGGAAACCCCCTTTTTCGTCATGCACAGGTTGACGCGAAACCTGAAGGTTTTCTTCTCTTTGCCGCTGCCCACCTGTCTCGCATAGGACAGGTCCTTCTCCTCTCTGTCGTAGAGCTGCGCCCGGGCGCCGGAGACCCTGAGGATGCGCTCTATCGCTTCGTCTATCTCGTATCCTTCGGGAGGGTCGGCGGCGGCGGCCATGCGCCCGCTTATCCTCAAAAAGACCGGGCTTTCCGATTGGATGTAGATGTCGGACGCGTCCTCCCTGATCGCCGTGTCGATGATATCGTCGAGGAAATTGCTCATCGTCTACCTGCAGCGCAGCCATTCGGCGCCAAAGAGGTATGCGAGATATCTTCTCAGAACGCCCGAGCGGCTGCAGCCTCTCTGCCTGACCTCTTCCTTTCGCTTTCGCCGCGCGAAGAAATAGAGAGCCACAGACCCGCACATGCCTGTCGTGATGACGAAAACGCCAATCTCTTCTGACACGTATGACAGAATTGAAGCTATGCCGTTGCCCAGCATAGCGGGGCAAATGCAGATGATCAGGTCCTCCAGGGATATATTGAGCCTCGGCACGATAATAGCGCTGTTTATGTTCTGGTAGTCATGGCGTGTCCTGGAATCCATGGCGATCTATCCCGCGCTCGCCGTCATGGTTGCCTTGATGATCCCGAGGATCGCCGAGGTCGACACGAGGCAGCCTCCAAAGGCAACCTTCTTCCACGCACCCTGGGCACCCTGGGGGTTGTTGTCCTTGTTCGCCATCACCACGAAGCCCCATATGATGAGACCCGTCCCAGCGCAGAAAGAGATCGACAGGAGACCGTACATGATTATGTTGGCGAGGTTGCTCAGGAACTCTCCTGCATCGGTGGTCTCCGTGGCCCACCGGCTCTCATTGAATGTCTGTGCCCGGGCGCCCCTGATGCGCACGGCGGTGAACGACGACCACAGTGCGGCAAGAAGACAGCCTCTGAATAGTGCCCCGCCTTTTCCTGTCCTGTCCCTTATTGGTGCCGACATCATGCTACCTCCTCTTTTCCCTCTTCACTATGTCACCGAACATGGCCTTCTCCTCGTCGGACTGAAAATAGATATCACCCCGGTCAAAGGAAAGGCCTCCATAGAGATATCTTTCAACAGTTCCCTTGAATACCCAGGAAACGTATCCGACCAGGCCTCCGCTGACGATAAGCTGGAGCACGGCAACAACGTTGATACCGCCAATGCCCTCCGCATACATCTTGAGGCCGATGCTGCACCCGCCGGCACAAAAGCCTATGAGCAGAAGGAACAAACCTCCCATCTTCATCCACGTCACGATCCTCTTCTCGCTTGACATGAGAGGGGTGCAGTGCTCAAGCTCGACCTCCTGTCGCTGGCCTTCCCCGGTTTCGAAGATAAGCCTTCTCCCATCCCCTCCTTCGCGTTCATGGAAGACTATCTTCTTCTGGACGGGTACCGGAATCCCTTCGTCGAACTTACCCGGCAGGTATCTGACCAGCATTGCGGGCCTCCTATTCCACTTTTATCGCCTGGCGGCCGAGCTTGCGGTAAAATGTCATCACCCCTTCGCACTTCGTTTTGAAGGTCTTTGCGATCACCGCCCACTTCCCGCCGTCGCCGTGGGGCGCTATCGTCAGGAAAACGTCGTCAGGCTTTGCGGAGCTGCCGAGGAACGAGAAGGCCTCCGCCTCCGTGGCGAAGGAATCCACGAGGAAATAGCAGAAGTTGGCCCGGTCCCTGCCGAGCCAGTCCCCACCCGATTCATCGGAAACGAACCTGGGCGGCGACACGATCTTCCAGACGAGGGTCGGAGCCGAATAACTGCTTCCGTCCCTGCTTATCTTCGCCGGGCTGTAAATGAGCCTCACCTGCGCCGGAATGATGGCCCCTCCCTTCACCAGTTCGAGGTACAGGAGTTCATCGCGATACTCCCTGACAAAGTCGCGCAGCCTCTCCTCCATTTCCTGCCTGCAAAGGCGCGAGCCTTCCCGCCTGCCTTCCTCTTTGCCCTCTTCGCGTGCGGTCCGGAGAGATTCCGACTCGATGACATCCTCCGGAACCGCCCGGATGGTAGGGGCACATCCGGCAGCGGCGAGGAGTATTCCCGCCACGGCCGCGATGCAAATGAGCGAAAGGGTGTGCCTGCTTCTCATAGCATCCTCATTTCCCGCTGGCCTTCGGATCATCGACGGCGACGGTGACCGCTCCCGTTGCCGCCTGTCCCTGGCGAAACTGGTAAGGATATCCCACGGAGAAGGATCTTACGAAGGCGATCTGTCGTGAAAGGGCGTTTACGGTAGCGGAGGAAACCCTCTCCGAAAAGGGCACGGTGATTCTCTCCTGCGTCTGCGCAAAGAGCGGCGACATTGAACCGGATACCAGCGCGAGAAAGACCATGCAGCAGCTAACGCTTGCTAGAGAACGTCTTGCCATCGACTACCCTCCTTACCGTTATTTCCCGGCTCCGTGAGGCCACGACGCTTGTCCCGTTGCCGAGGTCCAGGGCAAACTCGGCATTGCCCACGGGCATGACCTTTTCGGCGATCATGAAGACATGAAGCTCAGGTTTCACGAGTTTCATCATCCGTATGAAGGGATAGGTCCCGAGATCTGTCAGTGACGGTGCCCTGCCTTCAAGGAGAATGTCCTCGACGGTACCCTTTTCGGGGATGCGCTGCGTCGTGATGATGCGCACGATCGCGTCGGTTATGTCAGCCATACCACCCATGCCCGACCGCCTTACGTTGATGGTGAGGTCCGCCTCTCCCGATGCCCCGTTCTCGACAAGCAGATAGTGGTGGGGCACCTGGTCCCCCGCCTGCGTTCTTTCAAAAACGATAATGTTCGTTGACTTGAATTCTCTCACCGGAAAAACGATGAGGGAATTGCCTCTCGTCTCGATGCTGAATTTCTCCCTCGCGCCGATCGCAATATCGTCGACGGTGAAACTGTAAGGGAGATTGATGACGCTGCCATACCCGTATGCGAGACGTATAGCTGGCACCACACCCGGCACTTCGTCGATGTCGCGCTCCCTCGTGCGAGTCAACTCACGGTCTTTTTCAATGAGCGGCTTCAAGCGCTGCGCTTTTTCCTTCATCTCGAGAATGTCCTTCTCCGGAAGATCGAAGGGCGGAACGACGATCTGCTCCTGTGTCTGCTGCTTCGCGGTCTCCGGAGGCTGTTCCGGTGCGGCCTCAACCACCGGCAGGCTCAGAAAAACGGACAATATACAGGCCGAAAGGGTTTTCCACACTGCGCACTCCTTTGTACAGCTTTATCTCGTACGTCTTTACCTTGAGGTCCTCGCTCGCCGCTTCCTCTCCAACCACACGCACGGCATTGAGCCTGACCGAGGCAAGAACAACCGCTTCCCTGCCGCGTATCTTCGAGTCCTTGAGGGCATTCCACTCGGCGGTGACGATGAGCTTTTGATCCGACAGGGACTTAAGGTAATTGTCCCGGTACGGCTCATAGAAGGCCTTGAAAGACGCGGGATCGAAACGCTTCGACACGCGACTTATCCGGTTGGTGAGATCGCTTTGTGATCTCACCTCCACATAGGTCCAGCCGAGGATGTCCCTGATCGCGTCCCTGCAGAAGATCTCAAGCTCTGGCCAATGGATCCTGTCGGGATCGTCGACGCGGACGAGAGATGGCCTTCCCGTGGAATCCATGAAGACGATCTTGTCCTTTCCTTTTCCGGCAACCACGATGACGATCGATGCCACCACCATGATGATGCTGAGAACCACCGTCGCGACGGGAATGACGAGAAGGGCCCTCGATGTGAGTTTCAATCCCCGGAATATGCCTATCTCTATTGCAAGGGCCTCTCCGCCATCGGTCAGAGGAACCTTCTTCTTTTCTTTCCTGAAGACTGCCATCCATCTCCTGCTATATGGTAAATAGCACCATCGAACACTGAAATACTTGTACAGTGGGACGTTGGAGGGATTTTTTGTGACTGAATTGATCACCAGGCTGATCAGCAACACACAGACCATGGCCTCTCCCCTGATGCCCGTTCTGGGAACCTTCCTCATCATCAAGGGCCTCATAAGACTTGCCAATGGAAACGAGGCCGCGAAGGGAGGAGCCGGGGGTGGAAAGATGATTATCATCGGGGCCTTCCTGACATGCTACAAGCTGACCTCGTGGATCGTCATCTCCACCCTCACCCGGTGCGGCCTGTATCTTGGCAACGCCGGTCTGTAGACCTTCCCTCCTGCAAGGTGTCCACTGTCGCCTTCTTCACATATTTCATCAGTCTCAACTGCTTCACGTCACCCGTCGGGGGAATGTAGCGCGCTCTAAACCGTCTCACCTCATCTCCGGCAAAGATATATCCTTCACCGACATTGAGCCCGGCCAGGTCTCTCATCTCTATGCGGCTGCCTTTCTGAAAGGCATAGGTGCCGTCCCAATTACCAAGGCTCTCCATCATCTTGCTGTCGTTCCGGATGTTGGGCATCATGAAGAAGGATTCGCCCGCCCGCTCTGCCAGAAATTTCGCCGTGTCCGTATCCTCCACCTTCATAACGATCTTGTAGTTCGTGTTTCCGATGAGCCGCTTTGCGTCCGTTTCCGACGCCTTGAAGAGCGATGCAAGCTCCTGAACGGATATGATGACGCCAAAACCGAGCGAGCGTCCCTGGGCAAGGATGGTATCGAACCCTTCGACGGCATAGGAACCGTACTCGTCGGCAATGAGGGTGAAGGGAACCGAGGGCCTGCGGCGGCGGACATCACGCCGTATCTCTTCGTAATTCCCTTCCACTCTCGTTCCGAGGGCCGTCGTCAAAGCGATCTTGAAGGCATTCAGGGCAAGCCTCCCCAGGGCCTGAAGGGTCGAGATGGAATACGACAGGGAGGGAAGGAGAACGACAAGAATTCGGCTGTTTGACACCACGTCGACCATGTCGATCTCGGGCGCGTCGGTATCGAAGATTCTGTTGAAGGTCCCGGCGAGGAGATCAAGGGGGGCGCCCCACTGCTGAACGAAGAATCCGTATTGCCTGAGGGCCTCCCCGGCCGCGGGAGACATCCGGCCCTGGCCCCTGTTGCGGTATTCCTCCCAGCCGGGCAGGTCGCCGAGAAGCCCTCTCAGTCGGGCCTTCACCGGCTGCCCGACGTCGTACAGGGGATACCTTTCATCAGCCTCTAGGGATAGGAGTTCATCGAAGGCAAGATGCTTTCGCACCTCGGACGGTGTGAGGACATACTCTCCAAAGACCTCGGGGTGGTCCCTCCTGTAGACAAGCTGAGTAAGCACTGCTTTCATCAGTATCTTGCCCCGCTCCTGCCAGTAGACCTGATCCCCTTCAGCCTGCTTCAGGAAACCCGTCATGATCTCGGAGAGGAAATCGGCGTCGCCGTATGTCATGAAGTTGAACGTGTGGGACTGGGAAGGGTTGAGGAAATTGAGCACCAGGAGGTCTTCCACGCGGTCGCACTTCTCGATGATCTCGTAGAGCACTTCATAGGTGTCGGTGACGTCCGACTTGCCGTCGATGAAACAGAAGCCTCCCCCGAGCCTCATGATGGAGTCGGCGATGGTCCTGATGGCTGTCGTCTTGCCCGACCCTGTCGTGCCGATGAGCATCCCGTGGCGGGTCAGCTCCCCGATGGGGAGCATGACGGGCAGGCCGTACTGGTCCTTCCCGAGAAACACGGCAGTCTCACCCTCGCGGCGCGCGAAAACGGGGGCGGGTGAATTCGACGATGCCATGAGTTGCACGACAAGCCCGACACCAAATAGACAGCAGGCGGCAAAAGGGCTTAGAAAGGCGATGGCGATGGAAACAGCCGTCATCATCCAGGGGTTGACCCACCGGATCTTCAGCCATGTTTCGGGACTTAGCCGCGAGGCAGGGGCTATCCTTGCCCGGTGCGCCCTTTCATCGATGGAACGTGCCATGTTAACAGGAATAGCAGAGGAAAGGGTTTCAGGTTTCAGGTTCAAAGACTTCACCCCGTTTGCGCGCTTGAGCGCGCAGACCCGTGCGCCCGTCTGCCCGTTTGCGCGAAGCGCAGACTATTGCTCGCAGGGCCAAATCATGGTACATTCTGACGGTTTGGCGGTCCCGTTTCCAGACGCTCGAACACATATCTCAGTTGAAGGAGCAATCATGCTGTTCTCGAAAATGTTCATCCCCACCGTTAAGGAAGACCCGAAAGAGGCCGAGGTCGCGAGCCATCGCCTCATGCTGAGGGCCGGGTTTATCAGGCGGCTGGCGTCCGGCGTGTACACCTGGCTTCCGCTCGGGCTCAGGTCGCTGAGGAAGGTGGAGCAGATCATCCGTGAGGAGATGAACCGGAAGGGCGCCCAGGAGATCCTCATGCCCGCTGTTCAGCCGAAGGAGCTCTGGGTCGAGAGCACGCGGTGGGAAAAATACGGCAAGGAGCTCCTGCGCTTCGTCGACAGGAACAACCGCGAGCTGTGCCTCGGACCCACCCACGAGGAGGTGGTCACCGACCTCGTCAGGAGGGAGGTGAAGTCCTACAAGGACCTCCCCGTCAACCTGTACCAGATCCAGAACAAGTTCCGCGACGAGATCAGGCCCCGCTTCGGGATCATGCGCTCCCGCGAGTTCTCCATGAAAGATGCCTACAGCTTCGATGCCGACGAGCCCGGGGCCGAGAAGAGCTACATGGAGATGTACGAGGCGTACGTCAGCATCTTCACCCGGTGCGGGTTCCGGTTCCGCGTTGTCGAGGCAGACACGGGGCAGATAGGCGGGAGCTTCTCCCATGAGTTCATGGTGCTCGCCGACACCGGTGAGGACATCATCATTTCCTGCGACACCTGCGGCTATGCCGCGAACCTGGAAAGGGCCGAGGTGGGATTCACGGAAAGGCCCGTCTCCGGGAAGAAAGGCCTCCACAGGCGCGTGGAGACACCGAACCAGAGGAAGATAGACGAGGTTTCCTCGTTCCTCGGGATAACGCCGGACAAGCTCCTCAAGACCATAATCTACAACACGGACAAAGGGACGATCGGCGTCCTCGTCCGGGGCGACAGGGAGATAAACGACACGAAGCTGAAGAACCTCCTTAAGCTGGAGGAAATGGAGCTTGCCGACGAGAGGACCATCGAAGAAGCGACCGGCGGGCCCCTTGGCTTCTCCGGCCCCATCGGCCTTTCCATTCCCCTTTACGCCGACATGGACCTCAAGTTCATGGAGGACTTCGTGATAGGCGGCAACGAACGTGATGTCCACGTGGTGGACGTCAACGTGGGCGATTTCACGGTCAAGGGCTTCTACGACATAAAGGTGGCCGTGGCCGGCGACCGCTGCCCACGGTGCGAGGGCGGGAAGCTCGTCGCGACGCGGGGCATCGAGGTGGGACACATCTTCAAGCTGGGCCTCAAGTACAGCAAGGCGATGAACGCCACCTTCCTCGACAGCGAGGGCAAGGACCAGTTCATGGTCATGGGATGCTATGGGATCGGCGTCGGCAGGACCGTGGCCGCCGCCATCGAACAGGGCAACGACGAGAACGGCATGATACTGCCCCTGCCGATCGCCCCCTTCGAGGTGGATGTGCTGCCCGTGAACACGACCCACGAGGAGAGCATGAAGGTCGCCCGTCAGATATACGAGGAGCTCCTGGCGAACGGCGTCGACGCCATCCTTGACGACCGCGACGAGCGCCCGGGCGTCAAGTTCAAGGATTGCGACCTCATCGGGATACCCCTTCGGATCACGATAGGGGAGCGGGGCCTCAAGGAAGGCATCGTGGAGATAAAACGCCGGGACAGCAAGGAATTCGAAAAGGTGCCCGTAGCAGAGGCGGCACGGAGGGTCATGAACTATGTTGAAGACGCTAAACACTGCTGATCTCACACCGAAGGAAGAGGTAACGGCGCGGATCGACAAGCTCCGCAAGGGGATGGTGGAGAAGGGCATAGAGCTCGCCGTCATCCTGCAGAACGTGGACATCTTCTATTTCACGGGAACGGTCCAGCGCGGGGTCCTCGTGGTGTCGGCCGAACAGGGGCCGGAATTCTTCGTCGAAAAGAGCATCTATCGCGCCGGAATGGAGACGCCCCTCGACGTCATACCCATCAAGCGGGACAAAGAGGTCAAGGACATCCTCGCGGAGAAGAAGATGCTCCACGGAAGATGCGCCATGGAGCTCGACGTCGTTCCCGTCGCGATCTGCGAACGATGGAAATCCCTCCTCGGCAGGGACAGGATGGAAGACCTCTCCCAGATCATCAGGGACGTGAGACTCATAAAGAGCGAGTTCGAGGTCGCCCAGTTCCGAAAGTCCGGCGAGATCGTGGAGCATGTCTTTGAAAAGGCGAAGGACATCATAAAGGAAGGGATGCGGGAGATCGATATTGACGCCGAACTCGTCGCCGAGGGAAGGAAATGGGGCCACCAGGGATTCCTCAGGATGCGGGGCCTCAACCAGGAGATGATGAACCTTTACGTCACCCACGGTTACTCCACGACGATCACGTCCGGGGCCGATGTACCCATATCCGGGGTGGGCGTGACCCACGCCATCGGCCAAGGGGCCTCCGTCAACGTCGTGAAACGGGGCATCCCCGTGATCGTCGATTACGGCGGCGGATACAACGGGTACATCACCGACGAGACGCGGGCATACGCGGTAGGGGGGCCTTTGAAAGAGCTCTTTCAGAAGCCCTTCGAGGTGGCCCGGGACATCATCAATGAGACGATTGACATCGCGAAGGAAGGGACCGACGCGACGGAGGTCTTCGGAAAGGCCATGGACCGGGTCAGGGCCGCGGGTCTGGAAGAGCATTTCATGGGCCACGGGGAGGGCCAGGTGAGCTTCATCGGTCACGGCCTCGGCCTCGAGATCAACGAGCTTCCCGTCATCACGCCGCGGCACAGGATGATACTCAAAGAGGGCATGGTCTTCGCCTTCGAGCCGAAGTTCATCTTCCCCGGCGAAGGCGCCATAGGAATAGAGGTGGACTTCGTCGTCAGAGAGAACGGCCTGGAAAGGCTGACGACGACACCGCTGGATATAGTGTACGTCTAAGGTTCCAGGTTCCAGGCTCCAGGCTCAATATCTTTTTGGCGTTCTGGCCTGTGACCTGCAACGTGTTACCCGTGATGCAGGTTTTGTCGCCCGGCCGCACCCCGGCGACGCAGGTGGTATTCATGGCCGATACCGATCTTTCCCTGATAGAGCCTTTTGAGATCTGCTCGATCAGGCCTCCAACGGAAAACTTCAGCCTCACATTCCGCCTTACCCGCAACTGCGGATGGAACCGTTGTCTCTTCTGCCCCGTCTACAAGCAAGGGGTCAAGTTCTCAAGGCGGACAATGGAAGACGTTAAGAAGGACGTCGACAGGGCACGGGCCATCGACGACCTTCTGACCGAGCGGGGCGTCTGCGATCCCTATCCGGGAACGGACGTTTACCGGGAGGCGGCAGGCCTCATCGCGGAGATCAACGAGGTCCGGTCGCGCTCGGGCATCGAGGGCGGCACCGGGGACAGGAGAGCGGCGGCAGGCGGCGGCCCGTCCGGTGAGGGCGAGGACAGCGCCGCCTGGTTTGCGACGTGGTTCAAAGACACCCCCACCATAGAGGACAGCGTGTATCACCTGGTCTCGTGGCGCGTGAACGGGGGGCAAACCTGTTTCATCGGCGACTCGAACTCCCTCGTTCTGAACCCGGCGTTCTTCCTCGAAGCCGCCTCCTACATCAGGCAGACCTTCCCGGGTCTTGCGCGCTTCACCATATACGGCAGGACACGCTCGGCAGCCGAGATGCCCCTTCGCGACCTGGAGGTCTTCAAAGGTGCGGGGCTCGACCGGATACATTTCGGCGTCGAAAGCGGGTGTGACGAGGTCCTCGGTTTCATGAAGAAGGGCGTCACAGGGGAACAACACATCCTTGGCTGCAGGAAGACCGTCGACGCGGGTATCTCCTGCAGTGTCTACGTCATGCCCGGCCTTGGCGGCACCAGATGGAGCGTACCGCACGCCGCCGACACCTCCCGGGTCATCACCGAGGCCGCTCCCGACTACGTGAGGCTCCGGACCCTGGAAGTGTTCCCCGGCACGCCGCTGGCCACCGCCGTCCGGAAAGGGACCTTCACTGAGGCGACGGAGGAACAGATTGTCAGGGAGATACGCACTCTTGTGGAAGAGATAGAAACGGAAACGACGCTCGTGAGCGACAGCGCCTCAAACCTGCTCGACGTGTCGGGCAGGCTCCCGGGCGACGGGCCGCGCATGCTGGAGGTCATAGACGAATATTTGGCCCTGTCTCCCAGGGAAAAACTGACCTTCAGCCTCGCATCACGCCTTCAGTCCTTCGTGGGGCAGTATGGCGGCCTCACGCAGGAGATCATGCATGCCGTCATGCCCTTCGTGGCGGGCGACAGGATCGATGCGAACAGGGCATCAGATGACGAGATAGAGGGCGTCATCCGTCTCATCCGCTCGCGGCTTATGCCATGAAGTCCCTGTATCGCTGCGGCTGCCGTCGTTATGCCTCTCAGGAAAATGCCGCGGGACGCTCAGGACAGGGACTTACATTCCTGCCTTTCCGTGACGCCCATGAGCGTCTTGAACCGCTGGAGCGCTATCCGGCCCAGGTGGAATGGTTTGTCAATGCCTTCCATGTGGACCTCCCCGTTCCTGTTCCTTTTTCTGAGGAGGCGGATGTGATGCCTGTTGATCAGCAAAGAGCGGTCCAGGGCCATGAAGATGTCCGATGAAAACCGCTCCTTCCACTCCTTGAGAGGGGAGCGCATTACAAAACATTCACCATCGACGCTGAAGATCCGGATATAGTTCTTCTCCGACATGACTGCGGCGATCTTCATGAGCTCAATGAAGACGACCTTCTTGCCGGTGTTCAGACAGACCCGGTCGTTCTGGGCGATGACGGAAGGCTGTCCCCGGTCACGACCGCTCGTCAGGAACCTTTCGAGCGAAAGGTTGAGACGGTCCGGGTCGACAGGCTTCAGAAGATAGTCGAAGGCCTTGTTCGTAAACGCGCCGACGGCGAACTCGTCGTAGGCGGTCACGAATATGACGGACGGCTGCTCTTCCAGTCTGTCGAGGAGGTCAAAACCCGACCCGCCAGGCATTCTCACATCAAGAAAGACGAGGTCCGGCCTCTCTCTGACGATGGCCTCGCGGGCAGCCGCTGCGTCTGCCGCCTCCCCTATCACATGAACGTAGGGGTGTTCGCTCAAAAGGTCTCTGAGATTCTTGCGGGCCAGGCGCTCGTCGTCCACGATCACCGTGCGGATCTCCGGTCTAGGATCATTTGACATCGCATTCCCCTTTTTTTGGCTGGTTTGTCGGATCAATCCGATCTGCCATAAAATAACTGGATGCAAGAGCATCAACTGCTCGCATTGTACACGTTACGAGACCTGCCGCGACACATGATTGGTACTAAAGTGTCTTGACAAGTGCCCAACAGGCTCTCGGTGCACCCCGTCCTCCCCTGTGGTCCGTACCTGGACCTTCCTCACCGACCGCTCTTTCGACAAGACCGGCTGCACCTTAATTTCCTTGCTCCATCGGGAATGCCCGGATATAATTGACCATCATGTCTTTTGAACAATTCCTGGATGAGGTGAAGGAATTTCTCGGAGAGAACCAGGTCGTTCTCGATCGGGAGCATCTTTCCCATTTTTCCTATGACGCAACGGAACGGCAGTGCATGCCGCAGGTCGCCCTCCTCCCGCAGAGCACCGAGGATGTATCGCGCATCATGAAGTGTGCCTGCCTCCATGGAATTCCCGTGACACCTCAAGGCGGAAGGACGGGCCTCTCCGGCGGCGCGCTGCCGGTCCGCGGCGGAATCGTTCTCTCCTTCACTCGCCTGAACCGTATAGTCGAGATCGACGAGGCAAACATGTTTGCGGTGGTAGAGCCCGGCGTCATATCCAACGACCTGCAGATCGAACTGGGCAGGAGGGGCCTGTTCTTTCCCCCCGACCCGTCGAGTACCGTCGACAGCACCCTCGGCGGCAATGTCGCCGAGAACGCCGGGTATACGCGGGCGGTCAAGTACGGCGTCACCCGGGACTACGTCAGGGGCGTCGAGGCCGTCCTGCCTTCGGGCGACGTGATAACCCTCGGCGGAAAGACGGTGAAGAACGTCGCCGGGTACGACCTCATCTCGCTCCTTGTGGGATCCGAAGGGACGCTCGCGATCATAACGAAGATAACGCTGCGTCTCCTCATGAGACCCCGGGTACGCCGGACCGTCATCGCCTATCTCAACGATCTGCCGGAGGCCGCCGACCTCATCGTCGCTGTCTTTCGCTCCGGGATCGTTCCCAGCGCCATCGAACTGATGGATAACATCGCCATCAACACCGTGGCTGACCGTCTCGGTGCCGCGCTGCCAAGGGATGCTGCCGCGCTGGTACTCATCGAAACGGACGGTCATGGGGAGGGGGAGGTCGAGGCAGAGGCGCTGGAGATCACCGACCTCTGCCGCCGGTCTCCCGGCGTGACAGAAGCCCGGCTAGCCGCGGACGAGACGGAGGCGGAACGCCTTTGGACTTATCGCAGGGAGGTCTTGCCGTCCCTCAAGGCGCTCGGCAAGGACCACCTCGAAGCGGATGTCGTCGTCCCCCGGTACAATCTCCCGTTCCTCGTCAGGTTCACGGGTGAACTGGAACACAGCGATGCCATAAAGATCGCCACCTACGGTCATGCCGGTGACGGCAACCTTCACGTCACCATCCTGCACCGCCGCAGGAACTTCTCCGAGCTTGAAGAGGCGCACCGCCTCCTGGAGCTTATATACAGGGAAACGATCGCCATGGGTGGATCCCTTACGGGTGAGCACGGTGTGGGCCTGACGGTCATGGATTATCTCCCCATGCAGATAGGAGGGGAGGCGTTGCCGCTCATGAGGCGCGTCAAGGCGGCCTTTGATCCCCGGGGCATCCTGAACCCCGGCAAGATATTCACGGACTGAATAGTGTTGGAAATGCCCTTTGGCCGGTGATATAATGAGTGGCATCACAAACGGCATGGCACAGAAAATAAGGGAAGATGACGATCTGTACCAGGTTCTTTTCGAATCCTCGGAGATCGCCACCGTTATCGCGGAGCGCGACGGAACGATCTTGCGCGTGAACAAGCGGTTCCTGGAACTGTCGGGGTATCGCCGGTCGGACCTGACGGGAAAGAGAAAATGGTCCGAGTTTGTGGTCAACGGCGATCTCACGAAGATGACCCGGTACCATGACTTCCTGGACCATGACGCCTCCGTTCCCGCTCACACCTACGAGTTCAAGCTGGCCGTCAGGGACGGTTCCGTCAGGGACGTTGAGATCCTCCGCCAACCCATCGCCGGCACGAAGCGCACGGCCATACACTTCGTGGACATCAGCGATCTCATGCGCGTCGGCAAGAAGGTCATCTCAAGCGAGGAAAAATACCGTTCACTCATTGAGTCCACGGATGACTCCGTCTACATGATCGACCGTGAAGGCACCTATCTCTTCGTCAACAGACAGGTGCTAGCAAGGTTGCGCGTGACCGAGGCGAACATCATCGGCAAGCGCTACAGTGATTTCCACGACGCCGAGGACACCATGGAATTCTCGGGATACCTGGAGAAGGTCTTTGAAACGGGATCGTCACATCGCTATGAACACAGGAGCGGCAAGGGCGGGGAACGCTGGATGCTGCGCACGCTGAGTCCCATAGTCGAAGGGCGCACCGGACAGGTCAGGTTCGTTGCCGTGGTATCGAAAGAGATCACGGACCTCAAGAAAACGGAGGAGAAGCTGAAGTACCTGAGCCTCCACGATCCCCTGACAAATCTCTATAACCGGGCCTATTTCGAGGAGGAGATGCATCGTCTCGACAACAACCGGTTCGACATCGTCGGGCTCATAATGTGCGATATCGACGGTCTGAAGCTCGTCAATGACACCCTTGGTCACGACAGGGGTGATGACCTTCTCACCGTCGCTTCGCAGGTCATCCGGAAATCGTTCCGCGAAAGCGATGTCGTCGCACGCGTCGGAGGCGACGAGTTCGCCATCCTCTTGCCGAACAGTCCCAGGTCGAAGGTGGAGGAGATCTGCGCGAGGATCAGGACCAGCGTCGTCGCGTACAACAAGAAGAACCCCCGCCTCCCGTTAGGGATCTCCACGGGCTTCGCCATCCGTACCGGTCCCGGCCAGAGCATGGCGGAGTTGTACAGGGAAGCCGACAACGCCATGTACAAGGAGAAGCTCTTCGGCAGCCAGCATGCACGCAACGTCATCGTGAAGAACCTCCTGAACACCATAGAGACCAAAGGCATCACGACGAAACAATCCCTGAAACGCTTGAGGCAGCTCGTGACCGTCCTGGGAAGGGAGGCAGGTCTGCCCGAGAAACGCCTGAAGGACCTCGCGCTCCTTGCACAGTTCCATGACATCGGGAACATCAGCATCCATGACCGCATACTCCTGAAGCCGGACAGCCTCACCGAAGATGAACTCCTGGAGGTCCGCAAGCATTGCGATATCGGTCACCGCATCGCCCAGTCAGCCGCAAGCCTGACACCCATAGCTGACTACATTCTGAAACACCACGAATGGTGGGATGGCAGCGGGTATCCCTTAGGCCTCACGGGCGAGGAGATCCCCCTCGAGAGCAGGATCATGGCCATAGCCGACGCCTATGAATCAATGACCGGCGGGCGGCCTCACCGCAGGGCGGTATCCAGGGGGGAAGCTCTCAAAGAACTGCGCCGATGCGCTGGCACTCAGTTCGACCCTAATCTCGTAAAGAAATTCGTCAAGATAGTGGCCTGAGAAAATAGTTCAAAGGTTCAAAGGTTCAAAGGTGAGAGACAAAAACGGCAACGGATACTCTTGCCCGTGTGCAAATTGCGTTGACAATCGGGCCCCGGTCAAGATCTCCTGTACGGCCGCTTTTTCCCTTGAACTTTTGAACCCTTGAACCTTTGAACTTTCTTTTCTTTTGAGCTCTTGGATGGC
The DNA here is from genome assembly GCA_002067235.1 of Syntrophorhabdus sp. PtaB.Bin047. Classification (GTDB taxonomy): domain Bacteria; phylum Desulfobacterota; class Syntrophorhabdia; order Syntrophorhabdales; family Syntrophorhabdaceae; genus Delta-02. The sequence continues at coordinate 37,983 of MVQP01000001.1, forward strand.
CTCACAGGAAGACTTCGGTGAAAGCAAATTTTTCCCCGTCGAAGAGTCCCCTGTCGCTCACTTTGAGTTTCGGGATCACCACAAGGGCCATGAAGGAAAGCGTCATGAAAGGCGCCTTGAGCGTCGTGCCAAGGTCCCGGGCAAGCAAGGTGAGGCGGCTGTATCTCTCGGCGACGCCGCAGGCGTCCTCGTTCGACATGAGACCCGCCACGGGAAGAGGCAACACCATCTTCATGTCCTCCGAAACGAGCGAGATGCCGCCTTTCTTCTCGATGACAAGGTTGACGGCATCACAGAGCATCTCATCGCTTGTGCCCACAGCGACGATATTGTGGGAATCATGGGCAATGGATGAGGCCAGGGCGCCCTTCTTCAGGTTGAATCCCCTCACGAAGGCGACGGCGGGCGGGCGATCGGCATAGCGGTTCACAACGGCTATCTTCAGGATGTCCCTGTCTGTATCGCAGACCACGGCGTCACCGGCAAGGGCGGGAATTTCGACGTGAGCATAGGTCACAACCTGATCCTCTATCACGCCGATGACACGGATGGCGTCGGACCTCTTGAGGACCCGAAAATCCTCCGGCTTCCTGGCAGTCGCCCGAAAAACGTTGACCGGGACGGCAGCGCGGTGCGGAATGCCGCTTTTGCCGGCTTCGGCGACGGTCTCGCCGCGCACTATGGTCTTAAGAACCTCAAGGTTCTCAAGGCTGTCGACGACGATCATATCGGCAGCGTCCGAAGGTCTGAGCAGGCCCACACCAAGACCGTAGTGAATGACAGGGTTGACACAGGCACACCTCAAAACCTTCATGACGTCCACCCCTTTCCCGACGGCCCGGGCGACAAGTGTTTTAATGTGCCCCTTCACGAGGGAATCCGGGTGCTGGTCATCGGTGCAGAGCATGCAGAAGTCGGGAGATTCGTCAATGAGGGGGTAGAGGGTCTCAAAGTTCCTTGCCGCCGACCCTTCCCGGATCAGTATCTTCATACCCAGGGATATCTTCTCGCGCGCCTCTTCAAGCTCAAAGGATTCGTGGTCAGTGGATATGCCCGCCGATATGTACCTGCGTAACCCCTCTCCGCGGAGGCCCGGTGCGTGCCCGTCCACCGGCTTTCCCCTTCGTCTTGCCGCGTCGATCTTCGCCAGGACCTCGGGGTCGCCGCCAATGACGCCGGGGACGTTCATCATCTCACTGAGATACCCCACGCCCTCTTCGTCAAGAAGGGCTTCCGTCTCGGCGAGGCCCATCACAGCGCCTGACGTTTCGAAGGGACTCGCGGGAACGCAGGAGGGCGCGCCAAATGCAAAGGTGAAGGGTATTCCCGCGGCGTCCTCCATCATGAAGCGCACACCTTGCGGCCCCAGGACATTGGCTATCTCATGGGGATCGGAAACGGTCGCCACCGTTCCGTGGACCACGGCAAGGCGGGCGAAACCGGCCGGCGTGAGCATGGAACTCTCGACATGAACGTGGGAATCCACAAAACCGGGAAGGACATAGGTATCATACCAGTAGCGCTCCCTGTCAATGCCGGTTATGATGCCGTTGGCGATATGGATTGTTCCAGGAAAAACGGTCTCGTTATGGAGATCGACGATATTACCGGAGATGGTCTTCATTCAAAGACCCGAATTATCGAATAACCAATAACCAAATTACAACAACCAGGGGAAAGACCTTTGCCGCTGAGCGTCTCTTGACTGGCCATTGGTAGTTGGTTATTGGTTATTGTCAGTTTCTATCACTCTGCTTCTATCACCGTCGCTTCGTTGTATGCCCTGGTGTAGGCGTTGATGTTCTTCTGGCCGTTGACACCGAAGCGGTTGCGAACCGGCTCTTCCAGCGTGCTGAGCTCGACGACCCGCGTTGCACGTACGAGGGCTCCGAGCATCGTTGTGTTCGTTATGGGAACACCCAGCTCTTCCCTGGCGATCTTCGACGCGTCGACGGCAATGATGTTCTGCCCGGGGAATGTGTTCTTCAGCTCTTCCGGGGACTTGTTGGAATTGATGATGATGTAACCGCCTTTCTTGAGACCTGCCGTCGGGTTTGCCGAGGCGATGAGGGTGGGGTCCAGGATGAGAACGCTGTCAGGTTTGTAGACCTTTGACCTCAGCCTGATGGGTTTGTCGGATACACGCAAAAAAGCCTGAACGGGGGCTCCGCGGCGCTCGGGACCGAAGCTCGGGAATGCCTGCGCGCTCATGCCCTGTTTGATGGCAGCCTGTGCAATGATCTCGGCGGACGTAACGGCTCCCTGCCCGCCTCTTCCGTGAAATCTGACCTCTAACATATACTCTCTCCTTTTATGAAACTGAAGTCTTTATCCGCCACTGTGTGCCTTTGGGTGTGTCGAGAAGTGTGATCCCCTTGTCGGCCAGCATGTTCCTGATCTCGTCGGCCTTCTGAAAGTCTTTGTTCTTCCTTGCCTCAACACGGTCGTTGATGGCGCCCTCGACAAAAGAAACGTCAAGGCCCATGCGGGCCAGGTGCCGAACCTTCTCCCGGGATTCCAAAGACGCGAGATCGTCGCCGAGAAGCCCCAGGGTACCGGCAAGCGATTCATAAACGGCCTCCGCGGAAGCGATGAGGGCAACAGCGCTCTCGTCCTTCTCGTCAACCATCCTGTTGATCTCCTTCGAAAGCTCAAAAACGTGTGAAAGGGCGAGGGCGGTGTTGAAATCGTCATCCATCGCCTCGGTGAACTTTCCGGCGATGTCGTCGGCCTGCGGATAGGGCCGCTCTTCGAACGTCTTGCCCTTCTGCACCTCGAGCGCCCGTTCCCGCGTGTAATAAAGCCTGTGCAGGGCCGTGTTGACGTCCTCGATGGACTGGCCGTTATAATCTACCGGACTGCGGTAGTGATTGGACAGGTAGAAAAGCCGAAGAACCTCGGGATGGTACTCCGTGAGGAAGTCCCTGATAAGCAGCGTGTTGCCTATGGATTTCGACATCTTCTCACGGTCGATGTTGACGAACCCGTTGTGTACCCAGTAATTGACGAACCTCTTTCCCGTCGCCGCCTCGGTCTGGGCCTTCTCGTTCTCGTGATGGGGGAAGACGAGGTCCTTCCCGCCCCCGTGGATATCGAAGGGGTTCCCGAGGTAAAGAGTGCTCATGACGGAGCATTCTATGTGCCAGCCCGGCCTGCCCGCCCCGAAGGGGGCATCCCAGGAGGGTTCGCCCTCTTTGGACGCCTTCCAGAGAGCAAAGTCGAGGGGATTCTTCTTCTTCTCGTCCACCTCGACCCTGGCCCCGGCGACCATTTCCTCGAGAGGGCGCTTGGAGAGTTGGCCATAGTTGCGGAAACTGTCCACGGAGAAGTAGACATCCCCGCCCGTATTGTAGGCATGGCCTTTGTCTATCAAGGTCTCCACGAGAGCTATCATGTCGGCGATGTGCTCAGTGGCGCGAGGTTCGTGGTCCGGCCGGAGGACCCTGAGGGCGTCCATGTCCTCATAGAAAGAGCGAATGTACGTCTCGCCCACTTCCTGCCAGGGCACGTTCTCGGCATGAGACCTCTTGATTATCTTGTCGTCGATGTCGGTGAAGTTCCTCACATAAGTGGTGTCGAACCCCTTGGAGCGCAGGTATCGGTATATGGTGTCGAAGACGATGGCGCTCCTCGCGTGACCGATATGGCAGTGGTCGTACACGGTGACTCCGCAGACGTAGAGCTTCACCCTCCCCTCCGTGACGGGGGTGAAGTCTTCTTTCCTGCCTGATATCGTATTGTAAACCTTCAGAGCCATAGTGTTGACCGTATTTTTTACCACAGCTGTCGCGGCCTTGTCAAAGCAATTGAATCAGGCGTTCTGCCCCGCGAGAGTGAGTTGGCGGGCGCCCTCACGGAAGCTCTGGATGAGGTTCGCGATCCATCCATGGTAATAGGGGATGCTGCCTTCCGCGGCGTCTGTTATCATTTCGTTCGCCTTCATCGCGTTGGCGTGGTCCCTCAAGGTCCCCGTATCGGGCATCTCGCCGGGGCGAAGCCCGCACTCTCTCCTCCGCAATGCGCCGATCTGCCGGGGAAGCTTGCTCTCGTAGAGCATTTCGAAGGCATCGATCACCGCAAGGTACCTCGTGAGGACGTCAGCGGGGAGGTCCTCGATGATCCTGTCCTTCCTGGCCACCTGGAGATAATTGCACGTCATATCGACAAACCCGGCGAGGCCGATCATGAAGAAATCCAGTTTGTCGAGGGTTGGGACTTCCTGGTCCTTTGCCACTTCCATGACAATGGAAGCGACCTGCCTCACCTGCGGCATGAAGACCCACTCGCGCGAGGCGGTCTCGACCTGTTGCAGGATATCGCTCAAGAGTGCGAAGATATCGTCTTCCGGAAGGTCTCCCAGCCCCCCGCCACCGGACCGCTTCTCAGTCGCCTGATCGAGATCGGTAGGCCTGACAAGGTGGAAAACGGCGGAAAAACGGGGCGCAAGCTCCTCTTGACGGTCAACGGGGATGCATGCCATGGCGCTGATCAAGGCTTCTGGGACCGAACTCTGCCGACCCGAGAGCATGCGGGAAAGAGAGTGGCAGAGTCCATGCGCTCCGGCCGCGGGCCGCGCTCTTTCCTGGAGGTATTTCTGGAAGACGGGATCGACCTTTCCGGAGAGATCCATTTCTCTTACAAGATGACCGTACCGGCGGGGTTCCTTTCTCGCGGCGGCCACGATCTCCGAGGCCTTTCTCAACGTGTTCTGATGGAGCCCCACCACCTTCGCCGCCTGGGACCTGGCATGGCCGCACCGGCGGTCTACCGCTCTTCCTTTTGTTTCTGCGCCTTCGGCCCCAACGGCGCCGGATTGACCGCCCGCTGCCCGGTCACCTGATCTGCGGGCACCGGACAGGATCTGCCTTTCCATTCCGATCCTCAATTGCTCCTCTTTGACTGCATCGAAGATGGCCACTTTTTCCGATATCGTAAAGTCCTTCCTGCAGATGTTCTCGTCATGCTCGCCAAGCACAAGGCTCTCTATATCGACGAGATTGACATGGGTGCCCTCGGCGAGGGACGTTATGCCAAGCTCCGCGAGGGCTTTGAGCCTCCGATAGCCGGCAACAAGCTCGTTCGTTCCCTTTCGGATCACGATCGGCTGGAGAAGCCCCAGTTCCGATATGGAGCGCTTCAGGTCCTCCATGTCCCCGAGCTCTTCCCTGTAACGCCTGCCAACAATAATGTCACCGATCTCCATATGCCCCCTCCCTCACCGGCCGGTTGTTCCCGATCCCACGGCTTTGCACATGATGGTCGTGCCGTGCACTGTATATAATATATCCTCCTCACGCAATATACCGTCATTTCAGGTGTCTCTCCCCGTCCCCAAAGAGACCCCCCTGTACAATTGAGGCACGGGTCATCGCTGGCCTTCATCGCGTGGATCATTGTGGGTTCGTGGACTATCATGCGTCGCTCGATGGGAAAGGTGCACGGGGTGCATGTTGGGAACAAATAGCGGCAGGGATCCAGGTCCTCGCCCGCAGCAAGGGACACGAAGCGGGTGTTCCGGGCTCACCGTTTCTCGATGGATACGGGGTCAGACCATCTCTCCACGGGGAGAAAATAGTAATGATTCTTGTTCCCCCGTCCTTTTCCCCTGCGTTGCACGATCATCCACCTGCCCTTGAGGATCTTGAGGGCATCGATGGTCTTCCGCCTTGATATTCCCGCAGCATCGGCGATCTCGTTGATAGACAGATCCCTGCTTCTTATCAGCCCCTTCTTCCGTCTTCCGGCATCAGATCTAAGGAGAAGAATGAAGAAGACGGAGCTCACATACGGGCCAAGTCCTGCCATGTAATGGTCCACGTAAGATAACAGGATATCCTCAGTCCCGGGACTACCCCTTTCCGCCGTCTTCGTCGCCTCGCCTGTCACATCTTCTCCGATCGCGAGGAACCGAATATGGAAAGGACATTGCGTTCGCTCTTGCGCGCTCCCAGGGCGGCGGTCGCCGGTCCCTTATCAGCCGCCTGAGCGTCCTGCCAGAATCCGCCGGCTGGCACCCCTTCCATGGCCGAACCGGTCGGGCAACATCCTCCCGCCCATCCCGGGTTCCAACCGCTGAGGGTCCCCTCATCCACGGCAACACCACCGGCGGAACCCTCGATGTCATCCACCGTTTCCAGGAGAGAGAACCTCCAGCGTTGATCCTTCCTCGCCATTCTCTTGACCCTCTGCTCTATCCACAGACAGATGTAAGAAGCGATTTCTCCCACGGATTTCGTGAGGTCAAGTTTCTCCTGACTGGCCAACTGCATCAGAACCACCGTCGCGTCCTGGATGTAGTCGTTCAATTGATCGCCGACACAGTGTCCCCTGTCCACCCTGCCGAGGATCGTCCTGACGACACAATCAATGACCTTCCTGGAATACAAGCTCTCCACCAGCCACAGCTGACCCGATGATCTGGCGTTCTCCACCATCAGGCTGAACTCATCAGCATCCATGGACCTAAAAAAAGCCCTGGCATAGGAGGCAATTGCCTGCGCCCGCTCCCCGACAGATGCCACCGGGGATAATCCGTGCTCCGTATTCATTGTTCTCAGATCTCCTTTCCGTTCTTATTTCCACAGATCCCGCCGTCCGTCTCCTCACGGGCGAAGGTGACCCGGACCTTTCCGTATCCCAGGAGAGCCATGCGCTCCGGCGTACCCGGCTTGAACAGCCGCGCGACAACCGAACAGGGCATGTTCACCTTCGTCCGGACAGAGCTGAAAGCGTCGGCGAGGTTTTCGGGCGTCGGCGCCTTCTTCAGACAGGCAGCCGTATCGGGCTCGAGATACCTCCCTGTCATCCCGAGAAAGCCCTCAATTCCCATCCTTCGCGGGACACGCACGTTCTCCCGGCTGTCATACAGCCTGCCGCGCACCCTGGCGGTTCGTATCGCCACGAAGGATCCCACCCCGCACAGAAGGATGCATGTCAGGACACGTCCTGTGCCTTTCGTCCTTCCGGAGGCGGCGACCGTCGCCTTCCTGAGGGCCCCCGCGTTGATCCTGGAATAATTGCCCGTCCTCTCGACCTCGGTATCGACAATGGCAATGATGTGCTCGATCCTGCGCAATTCCATCCCCTGGCCTTCGCCAATTGGACAACAACTATAGATCTTCGCCTGTATTCGAAGAAGCGGCAATTCTATCTTGTGGAGCACCACAGGGCTCCGCGACGCAAGGAAGGCGAGAACACCGAGTACAAAGATGCCGGCCACAAGGAATATCCCATGATCCGAAACCTTTCCATCTTGCCGTTCCACGACAAATCCCTCCTTTGAGAACAACAAAAGTCAAGCGTAGGTATGGATTATCCTGCGAAGAAATTACTTTGTGCTTTGGAAATCTATGAAAGTACATTTGAAGCGATGTTGTCAATACAAAAGGCCCCGAAGAGGCCGTTTCACGGTTCAAAAAGACCAAATGCAGGATCTCCGTGGCCGACACGAGAGTCCCAGCCTTCGCTTGCCTTTCGGGCTGTCGAGGTCTTCGCCCCGAGATCCCCGCGGCCGGCGCTATTTATTCCATAGAATCGGATGGGAGAATCATGACGACTGGGAACAAAATGCCCGACGCCTTCGTGGCCAGAAGGTCCGAGGGTTTCGAGATAGTCCTTCCACGGGTGGCTATAGAAAGAGCTGCGAGGCAGCTTGCCGAAGTCACCAATGCTGCAGGTTTCCACGACGCGCTGGAACTCGCCTGGTTCAGACTTGATCCCGGGACCGGCAGGGAGATGCTCGACTGCGTTTCCATGCTCCTCACGCTTTACCGCTGTTCACTGGATGGGAACGTCAGGCCCGCTCTTGACCTGGAGGAGTTCTACGAACACGCCTTCAACGAGATTCAGGCCGAACATGGCAACCTTCCGGATGGGCGGACGCCATGGCACTCTCCCGATCGCCCCGGAGGATGAGTTGCGGGCACGAAAAGCCATGATCGTCATCCTCTGTGCTTTCGGTATCTCACTGTATTCCGGGGCGAAGGGGCATTGCGGACCGGGCGGCGGCAACGAGGACGCAGGCCTGCCTGCCGAATTCGAGGTCATGAAGAACGATAATCCTGACAAGTACCGGGATTTCCGCCATGTCCTGCGGCATATCCGCAGGATGAACAGGAAACAGAATGAAAAGACATCCCTCTCCGTCGCAAAGGCACTCGTTGACCACGTCTATTGGGAGAGATATAGTTTCGCTTCCCGGGAACACCGGCTCAATTTCCTCTCCGTCATCATGGGCATCGTGCGCGTTGAGAGCGGCTTCGACCCTGCGGCGGTAAGCAACAGGAACGCCCGGGGACTCATGCAGGTCCACTGGCCGACGTGGAAACGGTATTTCTCCTCACCCGAGGAGGCGCATGACCTCCGCAGGAACCTTACCGTGGGCACAGGCATTCTCCGTCTCTACATGCGCCAGTCGAAGAACGACCTGCGCCGCGCCCTGTACAGGTACCTCGGGGCACCGGACGACCGGTATGCCGACAAGGTTATCGAGAGTGCAGCCGCGTTCAAGGCCCGTGTGTTGTCGGACCCCTTGGAGCAGACCGCGGGAGGGAAGGAACCATGAGGTATTTCGCCGTTGCCTTGCGGCGGCCCCAGGGAAAGCATTCGAGCACGGCAGGGTTCACAGGAAAACAGGGAACGTTCATCCTTGGCCTCCTCCTCTCTTTTTGCCTTTTCGGCCTTGCGGCAATGGAGCAGAAGGCGTGCGCGGAAGCCGTCTACATCATACCGCCCGCGCCGGAAAGCAGCGCTGTGCTGAAGTATAAGAGCGTGCATTACAGCGGTACAATCCTGGACAAACCCTCATGCGACCCAGGGATGACAGCGAAGATATTCGTAACTCCCGTGCGCATGCTCGGAGGGTCGTCGACCACGATCGTTCCCATCGCCGGAGTGAGCACCTTCGCCACCGATAACGGAAACGGGAAGTGGACGGTCAGGGGCCAGGTCAAGACAGCCGACAACGGCCTCCTGGAGGATAGCAGTGCTATCGTCCTCGTCGTGGAGGTCTACTGCTGTTTCAATGAATTTTGCAGCTGACGGGCATTTCGCAAATGGAGCTGCCGGGCTGCCGGGATCCCCTGTGAATCCCGGCAGCCCGGCATCGGGAGAAAGGGGCCTCTTTTAGCCCCTGGCGAGCTTTACGACTACGTAGATGTTGTTCCCTTGCCTGTGGATGAGAAACAGAACGTTCTTCTTTCCGCTTTCCTCACTCATCTTCTTGACAAAGCCCTCCACGTCTTTTACTTGAGTTCTGTTAACTTCACGAATGACGTCGCCTCTCATGACGCCCGCTTCTTCCGCCGGACTCCCCGGCTCAACGGAGGCGACGACCACGCCTTGCCGTGTCTTCAGCTGAAGGGCCCTCGCCACCTCTGGAGTGATGGCCTGGACCGTTATTCCGACCTTATTCTCGCCGGATGCTTGTCCGGATACCCCTGCCACGGTGTCTTCCATCCGCGCTATCCTGACGGTTTTGCTCACCGTCTTCCCGCCGCGGAGCAGTTTCACCGACACATCCTTGCCCACCGGCGTTGCCGCGACGACTCGCGGGAGATCGTTGGAGGTAGCGATATCCTTGCCGTCAAATTCCACGATCACATCGCCCTGGGCTATTCCTGCTTTATCGGCAGGCCCATCCTTGACCACGTCGGCGACGAGGGCCCCTTTTCTGTCAGTGAGCCCGAAAGAGGATGCCAGTGCCGGGGTGATCTCCTGTATGCTCACGCCGAGCCAGCCGCGGGTGACCCTCCCGCTTCCCTTCAACTGCGCGATCACGCTCCTGGCCGTATCAACGGGGATCGCGAAGCCTATCCCCTGCCCTGAGGCAACGATCGCCGTGTTGATTCCGATCACCTCCCCTTTCATATTGATGAGAGGGCCACCGCTGTTTCCCGGATTTATGGAGGCATCCGTCTGAATGAAGTTGTCATAAGGCCCTGAGCCGATGATCCTGCCCTTGGCGCTGACGATCCCGGCCGTCACCGTCTGTTCGAGACCGAAGGGGCTGCCTATCGCAACGACCCAGCTGCCAACCTTGAGCTCCTCCGAATTGCCCATCGTTATCGGCGTGAGGTTCGATGCGCCCTTGATTCTGATGAGGGCAAGGTCTGTCTTGGGGTCCCTGCCGACAATGCTCGCGTCGAACTCCCTTCCGTCCGCCAGTTTCACCTTGATTTCGTTGGCGCCGTCCACGACATGGTTATTGGTCACGATATATCCGTCCCCGTCGACAATGAACCCCGAGCCAAGACTCTTCTGACGGAAATCCTCCGGTGATCCGTTTCCTCCCCGGCGGCCGAAGAACTCTTCAAAAGGATCCTGCCCGCCGAAGGGGCCTTCCTTACCGAAAGGGTTGCCGAAGAAGTGGCGAAAGACCCGTCCGTCTCCCTTGAGTGTCTTGACCGTTTGAATGTTCACGACGCTGGGCCGGACCTTTTCCGCCAGCTCCGTGAAATTGCCGGGGACCATGATGGGCACGGCGGAGCCCTTCGAAGACGCCGCTGTGTTATCCGTTCCCCTGACAGCCTTAGAAACCCCATAGCCTAGCCCCACCGTGAGGGCAATGGTCGCAAGTGTAATGAAAATGGCTCTGATTATCCTTCTTCGTCCCATACGGATCTCCTTGACATGTATTGGCCAGGCATCGCCTTGCCCTTGCCGTTACCGTAGTCTACATCGCGAAGTTCATCAGAACATGACGGGAAGATTACAAATTGGTAATGAAGACGGGTGATAGGTAATGGGTGATGGATCACATCTGTCCAGAATACAGTCTACGGCAACGGACATGCTGACGCTCGGGAGTAATCGAGAGAAATAAAAATGACCAATGACCAAATTCCAATGACCAATGAAAAAGATAATAACCAATTGAACAAAGCGAAGGGCGGACTGCCTGTATCGTTTTTCTTTGGTTATTGGTTATTGTCTGTTTATCTGGTCATTGGAATTTGGTCATTGGTCATTATCCTCTTCAGAAGAGACCAACCTCGTCCGGAATGGAGGACGTACCTGTCCTGAACCGTTGCCTTATAAGAAGGGCATTCCGGGAAATGAATTGTTTTGGACAGCAGTGGGTCATGGGTTATGGGAAGGACGGGTCTTTTTGCCCCTCAAGCGGTTTCGACCGTCTTGCCGGGAAGGGTTACGGTGAAGGTGGTGCCTTTGTCGGGAGCGCTTGTCACGGCAATGTCTCCGTCGTGAGCACGGGCGATGGCCCGCGCGAGGCTGAGGCCGAGGCCCAGGCCCGCTTCCGAGCGGCTCCTGTCGCCGCGGTAGAACCTGTCGAAGATGTGGGGAAGGTCTTCGGGGGAGACACCCATGCCGCTGTCACTCACGGTAAGCAGAATGTGGTTCGATACGTCCCGCGAAAGGCGGACGTCGACGCTCCCGCCGGAAGGGGTGTACTTGATGGCGTTGTCGATGAGGTTCGCGACCATGCGCCGGATCATCCTCTTGTCCCCTGCCACGTCTACCGCTTCCTCAATCTCGCAGGTCAGAACGACACCCTTGTCGGAGGCGGCAGGCTCGTAGAGATCGCATGCCTCGCGCACGAGTTCGGCCGTCTTTATCCTCTCCTGCGGGGGACGGTCCACTCCGGACTCCGTCCTCGATATCATAAGCATGGTGTTGATGGTGTCCAGAAGGCGGTCGCATTCCTCGATGGTGCTCGCAGCCATGTTCTCGAACTCTTCGGGGGACCCGGATGTACTCAGCGTCACCTCCGCCGCTCCCCGTATCCGGGTTATCGGGCTCTTCAGGTCGTGGGCGATATTGTCGCTCATCTCTTTCATCTCCCGGACAAGGGCCTCGATACGGTCGAGCATCTCGTTGAAGGTAACGGCCAACTGGTCGATCTCGTCGCCCCGCATGTTGACGGGCACCCTTTGACCAAGTGTGCCCGCGGATATCTCCCGCGCCGTGCGCGTCACGACCTCCACCCCCGATACCGCCCGCCTTGCCATGAACCATCCGATACCGGCAGCAAGGAAGATGAGAAGCCCCATCGTCACGATAAAGATCCGTCTGAAGGCCTCAAGAAACCTTGACGATCCCTCGACGGCCTCGCCGATCTGGAGGATGATGTTGGGGCCGAGCATCACGTACAGGATACGGACCTCATCACGGCGCTCGGGCAGGTCCATCGTCTCGAAAACATGGTCGGCCCCTTCCACCAACTGGCGGATCGCGCTCACGTGAATACCGATGTCCTTCCAGTAGGACATGTTCGACGAAGAGAACGCCACCCCGTCGGCATAGAGCATGCGAAAGAAGACCTTTCGCACGCCCGCGGCCTGGGTCTCCACGACGGCGGCCTTCTTGGCCTCTTCCAGCCCCTCCGTCGACGCAAGGACGACATAGCGTCGGGCCTCACTCATAAGCTCCTCGTCCGTCCGGCCACGGACAACGGACGTGACAAGCGTGTAGAAGAGAAAGAAGGCGACAAAGGAGGACACGGTGAATATCCCCGCGTACCAGAGGGTCAGTCTAAAGGCCAGCGTATTACGGACCTTACGGGTTTTCCCTGAGGACATAGCCTACCCCCCGCACCGTGTGGATGAGCTTGCCGGGAAAATCCCTGTCGATCTTGTCCCGAAGTCTGCATATCCTTGCCTCCACCACGTTCGTCTGGGGATCGAAGTCATAGTTCCAGACGTGCTCCATGATCATCGTTCTGGAGACCACCCTGCCTGCGTTGCGCATGAGGTATTCGAGGAGCGAGAATTCCATGGGCTGGAGATCGATGTTCCTGTCGGCCCGCTTCACCTCCCTGCTTACTAGGTTCACCGAGAGGTCTCCCACGGCAAGCCGCGTCGGCTCGGTGATGCCGCTCGCCCGACGCACCAGCGCCTGGACCCTCGCAAGAAGCTCGGTGAAGGCAAAAGGCTTCGTGAGATAGTCGTCGGCGCCGGTCTGCAATCCCTTGACGCGGTCTTCCACGGAACCCCGGGCACTGAGGATGATAACGGGCGTCGCCACCTTGCTCTTTCGCATTTCCCCGACCACGGACAACCCGTCGAGGCCGGGAAGCATGATGTCGACGATGGCAGCGTCGTAGGGTTCCGCCGTCGCCAGCGTAAGGCCCTCCCTGCCGTCGGCGACGTGATCGACGGCACACCCCGCGGCCTTCATCCCTTTTATGATGAACGACGCGATCTTTTCATCATCTTCAACGAGCAGTATTCTCACGGCGCTTTCCCGCGGGCCCACCATGGGTCATCATCGGATACGGGGCCCTTCATTATCCTTGCACAGACGGGTGATATTCGTCAATCGGCGGACGGATCATATCCGGCTCTCCCCGTCTACAATCCTCAGAAGGTCGAGGGGATGCTCGAGCAGGGATCCCGCCCCATGAGCAATCAATTCCTCTCTTGTCCGAAAACCCCAGAGAGCGCCGGCCGGGTACATCCCAGAGTTGTGCGCGGTCTCCATATCGACGTCGGAATCTCCCACATATATCAAATGTTCAGGTTCGATCCCCAGCTGCCGGGCGACAGACAGAACGCCTGTGGGGTCAGGTTTCTCCGGCATTCCGGCCCCGGCCCCGACGACAACCGGAAATAGCCTTCCGGGAAAAAGCGCCTCCACGATCCTCTTTGTCAGGTGATCGATCTTGTTGGAAAAGACGGCCCTCTTGATCCTTCGCCTGTCGAGCCCGTCAAGGAGATCGGTGATACCCTCGTAAGGCCGGGTCTTTTTCAGGCAGTTCATGCTGTATTCCTTCAGCAACGAGTCACGGCAGAGGGCAATGCGGGCTTCGTCTCTCGCCTCCTCAGGCAGAGAGCGCACGACAAGATTCCTCATCCCCCCGCCGACGAAGGCCTTGTATTCCGTGGGTCCATGCGTCGGAAAACCATATTCTCCCAGGACACTGTTCATGGAATCCGCTATGTCTTCCAGCGAGTTGACCAGCGTTCCGTCGAGATCAAAGATCACTCCCTCGAGCTTCATGATGCCTCCCTCCGTTTTCTGACCCTCAGTTTCACGGGAAAAGTCTCACTCATGAAGATCGAGGGTCTTGCATTTAGTTAAACCATGGAACTGTGGAGCTTTGAAACACTTAATGACAACAGCCGCGGCGCCCGCCCTGCGTGCCGTCACCCGCCCGCATTTTTCTTACTCGGGGTATGCGCCGGGGTGGCCGGGGTGGCCGTGCCCGTCAATTACGGTCTTCATGCACGGCAACAGTTCTCGAGAACTGGAGTGTGAAGACGATTTCCGCATCACCTTCGCACCACAATGCGGCCGATTCGTCCCGTACTGTGTCTCCTCTGTTACATACCTGTCCTGAGGAACAGGATCGTACCGTAAAATCTCCTCATTGATCGACCATTTTCTTCGGAGTGGAAGGGATAATGAAACGGGGCATGGGGTAGACGATTCTCCGCAAGGGGACATTCAAGAACCCCCTTCGCCCGGGAAAGAAGGGGACCCATGAACTTTCGCACCAGACTTCTCATTGTCGTTGCGGTGATGATCGTTGTCAGCGTCTTTTTGTCCTCGGCCATCACCTACGTATCCGCCAGACGACACCTTGAGTCAGCCGCCAGGAAGCAGATGGAACAGACGGTGGCTCTCATCGCCAAACAGAGCCAGATGGGTCTCGACAGGTTCAAGATGGATATGGAACTGCTCGCGGAATCACGCCTCGTCCGTGACATCGCCAGATCCCCGAAGAACGAAACACTCGTACGGGAGACGAACCTGCGTTTTCTGGACATCGTCAGGAAGAACAACGTCTATACGTCCATAAACCTCATCGACCGGGACGCCTGGTGCATCGCGTCCTCTTATCCCGACCGCATAGGATATTCCCCCATGCGTCAGATGGTCGCCACACGTCCTGATTTCAAGGCGGCCGTCGCCGGAGAGGCAACGATCTCGCAGGTGATCCTCAGCCACGGCACGGGGCGCCCCATCATAGCGATCAGCGTCCCCGTCAGGGAAGACGGCAGGGTTCTGGCCGTGGTGCGTTCCACGCTGGACCTTGATCACATCAATACCTATTTCCTCGCTCCCCAGGAGACAATACTTGGAGGCAAAGCCTACGTCTACGATCCGTGGCTGGACATGAGCCTGCCCAAGGGCTGGGTGGTCCCCAACATAATACGGTCCAAACCATACATGCGGCCCGACATTCCCAACCTGCCGGAGTTGGCGACAAACCGCAGCGGCATTGTCAGCTATTCCACGAAATCGGGCCGGCGCCTGGCTGCGTTCCTAAAAACATCCGACCCTGAATTTCTTTTCGTGGTCGAAAGACCCCTCAGGGATGTTCTTGCGCCTATCGAGACGATGGGTAAGATTACGCTTGCAACCCTTGTCGCCATGCTCTTTGTAATCAGTGTCGCCGTCTTCAGAATGGCCAACCCCTTCCTGAGAAAGCTGGAGGGATGCATGGCCTTTGTCCGGGACATCAAGGCCGGGATTCTTGACAGGAGACTGGAGACAAAGGACAACGACGAGATCTCCGGGCTTGCCCGGGGCCTCAACACCATGGCGCAGAGCCTCGAGG
Organism: Syntrophorhabdus sp. PtaB.Bin047; assembly: GCA_002067235.1. Taxonomy (GTDB): domain Bacteria; phylum Desulfobacterota; class Syntrophorhabdia; order Syntrophorhabdales; family Syntrophorhabdaceae; genus Delta-02. Next base: position 53,503 of record MVQP01000001.1, read on the forward strand.
AGAACCGCAACGCTCTGGAAGAGGCAGAGCGTTTGTACCGCGGGCTGTTCGAGAACGCGGTAGAGGGAATATTCGTGACCGATCTGGAAGGTATCGTGCTCAACGCCAACCCGGCCTTCGCATCCCTTCTGGGTTACAGCTCCCCGACGGAAGTGGTCGGCAGAAATGTGTCGCGCTATTACTCCTCCACGAGGCGCAGCCGACTGCTGGATATGCTTGAGACCCATGGAACGGTCAAGAATTTCGAGGTCCTCTTTTACCGGTGTGACGGATCCCAGAGGATAGGGTCCATATACGCCCGGGCGGACAAGGACGAGAAAGGAAGAACATTTCGGATCCAGGGTATCCTCGATGACATCACGGAACAGAGGGAGATCGAGAAGGAGAGGCGCCGTGCGGAAGATGCAGAGCTTCGGTCCGTTCAGGCAAAGCTTGAGGCCCTCAGGTACCAGATCAATCCTCACTTCCTCTTCAATGTCCTCAATTCCTTGAGCGCCCTCGCCAGGATAAGCTCGCGACAGACCGACCAGCTTATTCAACAGCTTTCCCGCTATCTGCGCTCCACCATCTCCTCCAGTGAATCCGGCCTTGTGCCCCTGAGTCAGGAAATGGGAACCATCGAGAGCTATCTCAGCATCGAGAAGGTCCGTTTTGAGGATGACCTGATGGTCAACATAGACCTGCCCACGCAGGCCATGGATGTGCGGGTCCCCGAACTCATACTTCAGCCTATCGTGGAAAACGCCGTCAAGTACGGGACGAAGACATCGGACCTGCCGCTTAAGATAACCATCGAAGGCTCGATCACCGGTGACCGCCTCCTTCTCCTCAAGGTCACCAACACGGGGCACTGGGTATCGACAGAAGACGGGAACAAGAGCAGGAAAGGGGTCGGCATCGATAACCTCCGCAAGCGCCTCACCCTCATCTATGCCGATCGGTACCTCTTAAGGACGGAGGAAGACAGCGGACTGGTTCGTGTTGTCATCGGGGTACCGCTGGAGACGGGAACCAGGCAAGCACAGTCTCAAGCATGAGGCTCCATCGGGACATTTCGGCTTCCCAGCGTGCCTTGAGGCCCCCACCGCTTCCGTCGGGGTGGACACGATATGATTGCCCTGGTGGGGATGGCGTATTACAATTGAGGTCGAGACAACCATGAAGGAAGAACAGGAAAGAGAGATCAGAGTACTCATCGTGGACGACGAACGCCTCGCCCGGGTAAACCTTAGAGGACTTCTCGGCGAGCATCCTTATGTCCGCATTGTGGGTGAGGCCAGAAACATTGCAGAGGCCCGGCAGATACTGGATGAAACACCGGTCGACCTCATCTTCCTCGACATCCAGATGCCCGGAGGGTCAGGATTCGATCTGCTGGAAGCCCTGGAGCGCCGGCCGCATGTTGTCTTCGTTACGGCCCACGACCACTATGTCACGCAGGCGTCGGCGTCACAGGCCCTCGATTTCCTTCTCAAGCCCGTTGATCCTGATCGCCTGGGCGAATCCCTCCAAAAAGCCCTGAGTTATCGCGAAGGCTAAGACCATCCACCGGCTTTCCTCAGCCATGGTGTGCCATCACCTGTCCCTGTGGTGGGGAGGCACGGGAGAGGGTGGGGCTTTATTGCTTCCCGAGGGTGGCTCACCTGGTCCCTTCGATGGCAAAGGTCTCGAAGGGCGAGGAGAAGGCGGGGCGGCGGGCGGAGTGGGGGAAGAAGAAGGGGACCGCGGAGAGGACGGCATCGCCTCGGCAGGAGCAGACGGGGCATTCTTGCCGCCGCGCTTTGCCTGATCCATAAGATACACGGACACGCTCTGCTCGCCCCGGGTCAGAATGATGCTGTCGTTGTTTATCTCCGTCACCGAATAACCCGCGTATACAGAACCCTTCCTCAGTTCCGCCTGTCTCTTCCCCCGGCCGGGAGATGTCGTCGGATTCTTCTTGTCTTCGACGAAGGCGACACGCTGGTTCCCATACATGATTATGCCACACAGAAAAAGCTCCGGTTTCGGCAGCTCCTTCTTCGCATCGATAGGTATGACCCTTTGGGGATGGAAGAGGTTCATTTCAGTGACGACGGCATAATCGGTGGGAAGGGGCTGAGCAACCTCTTCCGCAGGTTTTTCCGGCAAGACCGTCTCTTTCGGAACAATCCGCGGAAGCTTAAGACGGTTGTTCACGGACATCGCCGGACAGATGATGCCGATACCTGCCATGACCAGGGCGACAGCCAGAAGGACGTTGAGGAGGGTCACATTGCGCGGGATGGACCGCAGCACCTTCATCATGTCACTTTCCTCCCGCCAGTGAAGACAGGCGCAGCTTCACCATCAGTTCCCTGGGGTCGCGGAAGTTCCGCACCCGCGTGTCTATTTCCCGCACAACGATGTAAGGCGTATGGGTCTCGATGCCGAAGAGGACGTCACTGAGCGCTCTTGTGTCGGGCAGTGCCGCGTCGACGGTTATAGTCACCACCTGGAATCTGCCCGATTCCTCCGTTTTTTCCACACGCTCGCTGGCAATGGACCCTCCCCGCCCTGTGATTATACCCTTGACCGCCTCCTGCAGGGCCGCCGCACTCAGTGTAGGCGTCTGCGCCTCGATGGTCTTTGATGCGGCAGCCTTCCTCTTCTCCTTCAGGGCGTCGAGCCTCTCTTCGATCCGGGACCTTCCGGCGATCGTTTCCATACACTTCATGAGTGCCCTTTCCCGTGCGGCCCTCGTCTCCCTGAGAGAGACCATTTCCTTGCGGGCGTTCACAAAACCATACTGATAGACGGTGAGGACGGCGAGAACGATGATCGCGGGAACCGCGTATATGAGGATCCTATTTTCCTTTTTCATCCTTCTTCACCGTCCCTTCCGTCTTTGCCTCCTGTTTTTTGAACCCTTCCAGCTCCATCCGAACGACAAAACGCTCCCCGTTGAGCCGTGCGTCCTTCATCGTCGGTGAGGCGAATTCGACCTTTCTGAAAAGGTCCGACTGCTCCAGAATGGAGAGCACCCCCGTCGCCGATGCGGCATAGCCCTCGATCTCTGCCGTCTCTTCCGTGATTCTCGTTCTTGTGAGCCACACCGTTTTCGGGAGGAGCGAGGTCAGCCCTTTAAGGATATTGAGCGACATGGGCCTCTTCTTCTTGAATTCTTCCATTTGATCCAGCTCGCCCTGCAAAGCCTCCGCCTCCTTTTTCAAACGTTCCACTTCCATCACATCCTTCCTGCGGGATCTTATCTGCTCCTCAATAGCGGTGATCTTGCGCTTCTCGATCTCAAGAGGTACGACAACGTAGGGGATCAGCATCATGACAAGGAGCGCGGCAAGCACGTAAGAGGTGATCCGGGGCCCCTTCTTCTTTTCCCCGGCACCGCTGCGTGCAAGATCGAAGGTTTTGAGGCCCGGGGAAAGGGCCTCATGGAGCATTGCCGCGGGAGCAAAGGGGACATTCTTCCGGCTTCCCCCGAAGAGTGACATCGTTTCGCTATCCCCGATCTGTCTGTGCGCGATGTCCGGCAGCACGTCTCCGGCCCCGACACCGTTCTCGGCAACAAGGTACGCGGGCCGCGACCCATCGGCTGCGCCGGCTGCAGCAAGGGCAGCCCTCACATCTTCGTAGCGCCTCTGCGGGTCCTCTTCATCGCCGCACGAATCAAAGGAACCGTAGAAATTACCCGCCAGGTTATCCTCTTCGACCGACCAGCCTTCGTATCCATAAGGGTCAACGTGAAGGGACACGAAGGTCCTGCTCCCGGCAAGGCGCCCGCACAACCGTGCCATCTCCACCGAAGGCGTCGATACCTTCACGGGCGGGAGCCCCCTTTCCCTCAGTGCCGCCAAACAGGGATTCAATCTCTCTTTTCTCGCGGCCATGAGGGTTATGGCGATCCTTTCATTCCTTTCTGCGCCGACAACATGATCGTACATGGCATCGGCGGCCGTGAGGGGAGTAAGCCTGTCGATCTCGTACGTCACTACAGGTCCCATGTTCTCTTTCACAGTTGAGGGCATGTCCGCAGTCCTGATGACAACCCATTCCCGGGGAACACCCAAGAGCACCTTCGAGCCTCTATGCCCCAGTTCCTTCATCGCGCGGGACGCGGCGGCGGCAAGATCGTCGGGGGTCGGATATCCATCTTCTTCAAGAGCATACCTTGCAAACCCCGTGAGCCGCCTGCGGTTGAGAAAGCGCTCACCCGCTGCCGCCGACACGCATCCCCGCTCCATGCAGACAGCCAGGAAGCGCTCGGGCAAAATGATACCTTCAACGAGGTTGCAGTTCAGCACTGCCCATATTCTCAGGCACAGGGGTTCAACTTTTGCCCTCACGGTCCTCACGTATGCGATGCCTTTCTCAATGGCGGGGCTCAGAGCTAAGGATCCAATTCTCATTTCGTTGTCTCCGCGGGGGTCTTGTAATAGACATACTCGTATGTCCCTCCCGTCCTGACGAGGAGTGTGGCCCGGATACCGTGGCCATCTTCGGCGCCACCTCTGAAACCCGTCGACTCTACGGTATAGCCGACGGATTCAGCGACGTCTATGTAGGATGATGCGCTGCTGTATCCCCCTCCCATGATGCCCTTAACATCATCGATGGTTTTCAGCTCCGCCTGCTTCCTTCGATCGATGATCTTTGCCGCTCGGTCCTCCGACGCGCCGGGCAGTGCCATGATGACCTCTTTCGCTGCAAAATTCACGTTTATCTTCGACGCATCCCCATAAACGGTGACGAAGTGGATGAGCCCTTTATGCTCTTTTGTTCCGAAGAGGATGTCGGGAGTCACACCTTTTACCAGAAGGAGTTCCTCCACCGTATCAAAGGGCCCGTTCTTCGCCCTGTAAGGGTTGGGGAGGGACTGGTAGTAGTCGTCTTCGGCGCCGTTCAGACGGTGGAGGATGTCCTTATCCATCCAGTCGAGAGCCGAATCCACGACGGTGTCCGCCGTCTCCTTCGGAACTCCGAGGTTGACGAGAAGATTGTCGAGGATGATCTTGTTCCCATCGTTCATGGTATTGAGATTGATCCGCCCCGCCTCGTTGAAGATCCTGACGACATACCTGCCATCACCGACATCGCCCTCGATAGCCGTGCCGTCGACCCTCAAGGTCTCTCCGCTGTCGGGGACGACGGTCTTGTTCAGGTTCTCCTGCCGATAGTATATCTCCAGGATCGCCCGCTCCAGCCCGGCCTGCGCGAGAAGGCCCTCTACCAATGAATCTCGAAAGAGGAGGGCCGCCCTGCTTTCGGTCTTCGCCAGGACGGAAAAGGACATGACGATGACCATGAGGATAATGATCACCCAGAGCACCATGATGAGGGCAAAGCCCTTCTCCTCGTGAAGAAAGCGTTTCTCTCTTCTCATGTCCCACTCTCTTCATCAGGGTCATTCCCCGGCGGCTTCCTGCTTCGCAGGGGTATCGTGAGAGAGAATTTCCTGGCGCCTTTTTCCAGGTGGAGCTTTACCTTTTGCGGGAGATGGGTGGTGTCCGCCAGTTCGTCCGACCAGCCACCCCCTCCCAGCCCCTTTATCTTTGCGGATTGAAGGTATTCAAACCGGATGTCGTCGAAACCGTCGAGAAGTTTCGCTTCCCTTGCGTTCTCCATACCTATCGTGGCCTCCTTCAGATAGAGCGCCAGCTTTCCCTCTTCATCCTTTTCGATCCTGTATGAGGCTATGGCATACCCCTTCCGGCCGCCAAAGAGAGAGCGGTTAGATGCGAATGTCATCGAATCGCGCGCACCTATGAACACCGATCTCTTGAGGTCCTTTTCCTCCTTCACTGTGAGTGGGAGGCAGGACTGCAACTGGGAATCGACGAGCCTCATGGAGACCCTGAGGCGCTCCATCCACTCTGCCTTTCTCTCGCCCCCCTCGAGGGAGCGGTGTCCGGCTCGCATTGAGGCGGCAAGAATAACTACGATCATGACAACAAGTACGATGGAGATCATGAGTTCCAGGAGCGTAAACCCCCCCGACCGGGAAAGGCTGTCCTTAAATCTTCTCATTTTTGATCACCTCTCTCCTGACTGTTTTGAAGGTTTTCAGGGAAAATGACCTTTTCCTCGCCCCCTGCTGCCAGGAGACATTGAGCACCACCTCGAACATCTGCCACGAGAAACCCTTCGTGCGCTCCCCAAGCGCCTCCGTTACGGTCATATCCATCACATAGCCATCCTTCGTCTCGGTTGAGGTGCCCTCCTTCAACTGCCCACCCTCAAGTAGTTCCCTCATCCTTATATCAGCAAGCACCGTTGCCGTGAGGTAGTCGTCTGACATCGAGAGCGTCTTGAGATTCGCCGAGAACAACTGGAGGACGACAGTGACCACAGTGGCAAGAATAACGAAGGCCACAAGGATCTCGAGGAGGGTGAAACCCTCCGGACCTGCGGGAAAGCGGCGCCTTCCTGATCTTTCAGTCTTCTTTCGCATAACCCTTCACGACCACGGACCCGATCACAGGATCGATCTCGATCCTCAAGGTCTTCTTTTTGGTTCCGAGAATGATCTCACATGGCTCAACCGTTCCCGACGCATCGGCGATGATGTCGTATTCTCCCCCGTAGACCCCGCCCCTGACAGGGTCCACCACACTGATGGCAACACCCTCCGGAACCGCGCGGCGGGCCGCTCCTTTGAGGCCATAGGTCCTGCGGTTAAGGTCGATCGTCACACGCCGCTCTCCCCTTACGCTCATCGCCTCTATGCGCGCCATGCGGATGAGACCCGAAAGTTCCCGCGCCGTACCGTCAAGCTTCGCCGAGGGCAGACGGTTCGCGAAATGCACGCCCGACAGGCCAAGAAAGACCACCATGAGGGTCATGACTATCACCAGTTCGAGAAGCGTGAAACCACTATCGTTCACCTTCAAAACGGCAGCTCCAGGATACCGAATATCGCAACGAGCATGGAGACGACGATGAAAGCGATGACGAGCCCCATGGTAAGGATGATCGCGGGCTCAAGAAGACCCATGAACCGTTTGACCGAGTCTTTGAGGCTCTTCTCGTAGGTTGTCGCCACCTTGAGCAGCATGGTATCGAGCTGCCCCGTCTCTTCGCCTACCTTTATCATGGACAACGCCAGCTGAGGGAAGACCTTCGCCTCGGTGAGCGGCACGGCAATGCCCTTGCCTTCCTTCACGTCCCTGGCCACCGCACCGATCGCGGAAGCAACAACGCGGTTCCCGATAACGTCTTTGGAGTTCTGCAGGGCCTGCAGGAAAGGAACGCCGCTTTTTATGAGGGTCCCCATGGTTCTGCAGAATCGGGCCGTTTCGAGCTTGCTCACGACGTCCCTGAGGAACCTGAACTTTATCTTGTCCCAAAGGATCCCGCCCCGCTCGGTCTTTATAAACCGCCACACCACAAACGCTCCCGATACAGCCGCCGGAAGAAGGATCCACCAGAGGTCCCTCAGGAAGTTACTGAAGTGAAGGATCATCTGCGTGGATGCTGGAATCGTCCCGCCCATCTCTTTGAAGAGAATGGAGAAGCGAGGTATGACGAAGGTAAGGAGGATGACGATCGAAATGCTTCCCGTGACCCCGAGGATCACGGGGTAGATCATGGCCGAGTAGACACTGTCTTTCAGTTCTTTCGCTGTTTCGAGAAACTCGCCCAGCTTTTCGAGGACGATCTCCAGAACACCACCCGTTTCACCGGCCCGGACCATATTCACGTAAAGCCTGGGAAAAACCCCGGGATGTTTTTTCAGGGCATCGGAAAAGGAACTCCCTTCGCGTATGAGTTTCAGAACGGAATTGACCACCTCCTGCATCTGCCTGCCTTCAGAGACCCCGGCCAGGATGTTGAGGCTCCGGTCGAGGGGAAGGCCCGCTCCGATAAGCGCCGACAGCTCGGCTGTGAAGGTAAGAAGATCGCCCTTCGATGAGTGCAGCGACACGCCCTTTCTGAGGGCCCCCTTTCTCGGCGACGTGACCTTCAAAGGGATGGCGCCCGAGTCCTTGATCCTCGTGAGAGCAAGGCCTTCATCAGGCGCCTCGATGGTGCCTTCGATGATGGCGCCTTCAAGGGTTGTCGCCTTGTACGAATATACTCCCAATTAATCCTCCCTCGTGACCCGAAAGACCTCGTCGAGGGTGGTCACCCCCATCCGGATCTTCTCCATCCCGTCTTCGAGAAGCGTCTTCATGCCCGACCTTCTCGCCTGTGCCCTGATCTCTCCCTCGTCGGCGCCCTTCAAGGTCAGCCGCCTCAGATCTTCATCGACAACGAGAAGCTCGAAGAGCCCCGAACGCCCGAAAAACCCAGTATGCCCGCAGACCTCGCAGCCTGCTCCCCGCCAGACGGGCACGCCGCTGCCCATGCCGAGAGCCATGAGTTCCTCGACGTCATCGGATACGCCTGTTTGGCGCCTGCAATCGGGGCAGATCATCCTCACGAGCCTCTGGGCGAGGATGCCCCGGACCGTGGACGATAGAAGAAAGCTCTCCACGCCCATATCAAGAAGGCGTGTGATCGCACTCGGCGCGTCGTTCGTGTGAAGCGTCGAGAATACGAGATGCCCCGTCAGTGCCGACTGGATAGCTATCTGAGCGGTCTCCAGGTCCCGGATCTCGCCTATCATGATAATGTCCGGGTCCTGTCTGACGATGTGGCGCAACGTGCTGTTAAAATCGAGCCCGATCTGGGGCTTCACCTGGATCTGGTTGACACCTTTCAGCTGGTACTCCACGGGGTCTTCCACGGTGATAATCTTCTTCTCCGGCGAATTTATCTTGTCGAGTGCCCCGTAGAGGGTCGTTGTCTTACCGCTGCCCGTAGGCCCCGTCACAAGGATGATACCGTTGGGCTTCGTGATGAGCCTATCGAGGGACATGAGCATGGCCTGTGAAAAACCCAAACTGGCAAGGTCAATGACGATGCTTTCCCTGTCGAGCAACCTCATGACGATGCTCTCCCCATTCACGATGGGGATGGTGGAAACCCTGATGGCGATCTCCTTCTCGCCCACACGCAGCCGTATCCTTCCGTCCTGGGGAAGCCTGCGCTCGGCAATGTTGAGTCTGGCCATGATCTTGATGCGCGAGACGATGGCCGCCTGAAGTCTCTTCGGTGTCGATTCCACGTCATTGAGGACGCCGTCTATGCGGTAGCGGATCTTCACCTCGTCTTCGAAAGGCTCGATATGGATGTCGCTCGCCCTTAACTCCACGGCACGGGTGATGAAGAGGTTCACGAGCCTGATGATGGGTGCCTCCGACGCAAGGTCCTTGAGGTGGCCTACATCCTCCTCTTCCTCATCACGCATGAACTCGTAGCCCTCCCGTTCGTCGATCCCCTCTATGATCTTGTCGAGGTTCTGCTGGTCCTTGCTGTAGAACCGGGAGATGTGCTCGTCGATGACAGCTGGGTCCCCGGTATGGACGAGGACGTCGCTTTCGGTCACCGCCCTCAGCGCGTCGACAAGCTCCTGCCTTGAGGGATCGGCCATAATGACCTTGAGTGCACCATCCTTCCACTCAAAGGGGATGATCCTGTTCTCCCTGATGAAACGCGTGGCTATACCGTCCACGACAAGAGGCACCCTGGGGAACTCCTCCGGAGCGAGATGTATTATCGTCTTGCCGTTCACGACTCCCCCTGGCTCCGGGGCGCTACCTTCGGCACAGGTTCCTCTCCCGCCGCCCGGGGCGCGGGTTCTTTTCCTGCCGGATCGTCTCGTGCCGGTGGCGCCTCTGTGTGCATCATCTCGTGTTCCCTTGTTTTCCGCCCTTCCCTGATCTCGCCGGCATCATTCTTCCCGTCCTTGTCCTGCCGGGGAACGTCGCGGATAAGTTCTTCCTTCTTCAGCTTTCCCTTGCCTGTCTTCGTTATATCGTCAACATAGGAGGATGTGGCCTTCCGGGCATCGTGCTGGTTCTTGATGACGCGCGGGGTGAGGAGTATGATCAGCTCCTTGCGGTGATTCTCGTCTGTAGTACTGCCGAAGAGATATCCGAGAAGCGGTATCTTGCTGAGGTACGGAATGCCCGATCGCGCCGCAGATATGTCCTCCCTGATAAGCCCTCCGATGAGGATCGTCTGGCCGTCCTGAACCACAAGGTTCGTTGTCGCCTCCGTCTTTTTCACAATGATGTTGGTCTCGCCGTCGAAAAGGGTGATAGTGTCGTAGGAAGAGACTTCCTGGGCGAGGTCGAGAGTGACAAGTCCGCCTTCATTGATGCGGGGCTTTACCTTGAGAATGATACCGATGTCCTTGTACTGGATGGTCCGCTGAGCGTTGGTGGTGGTGGACGCTATCGTTTCCGTTGTCACGATGGGGACCTGCTCACCCACCTGGATCCGAGCCTCCTTGTTATCCGTCACCAGTATACGCGGCACGGCAAGAAGCTTCGCCTTCGATTGCGTCGCAAGCGTATCGATGACCGTCTTGAAGTCACCCCCGACGGTCCCCGCAAAGGTGAATGTCCCACTCCCTGTCGTGCTCGTCGCTGTCGCGCCGGGCACATCGAATCCAACGGTCCCGTCCACTGCCCCCAGCACGCCGTTCATACCGCCCGGCGAGAACTGAAGGGCCCAGGAAACGCCGAGCTTCAGATCATCCTTCAGGGTGATCTCCGCGATCACCCCTTCGATAATGACCTGCCTCGGGATAATATCGACGCGCCGGATGGCCTCCTTGATGACCTCATAATCTTCGGGCAGGCTGAGGATAATGAGGGAGTTGAGGTTCTCCTCGGCGATAATCTTCGTTATGGGAGAAATAAGGCCCTCTCCTGCCTGAGAACCCGACACGATCAATCCGCCTTCCGGCCCGCTGCGCGCGGCCGGGGCGCCGGATGCGCCTGCCGCCTTCCCCGCGGAAGGTGACGCAGCAAGGGGTGGATTCGCCGCGCCACCGTGCCCGGAGGAAAGAAACACCTGCTGCAGAATGTTTGCTATATCTTTCGCTTTGCTGTTCTGGACATGATAGACAAAGACCTGGGGCTTCCTCTTTCTTGTTTGTTCGCTGTCGAAAAGGTCGATGAGCTTGAGCAGTCTCTTTACGTTCGCGTCGGTGTCGACAAGCATGATGTGATTGATGTTAGGAACATCAATGACCACAGCGGTTGCTGTGAGGAAGGGCGTAATGAGCTTGACGATCTCCGACGACTGACTGTACATGACCGGCACGACACGTATGATCGATTTGCCTTCGATCTCAATGGAATCGGGGTTTCTTCCGACTGTCACCTCCGCCGGTTCTTTGGCGACATCGCCTATTGGCACGATCCGGTAAAGGCCACTTTCTTCCACAACGCCCACACCGTTGAGTCTCAGGATGACTTCCATGACGGACAGCACCTTGTCACCCTCGACAGGGGTAACGGAACGGAACGTGACCCGTCCCTTTACCCTCTGGTCAACGATGTAATTCACCCTCAGGATCTCGCCGAAAACGGTCTGGATAACCTGATACATGTCAGCGTCATCAAAGGAAAGGCTGACGGGGCTCGCCGCCCTTACACTGCGCTTCCTCGTCTGCGAGGGTGTTTTCGCCGGAGGCGCGGACGGATTCGGCGGTGGCGGGATCCTTCCTCTATCACCGGCCGACTCCCCCTTTTTTTCCACGTTCTCGTTCTTCGCCGATGGGGATACAGCGGCTGAAGGCAGCGCCGACTGCGCGTCAGCTGCCCCCCTCGGCGCAGATGCCTCTGGTGCCTCCCGGGAGGATGCCGCCTTTTGAGGACTGTCGGCGGCATATAACGGCGGTACGACAAGCACGAAGAAAAGACATGAGAAGAATAAGAGCTTTCTGACATTTGTCATCGTTTCATCACCCGCTGTAGTTTTTCCAAGACCAATAGGATTCTAGATTTAACCGGGACAAGTTAACATCGTAATGGGATTAAACTGACGCATTATGGTTTCAACAAGACAACTGCCCTTGCAGGGCAGAACCCGCGGCCGACGTGAAGGGAGCCAAATCCCGAAATAGTACCATTACGCCGCAGAATGTGATGAACAGGCCAGGCGAGGTAGTGACAAAAGAACCTCGCTCGCATTAATCTTTTTTCAAAACGTTATCGCCGGAATAAACACACGGCATTGAGGGAGGACGCATGAAAATTCAGTACCCCTATTCCACGGACAGACGCGGCTTCACGCTCGTTGAACTCCTCGTCGTCATGGTCATCGTCGGGCTCCTCGTGGCCCTGGTCGGCCCCAAGGTATTTCCGAAACTGGGCAAGGGCAAACAGGCCGCAGCGAGGGCACAGGTCGAACTCCTTTCGCAGACCCTCGACCATTTCCGCCTTGACGTCGGCCGTTACCCCACCACACAGGAAGGCCTCACCGCCCTCGTCACGAACCCCGGAGGAGCGGAGAACTGGGAAGGTCCCTACCTCAAAAAGACCCTTCCCAACGATCCCTGGGGTAAACCCTACCAGTACCAGTCTCCCGGTTCCCACGGAGAATTCGATATCTATTCCTACGGCAGGGACGGTACGCCCGGTGGGGAAGGTGAAGACAAGGATGTGACCAACTGGGAGTGAAAGAACGATACGCAATCGGAATTCAAACGATGATGGGCGGCCTTGAGGGCCGCCCATCATTTGCTATATTCCCGGTTCATCGGTTACGTTTCACGTAGTTTTCCCATAACCCATAACCTCTGACCCATCACCCGTCTTCTACCAGTTGAACCTCAGTCCCCCCGTGAAGCCGTGGCTTATCTGGTCGCTTGTAATGCCCAGATCGTAGCCAACAAAGAAGCTCAACATGTCGCCCTTCTTTGCGGTGAGATTCAGGGAGAAGACCCCGGCGTCTCTTTTTGTCGTCTCGTTGGTGATGACGAAGGAACCTGCGGGGGCCTCGGCAAAGCGTGCGTTGATGTTCGCTTCCGTGTCTCCGAACTCATGGAGCCATTTGGCGCCGAATTCCGGCGTAAGGGTGAAGCTTTTTGCCGCCTTGAGTTCCCGGGACAACTTCACACCAACACCGCTCTGGTATGAATCGGTATTGTTGCTGTTAGTTTCGAGATTCAACGAGCCTGCGCCTGTTTCCGTAAAGCTGTCCGTGTGATTCCTCATGGCAAGGAAGGAAACAAGGGGCGTTGCGGTAATACGCCAGAAGACGGGCACTCTGTAGCCGCCCTCGAGGTAACCCGAGATGTCGCTGCCGTTATAGGAGCCACGGGCCACCCGGTAGATGTTGCCGAAGTTGAGATAGCGCTTCGTCTCGTAGCTGTTCTTGCTATAGGCGAAGGCCGCGTCCACATACCAATTCTTGCTTGTGGGGACGTAGGAACCGTATATCGCCCCCTGGAAGCTTTCAACATCGGAGTTGTCCTGAAGCTCTTTCATGTCGACGCTGGTCTTTGAATACCCGACGGCCACGCCGGCCCGGATATTGGGGTTGATGAGGTAGTCGAAACCTGCGATGGCCCCCCCGATGGTGTAGTCATAGCGGGAGCCGGTGTCGTCGCCGTGGCGGTTGCCTGTGACGCTGTATCCTTTGATCCACATTCCGTAAGGCAGTTTCTGCCCGTCTCTTGTGAGGGTAAACCTCGCATCGGATGCCACCGGGCCGCCCGAGGCAAGCATCGTCAGGGGATCAGACTCACGGTCGTTGAGCCCGAGGAAGCCGAGGCCCGTGGTGCTCCCGCCGGTACGGCCGAGGACGTTCTGATAGAAGGCGCCCTGCCTTGCGGGAGCTACAGATGCCCCCGCGCCGTGGGTCGTTCCCGACATCTCGTCGAAGGCGGAGCTGAGGGCGGCATCGGGGAGAGTGAACAACTCATCGGCAACGGTCACCATATCGTCGGAAGGCGAATTGTTGTAGGTGTCGTCGAGGTGCGACGTCAGATCGCGGCGGTGGCCCAGCTTTTTGAAGTTCGATCTCACATTGAGATAGCTGTTCTTCGCGTCGTAGGAGAGAGACATCTCCTTATACTTGGAACCCAGGGAGCCCACCGTGAGCGATCCGAAGGTACCTGTAAGACCATTTGTCGTCTCGACTATGGTGTGCGAACCTCCCTTAAGACCCTTGGTGACGACGGAGACGGTGCCGCCGTTCAGCACCGCCGTATCGGCCGTTATCTTCCCGGCCTTGCCATCCGAGCCCGCTCCTACCGTGTAGGTTGCTCCCGCCTCGTGCGTGTAGGTACCGCTCAGCTTGAGCGCACCGCCGAGGACGGATATGCTCTTGCCGCTCGAGAGGTCTCCGCCCAGGCTCCAGGTACCGTCCCCGGACTTCTCTATGGTCTCAAAGTTAAGCAGGGTACCGTTCTTTATTGTGCCCGAGCCGGTGAGATAGGCCTTATCGTCGGTGCCGGAGACAACGGTTGCATCAGTCGAGTCGTCAGCATCCACGTTACCCGTTATGTCAGAGCCGTCGCGCAGCCTCGCGGTGTCGTTGCCGCCGCCCATGAGTACCGCATTGCCGGCGGTACCAATGATAGTGCCGCTGTTGTCAAGAGTGTTGTCGTTGCTGCCGTAGGACCATATGCCGATTCTCCCTGTTATCGAACCTCCGTTCGTGACCGTGCCCCCGCCATCACCAATTACGACACCGTTTCCCGCTGCTATTATCTCCGCGCCCTTCTCGTTTACGACCTCGCCACCCGCTACGCGAACACCGGTTCCGCCGGATTGGATGATGCCGCCCTCTTTGTTTTCCACGCGGCTGTTGGCACCCCAGGTGTACACGCCCCAGTCTTTCCCGGAAATGGTGCCCTCGTTGATGACGATCTTGGCGGCCGTGGCGGATGTTTCACGGAATTCAACACCGTCATCCTCAGTACCGACAATACTCGCACCTTTTTTGTTCACAACGGTGCCGGACTGCATCTGGATCCCATCTCCACCTGTTATTGACCCATAGTTGGTGATAGAGTCAGGGTGTTTCACGGTATTACTCGAGTCCAGCAGGATTCCACTGCCCTTTTCGCTGCTCAGCGTTGCCCCTGCTTCCACGGTAATGCTCCATCCGGCCTCCTTTCCCCAGAGGGCATATCCCCCAGAGACAGAGCTCTCGTTAACGAAGGCCCCTGACTGTACCGTCGCGTTCTTGGGATTGTTCGCAGTGTCTCGATCTTCGAGGCGAATGCCTGTTGTCTCCGTGCCGCTTATTATCACCTCGGAAAAAGAAGGCCCGACAACCCCCGGGGCGGCCACCATGAGAATGGACATGCCGCAAATAACGTATTTCACGAATAATCTCTTCATCTTAATGTTCCCCTTTTGTGTAATACTCGGAGTTGCTTTTTCCATATGCTCCATGCATGGTGTTAATTTACTTGATGGATCCACGTCTATCCTCTAAGCCATCCGCTCCCGGACGGACCAACATCTATGGGTCGCAGGGTTCAAGCAAACCACAGGCAGGGGCGGGATTGACCCGCCCCGTTATCCTATGGCTGCTCCGTATCAATAATCAGATTTCGCCTTGAATTTGGCAACGATCCAACCGTCTGCCTGCACGTTACTGAAGGGGTAATCGTATGTCGTTTCCCCTACCGCGCCCCCTATGTCCCGGCTTACTCCGTTCTCAAACACCGACAACCGCTCTATCTGGTAGTTCGCCTCAGCGCTCACGGTGAATGTCACCGTGCCGCCCGATTTCACGGTCTGTGCCGTGCCGGGGGTTATGGAGCCGTTCGCTCCCGTAACCGACGGCGTGATGGTGTATGATTTCGCGAAGGTGACGGTTATCGAGCCGTTTGCGTGTACGTTTGTGAATGACTGTGAGTACGTCGGCTTGCCCGCGGCGCCGTCTATGGTCCTTTTTTGACCGTTTTCAACCACGGTCAGCGTGTCTATCACGTAGCCGGTAGCAGACTTTACCTCGAAGGTTGTACTGCCACTATGGGCGACGGTCTGTGCCGTGCCGGGGGTTATGGAGCCGTTCGCTCCCGCATCAGGTGTGATGGTGAAAGAACCTGTGTACGTCCTGAAAGTGGCCTTGAGTGAGCCGTTGTACGTTATAGTCGAAAAAGTGGTCTGAAAGGACGTCTGTCCCGATGCCGCGGTTATGGTACTCGTTATACCGTTTTCGATCTTTGTCAAGGTGTCTATCTCGTAGCCCTCATTAGCTGTTACGGTAAACGTTCTGGTAGCGCCCCTTTTGACCGTCAGCGCAGTACCCGGGTTTATGGAGCCGTTCGCTCCCGCCATGGGTGTGATGGTATAGGTCGCATCGGCCGATTTCTTCCTGAATGAAATGGTGATCGCGTGATTGGCTTTGACGTTTTTGAAGGTGTAGGCATTGTACACATAATTCACCTGTTCCGTGCCGTCAACATAAACCTTGTCGAGCTCGTAGCCGTCGGCCGGCTTGAAATTGAAGGTCTGATCCTGGCCTCTGACGACCTTCGTACTCTTGCTGGGATCGATGGTGCCATTGCCTCCCGACACTGTGGGCTCTATGGTATATACGGGTTGCTTGAAGGTGGCGGTAAGCGAACCGTTCATCTGTACGTTCGCAAAGGTAGTCTCGAATTTCTCCTGTCCCGACGCGTTGGTTATGGTATTCGTTATACCGTTTTGGACCTTCACCAATGTGTCTATCACATGGCCCGCGTCGGCCTGGACGGTGAGGGTTATGTTACTGCCTCTCGAGACGGTCTGTTTCGTGCCGGGGGTTACGGAGCCGTTCGCTCCTGCATTAGGTGTGATGGTGTAGGGACCTTTTTTCTTCCGGAAATTAACCTGGATGGTATGCACCCGTACTACATTCTTGAAGGTGTAGGCATTGTACACGTAGTCAGGCCATTCGACGTCGTCAATCCAGACACTCGCGACTTCGTACCCTTCGTCGGGTATGAAATTCATGGTCTGGTCCTTGCCATATTCCACCTCCACCTCCTGGTCGGGGGGGTCGAGGGTACCGCCACCATCGTTCCCTTCATTGATGATCGTGGGTTTCCAATTGTCGAAGACAACCTTTAATGTATGATCCTTGCTGACCTTCTCGAAGGAGTATTCTGTGCAGTAAAGGCACTCCTGGTATGTGCCGTCCACGAACAGACCCTTAACACGGTAAGCTGGTTTATGTTGAAACTTGACTGTTGTGTTCCCCTGGTATTCAACGTCAACCTCTTTCGGACTGACGCTGCCCATCTTCTCATCGTTGACCGAGGCCGTGATGGTATACTTGTAAGGATGGAGTTTCAGCACGGCAAAGTTGGGGTTGGGCGTCGTTGAGCTTGCGCCATTGTCGGGGAATGTGTATTTCGACGCTGTTCCGTCGACCGTCCACGCCACATCGCTTGTCCCCCCGACGATGATGTCTCCCGCGGCCTTTTCCTCTGCTACAGCTATCGAATAGGCCCTGTCATGGCCCAGGCCGCCGTAGAAGCTGTGCCACCTGGATTTGCCGTTGCTCGCGTCAAGCGCCAGGATGGCCATGTCCGTCACGCCGATCTGGTAGTTCCCATTCAGCTTTGTGAAATCATGGAGGGGGGCCCCGTCGGCGCCCTGAACCCAGGGACCATTCGCCTCTCCCGCCACGTACAATGTCTTGCCGTCAAGGCTCAAGGCCATCGCGTGAGCGACATCCTCGTGCTTGTCCCTGCCGCGGAAGGTATGCCATCCGTTCGCCCCTTCGTTGTTCATCTTCAGGACGGAGAAGTCATAGTTGACACCCGCTGTGTGCTCGGCCACCGGGGCCCTGTCCTTGACCTTAAAACCCGACTTGCTGTACCCCGCAAGGTAGTAGCCGTTCTCGTCATCTGTCAGCACCGCCGTGGCCCAGTCGCTATCGGGCCCTCCGAAGAAGGCGTGCCAGTGGCATTCCAGGTCGCTCCTTGCCAGGCGGGCGATGAACATGTCGTAGCCGCCGGAATGAGGGTTACGGGGCGGGGTGTTGTACCAGGAATGGGTGTAGTTCCAGCTCTGGTCGCTGGCTCCCGCGACAACCACCATGCCGTTCTTGTCGATGGCGATGCCCTCGCCCCAGTCGTTGGACTCGCTGCCGCCGAGAAAGGTGTGTGCGACATAATATCCGTTGGTGTCCAACGCCAGGACCCAGGCGTCGTTCGAGCCCTGATATTGCCGCGTCGGCCTACATTTCCTGTTTATCCTTTTCACGGCGTCACAGTCCGTCATTGGTTCATCGTCCCTGTTCGGTTCAGTTACTGGCCAGCATCCGAAGAATTCGGCGTCCGCTTTCCCCACGAGAAAGATCCGTTCCTTATCGGCGGCGATGCCGTACACCTGTTCATTCCATTTGGATTCCCCGATGAACGTATGCCAAAGGTACTTACCATAGTATTTATCCAGGGCGAGGACGAAGATATCGTCGGAGTATTCATAATAGTAATAACCCCCACCGCTACAATGGGAAGGATGTAATATCGCTCTAGAATGGTCCTGGACCGCGCTCTTCCCGTTCGGTCCCGACCAGTTGTCCCTGCTTGTGCCCGTGATATAGAGCTTGCCATCGGCTATGGCCATTCCCCTGACGTTGTCCCCCTCAAATCCTCCGTAGAACGTGTACCACTCGAATTGGCCGTTGGGGCCGAGCTTTATCACGAGGATGTCCTTGTTGATGGGGTTATTGCCGCTGTGCGGGTGCTTCGGATCGCCGGGACTGCCGTAATTCGGATCCGTCGCCTGGGTCGAATCCCATTTCATACCCTCCGCTGCTATAAAGATATTCCCTGCCTCGTCGGTTACAACGGCTCTGACATTCTCGGCTCCTTTATCAACATTTACACCCGACCCGGTAAAAAGGTGCCACAGGTACGTGCCGGAACTCTTCTTGGCCAACGCAATGTTCGGGAAAACCTGAAGGAGAAACAACAAGAGGAAAAGAGAGGTGAAGAAATAGGTGATGAAGAATCGACTGTTTCGCTTGTTCATGCGCTGCCCCCTTTTGTTTTTCTGCAGGACCCTTCCTGGTCGGACATCAATGATGGTTCGTCGCTGTCGCCCCTTCCGGAGAAATCCTGTTCTTGATAATGGGAATTCTTATCGCGGGGGATATCTGTTTGAAATGGCTATGTCTCCAGGTTGGCGAATTTAGGGACGAACGTGCTTTTCACAAGGGGTGAGGGGTCTCGCCGGGCACCGTCATGTGTCCGGGCAATCCCCGGGAGGGGCGCTTAAGCGGTTACCGCTACTTCTTTGTTCCGTCTGTCCAGGTTGCGCCCGTCAGGTCGGCCTCGTTGAGGTCGGTGAGAGTAAGGTCGGCACGGGTGAGGTTGGATCCGGCGAGGTTGGCGAAAGAAAGGTTGGCGCGGGAGATGTCCACCCCGGAAAGGTTGACGCGGGCGAGATTCGCCCGGGCAAGGGTGGCATAGGAGAGATCCGCGGCGGTGAGGTTGGAGCCGGTGAGGTCGGCACCGGTCAGGTCGGCAAGGGCGAGGTCCGCCCTCTCGAGGTCGGTGCCCGTTAGGTCGGCCTCGTTGAGGTCGGCGCCGGCAAGGTCGGCACGGGTGAGGTTGGATCCGGCAAGGACAGCGCAGGAGAGGGTGGCGCGGGAGATGTCCACGCCGGAGAGGTTGCAGCGGGTGAGGTTGGAGCCGGTAAGGTTCGCGTGGGAAAGGGTGGCGCGGTAGAAATTCGCGCGGGAGAGGTCGGCTTCGGAGAGGTCGGCTTCGGAGAGGTCGACGCCGGATAGATTAGCCCTGACAAGCGTTGCACCTGACAGGTCCGACGAGCGAAGGTTTGCGTGCGACAGGTCCGCGCCTGCCAGCCTGGCCCCGGAAAGATCGGCCCCGGAAAGGTTGGCGCAAACACCGCCGTCCTCGCCGTCAAGCCACTTCCTGTGCCGGTGCAGAACCGTCCTGAGTTCCTTATCGCTCATCTCCATGAGTTATTCCCCGTCTCCGTGTTGAGGGCAAAACTCACCAGCGGACGGGTGAAGCCACCATTCATCCCAGTCAGATACGGCGGAAGCCTTTTCCCTTCGGCCCGCGAATACACGGTCCTACTGACTTCTCTTCCAGCCCTTTGCTATCAGGCAGGCATCGACCTCGTCGCAGACCCGGGTGCCTTTCCGAGCATACTCTTTCTCCGCGACCTGCTCGCAGTATGCCTTGTCCCTGGCCCACTCTGCCTGGGTCATCCCCGGTTTTTCGTAGTGAACCACACAGCCGCCAAGGCCGGCTATCAAAAGGATCGCCGGCACTGCCCATTTCCTTTTTCCCTTGCGAAAGAATGACACCATCTCACTTTCCTCCTTGCCTTTGGTGCGATCATCAAGACGATGTTCACGACTTCATCCGCAACATTTCAATCTCCATTCTCCCGCAATCTATAGCAATTTACAAGGGGTAATCTGGCCGGGACGGATGAGGGACCAACCGCCCGCAAGGCCCCGACCGTTGCCGCCCCGCCATATCCTCCCGTATTACCTGGCCAGAATAGGCAACCAGCGTGTCGACCCTCCGTGCCTGCACCGGAGGCCAGCGAACCGACAACCATCTAATACATAACGGATGGGGAAGAAACTTTCCGGAGAATGCCTGCCGCGTTGAGCACCGGGGGATCTTCGGGAATTCCGGGGCATAGGCGTCGTTCCCTTCGCCTCGGAACATGGAGCGCCGAACAGTCCTACTGCCCGACACGCCGCAGCCAGGCCTCCTTCCAGAAAAGGAAGCACGACGCGTCGCAATTCCCGTGCTTCGACCCGTCGCAGCATACGCCTTCGAGGAGGACAACGTTTCTCGCCCTCCTGAACCTTCCCGTCTGTTCCGAGAGCACGCGATTGACCCTCTTATATACCCGCGATCGCCTGCCGCAGTGCTGCCACTGTTCGGACATGAAGAACAGGCGGTCGTGTCTGCCGTATCCGTCGAGGGTCCTTTCGATCTCCTCCCTTGACTTGATCTCCACAAGCTCCCCCGGACTCAGGCCCAGGATTCCGTCCACGGGCGGGACCGATTTGTCCGCAACCGCCGCCGACGGGAGGGGAGGCAGCAGCCTCAACCGCCTTAGGACCTTCCGGCATATGCGCAGCAGCACTCCCTTCGACATGAGCCATCTCATCGAATAATACGGTTTCAGCATCGTGGGCATCCTGTCGATCTCCACCCTGACACAGAGATTGCGGTACTGCGAATCTGCGCACATACGGGTCCTCCATACAAGTCATTGAGGCCACGCGAACGCACGTCCCCACACGTTGACGGCACTCCGGCCCCGTCAGTTCTCCCGTGCCTTCGGCACTCTTTCGGAATCATACCGGCGACGTTTGCCGAACTCGCCGGCCCCCATAATAAGAACATAGCGGCGCCCGGATATTTGTCAACAGCCCTCCATGCGGCAAAACCAATATCGTCGAGGCCTCACACGCGGAGAGAACCCCCGTTCCACACGGCTCCCACAACCCCCTCAGGGATTCATTTGAACGCGATCTGTACGGGTTCTTCACAATGAGGCCGGATCAGCATCAAACCGTCGAGACCGGGAGAATAGTATTTTTGACTAAACTCCTTTTCATCTTTCTCGGACGGAGTATCTTTACTGTTCCAGCCGACGAGCCCGTACATCCGGTCGTCCCTGTAAACGATCACGGGATTGATCTCGAAAAAGCTGGCCACCTTGCTGGAGTACTCCGGAATAATGAAAAAGACCCAGGACCTGGATTCCCGGTCGGGATAGACCGTAGCGCCCCATTTTCGTTTCGTGCTGTACACGCCGTCGTTAAAGAAAGGCCTGCTCCTGAGCAGGTCGACCCTTGAGAGGCCGTGCTCCAGGGCAAACTTCAACATGAAATAGTACTCTGCAGACGCAGCGCCTCTCCTGAGGTATTCCTCGTCTCCGTGCAGGATCCCCGTCCTTCTGGCGAACAGGGTACCGTCCTGTACTTCGCAAAGCACGCCGGCAACACTCTTTTCTCCTTCCTCGATGACCAGGAGAAAACCCTTGTCGAAGGAATCCTTCATGTGACAGTAGGAGTCAAGATCCGCAAGTTCCTCAAACCTCTTTTGAATGTGGGGCGCGTACATCTCATTGTAAAAGAGATCGAAATCCTCGGGGTCCCTCGAGACCCGGCATGAGAAGGCGGGCCTTTTGTCCATTCTGTTGGAGAACTGTCTCTTGTTGTGCTGGAACCGTTTCTTGATCTCAGACCAGCCGCCCGACATATCGATGAAGGAGCAAATGAGCGTCTGGCTCTTGAAGTGTGCTGACCTTTCGAACTTCGGCTCATAGCTCAGAGGAAGCACGGCAACACACATGTCGATCGAGTCGGAGAAATCTCTCAGAACCCCTGGCAAGGAGGGGGTCCAGATGCGCCATTTCCTCAGAACAGCCGGGCAGTCGTCGTACATCCGGGGGAGCATGTATCCCATGAGGTCCGTGTTCTCCACGAAAAGGCAGCGGAATGTCTCGCCGCCGTTTCCCAGTCTCCCTTCGACGAGAGCGGCATGGCTGACGTACCGGCATGCCAGCGGATAGACCTTGAGTTTGACTTTGTCTATGAGTCCCATCGTTGTTTCCCCCTTCCCCGGAACCGGGCTGTTGAACCGACAAGAGACACGCGGCCTGGGCCGCACGACACAGTCTCCGCTTAACATGAAATATAGCAGACCGGATTTGACTGTCAATGATAGGTCTTCACGACCACCGCACGCATAAGCCCGTCAATGCTATGTTTGCTGGAAAGTCTCTTGCAGGGAACAATTGGCCGATATAATTCCACTTGGTAGTTTGCAGCGAACACATGGCAGACGTGTATAACCACTGCGCGTACGACGGGTCGGAAACAAAAAGGAACTGAAGCGAGACCGCCGTTCCTGTCGCCATCCTCTTTCAGGACCTTCGCGTCAGGTGCCGCTCCCTCAGCCGGCAGGCTTCGACTGTTTCAGGCAGGCATCCCGCATTATGTCCACGGGAACATCCCGGCCCAGCCATATCGTGAGGGCCTTCGCCCCCTGCTGGACCAGCATCTCCAGGCCGTCAACGATGACAGCACCCCTCTCGCGGGCCTTCGTCAGGAACAAAGTGGGCCGGGGTGAATAGATCAGGTCATAGACCACGGTCCCGGGCTGGATGCCCCCTATCACGTCCTCCGTTACGGGGAGCTCACCCCCCCTGGGATACATGCCCATCGGGGTGGCGTTGACAACGAGTCGCGTCCCGGATATCATCCCTCCCAGCTCATCCCAGACATGGACCCTGAGGACGTCATGGACGGGCGTGTTCTTCCAGCTATCCGCAAAGTCGGCCAGCTTTTGCGGGTTCCGTCCGAAGACGTGGACCTCGCGGCACCCCAGAGACTGGCAACCAACGAGAACCGACCTCGCCGCTCCGCCATTCCCCAGGATAACGGGGGCTATATTCTTCCAGTCTTCCTTCATCTCCTTGAGAGGGGCCATAAACCCGAAGGAATCGTAATTGGTCCCCTTCCAGCCGTTCTCTGTCCGGGAAACAGCGTTTACGGCACCCGACAGCTTCGCCTCGGCGGTGATCTCCGTCAGGAGGGGCATAATGGCCTGCTTGTGGGGAATGGTAACGCTGAACCCCTGCACATCAATGGCCTCAAATCCGCGAAGGGCGTCGGCCAGGTCCTCGGGTTTCACCGAAAAGGGAACATAGACGTAGTCGGCTCCGAGATGCTCTATCGCCGCGTTGTGCATCACGGGAGAGAGTGAATGGACGATGGGGTAACCGACAACCCCCAGTATCTTCGTCGTTCCTTTGATCATCATCATCACCACCAGGATTGGATTCTAATGTGAAACCGTTGATAACGCCTTTTGAAACACCAAAATCATCCCGCACCGTACCGCGCATGTCAAGGTTTATGTGGCATCTTTCCCCGTGACCGCCGTCCTGTCGCGGGCCGCACAGGAAAAAAGCCTTGCCCGCGTGGGAACAAAGTACTATAAATGAGATGGATATGCTGCCCGCAACGAGGAGAGACCTGGAGGCCATCAAAAAGGCATGCCTGCGCATGTCGAACAGGAAGGCCCTGCTCTCGGCTGCCGCGGCGGTCATTCCCATCCCCTTCACCGATGTCGCCACCGATGTCGTTCTCCTCGGGACCATCATCCCCAGGATCACGGAAAGGTTCGGGCTCGCAAAGGAGCAGATCGATACATATGACCCCCAGGTGATCATCCTGATCTATGACGCGGCGAAAAAACTCGGCGTCAACCTTATCGGCAGGTACCTCACAAAGGAGCTGGTCCTCCAGGTCCTCAAGGGGGTCGGCATGCGGCGCCTGACAACGAAACAGGTCGCGCGCTATGTTCCGCTGGTCGGCCAGGCCCTTGCCGCCGGCCTGAGTTACGGCGCAATGACCCTCATCATCCGCTCCCATGTCAACCAGTGTTACAAGGTTGCGCTGATGGCTATGCGGAAAGAGTAGAATGTCGAAAGGATAACGCTCTGCGGGTGGCGACGGAGACTACTTCCCGTAGCCGCCGCTTTCGATGCGCACGAGAACCCCGTTATCGAATGTGAGGTAATATACGAAGAGGGAGGGGCCCAGATCGTACGTCCATTCCTCCATCTCGACCACGTCATAATACCCTGAGACAAGCCCTCTCGTCACGGATCTCCTCGACACGGAGGTCGGGGCGTCGCACCTGAGCGTGACCGTCGAGAGTTTGTCATTCACCGAGATGATGGCACCGTTCGGACACCTGAAGGTGTCCGAGGTCGTCGCGCCTGCTAAACTGCACAGCACGCAAATGCAGACAGCGGCAAGCAGGATCGTTGACAATGCACCTTTCACTCTTGTCCCCCTTTACTCCGCGCCCCCGGAAGATGCCCGGAGAGAACGGGCAGGCGGCCCGAACCCTCTACGTCTCCGAGGATACATCATCATCTTTGCCCCTGTCCAGTTCCCGTCTCACCGCAAGGCCGATCTTCTCCAGGATATAGGGCTTGCGGACAAAGACCCCGGCGCCAAGGGCCTGGGCCTTCTTCACGCGCTCGGTCTCGGAAAAGCCACTGACGATGACCGCCCTCTGCCGCGGATGGGTCTCGAGGATCTTCCTGTAGGTCTCCAACCCATCCATCCCCGGGTCCATGACCATGTCAAGGAGCAGGAGGTCCACCGTCTTGCCGAGCAGGCGCTCACAAGCCTCTTCCCCACTGGCGGCGGCTTCGACGCTGTATCCCAGGACACTTAGCATGTTGATGGCAAGCTCTCTCTGTTCCTTGATATCATCGACGACAAGAATGGTCTCCCCCTTACCCCGGTATGCTAGGGAATCGATGACCTTCTTCCTTTTCGCTATTTCTTCCCTCGTGACCGGCAGATAGATCGTGAAAGTGCTTCCTACGCCCTCTTCGCTCTTCACGTCTATGTATCCATCGTGGTCCTTTACGGTCCCCCATACCACGGCGAGGCCAAGACCAGTCCCGCTCCTTCCCATGACCTTGTTCGTGTAGAAGGGCTCGAAGATCTTCCCCATGTCCAGGTCGGATATGCCCTTGCCGGTATCGGAAACGCTCAGGATCGTGTAATCACCCTCCTTCATGCTGTCATATCCCTGGATGGGCACATCGAGATAACGGTTCTCCGTCCTGATGCTTATCTCGCCGCTGCCCGGCAGCGCCTCCGCCGCGTTGGAAACGAGGTTCGCCAAGGTCTTGCTCAGATGGATGGGCGATCCTCTGGTGTTCAGGAGCCCATCGGAAAGCTCGACGCCAATCTTCACCGCAGGGTGGTCCGTCTTGAGCTTGTCGAATTCAGGTGTCTTGAGATAGTCATCAACGATGCTGTTCAGGTTGACCACTTCCGAAACGGCCACACCCCTTCTGGCCAACGTCAAGAGGTCCTGAATGATCGCCGCCCCCCTCAGGCCAGAGTTCAGGATGTCGTCGGCATATTTCCAGCAGGGAGTGTCCTTCGGCAGACTTGCCCGGAGGAGGTCGGCACAGCCGACGAGCACGCCGAGGACGTTGTTCATGTCATGCGCCACGCCCCCCGCCAACCTACCCAATCCCTCCATCTTCTCCGCCCTGTTGAGGCGATCGGCCAGTCTCTTGCGCTCCGTATCGTCGCGGATGCACTCTATCGCAGCGATGACATTGCCCTTCGAGTCATACAGCACCGACGCGGTCGCGTACACGTAGAAGTCTCCGGGCGGTATGCCAGGCGTGTAGGCCTCACCGAAAAGGGTATTCCCCACCCTCTGGAACGCCGCGTAGTCATGCTCCAACTCTATTTCGGGATGAAGAGCGTAATCGATGAGGATGGGTCTGCGCTCGCCATAGAACGGCATGGCGTATTCGTAATCACCTTTCCCGAGCATCTGGTCCTTGGTGACTCCCGTAAGTGTCTCGATTGCCCGGTTCCAGGCTACCACCTTTCCTTCCCTGTCGATGACAAATGTGGCGTCGGGGAGAAACTCAATGATGTCTTCCAGCCTCCTTCGGGATTCATACAGTTCCTCTTCCGCCTCCCTGCGCTCCGTTATGTCGCGCATGATCCCCACCGAGTGCCAGCCGTCTTCAAGGTGGATTGCAGAGAGGGACAGCTCGATGGGAAATTCCTCTCCGCCTTTCCGGCACGCCCACAATTTAAGGTCCCTCTCCGGTGAATGTGTCCGGCCGCTCTTCCTGAACATCTCGAACGCCCTGCTGTAGGTTTCCAGGAAACGCTCCGGCGCGACCAACCGGTGCAGGTTCGCGCCGATCGCCTCCTCTTTCGCATAGCCGAAGATATGCTCCGCCGCCTTGTTCCAGAAGGAGATGCGGCCCTCCGGGTCCATCATGACGATCGCGTCCTGAACGGAATCCGTTATCGCGCGTATCAACGATTCGCTCTTGCTCAAGGCCTCCCCGGCGCGCCTGCGTTCCAGGATGTATCGGGCCTGCTGAAGGTTCTGGAACGCCGCCCTCGACAACAGGCTTGCCACGGTAAAGAACGCCTGAGCGACAAGGTGGAACTGCTGTGTTGACATCACCGGCACCTCGTAAAAGGCTTCGACAAATGTCTCCTCGTCAATTCCGAGTTCCCTGGCGTAGGCCCGGATACTCTCCTCGCTCTGGGCTTCGTTGCGTACCTGGCCGATGAGCCAGTTGGCGATGTGCCGTCCCCCGGCGGTGATGCTTGCCCCCGCACCCCACAACCCCGCACTCAGGCAAGGTCGAACGATGGGCCCTTCAGGGTGATGCTGCCCCAGTTGTGCGTCAGACGTCCGGCACTTCGTCTGCCCACGATCGGTGCTTCGTACTATGTCCCTGCAGAAACGGGAGAAGTTGCTCGGCCTCGTGATGGGCCTGCCGTCGGTACCTGTGAGGAGACCTGCCACTCCGGCGGCCCTGCAAAGCTCATCCTGCAGCCGCTGTATCTCGTCGAGGTCGAAGAGGTCTTCGAATTCTATACCGGCCGCGTCATCCACAGGCTCCGTGAGCGAGGCAGCGCGATCCTCCAGCGTCTCCCCGGCCCTCCGGTGGTCCGCTTCCAATCTCTTGATCTGTCGTTCCAGGGAAGCTATTTCTTCGACAAGCTGCTGATACGTTGCGGAGGGGTCTGCCATTTGTCCTCCTTGTGGCCGTCAAGGGTGCACGACACGCATCTGCATATCAGCAATACTATCTCAGAGATGCGAAAGTGTCAATCGGAGGTCGGCAATGTAGCCGCGTGCGATAATTGAGTAGCAAATAACGTTATAACTAACCTTTGAAAATTATTTGATACTGTCAAATCGCGCTTGATTCTGGCGGCAGTTCGTAGTTCCGGATCAGGAGCTCGGTGACCCTCTGCTGCTTGTTCGCTCCTGAGATGGTATAGCTCGTCTTAACCTCCTCGATCAAGAATGTTTTGAAGACCTCCCGAATCTCGGGAACGTCATTGATAGACAGAACAAACTGTCCACTGATCCCGGTGAGAACGTCCCGAAGTCGCCGATAGTCTTCCCTGTCGAATATCCCCTTCCCATAATCCTCTTCACACCCGTAATAGGGCGGATCGATGTAGAAAAAGGTCTCAGGGCGATCGAAACGTTCAATGAGCCGTTGATAGGTCATGTTCTCGATATAGACCCTGGATAGACGCAGGTGGGCTGCCGAGAGCTCCTCCTCGATTCTGAGGAGGTTGAGCGATGACGGCCTGGTGGGCCCGATGCTGAACGTCTGTCCGACGAGCTTGGCTCCATACCCCGTCCTCATAAGATAGTAGAACCGCACCGCCCTCTGGATGTCCGTCAGGGTCTCCGGGTTTTCGGCCTTGAACCGGGCAAATTCTTCCCTGGCCACGAGGATCCATTTGAGATAACGGATGAACTCCTCGAGATGATGCTTGATGACCCGATACAGTGTGACCAGGTCCTTGTTGATGTCGTTTATGACCTCTACCTTCGACTCTTCCTTTTTGAAAAGGAGCCAGGCGGCGCCGGCGAATACCTCGCAGTAGCAGGTGTGTTCCGGGATCCTGGGGATGATTCTCTTCGCGAGAAGCGACTTGCCGCCGTAATACGATAAGAAACTTTTCATGGGTTAGCCCTCCTATATCAAATAGAGTTTGATTTTGGCGGGGGTTCCCTGCTACATTCTTTGCTCTGGTTCACTCTCGAGCATAATTCAGGTCCTATGGCGGATGGTAGCGGGTTATCCCGTCAAGCGCGCGAACGCTTGTCTGAGGGAGGGCTAACTCCCTTGGGTACTGTCCGTCTCTCCTTTATGTCCCTTCCGGGTACTCCGGCCGTGCGGGCAACTCTGTCGCCGGTGAGGTTCCCGAGACGATCGCCCTCAGTTCCGTCCGGTATGTCTGCCAGGCGGCAGGGACCGTAACGGCGTTCTCATAGCACCGCAGGATCGTGATGTCCGACCTGTCGAGGGCCTCCTGGGCCAAGATTTTAAGGGCCGCGGCCGCCCTTGCGGCGAAGTACGACGCCTCGTGAAGGGTTTCGATATCGGGCAGAATGTCCCCGTCGGCCACGGTCTCCCCGGAAACGGGAGTGTAGTCATCGGCCACGAACCTCAGGTCGTGAGCCTGGCCGGCTGTTAGAATGTAGGCGTATTTCATGGGGTCCTCCTTAATAGTCCCAACCACCCGTGTAAATGTTCACCCCCGTGGTCGCATAGCCCGATGTCTGGATTCTGTAGTAAAGGGTCTGAGCCGTCTGTATGACACAGTGATTGGCGACCTGGAACGCGGTACCGTCGCTTGTGTCGTATCCTGTCAGGGGCGCAGATCCCAGGCCACTCCCGTCTGTTGCCACAAAGGCGCATCCTATGCCGTTATTGGCATACACCGCTACATGTCCATGCCAGATCCGGGCGGTCGACGGGACAAGGATTGCGAAAGACGTGTAACTCGTGGCTGTCCCTCCCGTGACTTCCGTTCGCAATTCCGCCAGAACCACACGGGTACCTCTCTGATATGCCGCCTTGAGATGCCCGTCCGTGCCGTTGTACCAGGCCCCGATATATGCCTTGTATGTGTACCCTGTCGGCAAGGTGGGCGCCGTGGCGCTCGTCGAGAAGATCACCGACTTCGTACCGTCGGCCTTGGCGGTGATCCAGAGGTGGTACCATGTCGAAGCGGCCTCCGAGCCCGTATCGAGGCCTCCCGCGCCGCTCACCGTTATGTCCGCCGTCATGCTCAGATTGAGGACGCGCATCGGGTTGCCGCTTGCATCCTGAAGGATGATCTCGTCGGCGGAGATATCGACCTGGTGATTCGGGTTCGAGGTGTTGTTCTTGACGATGAGCCCTCGGGATGCATCGCGAAGCGCCAGGACCCTTGGCGCGGCCATGAGCTGGAAGTTCGTCCCGTCATAGATGACCGTCACGATCTGGCCGGCAAGGATGTCCCCGACGGCGAGGTCCTCATTGCCGTTCTTCTTTATGGCCTTCACCCCCAAGCCGTTGATGTCGATCGTTGACGCCCCGGTATTGGCGTTCCCGACCTTGAAGCATACCGGCATGCCCGGGATGTAGGCATCAAGCGCCGGGGAGAGCGTCAGGACATAGGCGTTCGCCTCGCCCGTATCCGCGGCATAGGCGAGCGCCCCCTCGCCGTCGATGTCCCTCCCGGTGTGATAATGGTTGTTGACCTTGTTCAAGAAATCCGCGGTGACGATCGTTCCCGGTACCCCCTCCGCGGGGTTGCC
>MVQP01000002.1 GCA_002067235.1 Syntrophorhabdus sp. PtaB.Bin047
AGCTGGAGCGGGTACGGCAACTACAAGGACAAGGCGGTGGACCTCAAGCTCCAGACGGTGCGCGAGGGGATGTACACGCCCGCCGTCGCCGTGGGGATCATGGACCCCCACGGGACGAGGCTCTTCTCCTCCCAGTACGTCGTGGCGAGCAAGCAGTTCTACCCCTTCGATCTTACCCTGGGGTTCGGCAACGGCAGGTTCGGGAAGAGCCAGCTGCCCTCGAAGGGGGAGGGGTTCAAGGTGGAGATGTTCGAGGACCCGAGGGCATGGTTCAGGGACTCCCAGTTCTTCGGCGGCATCCAGTTCGCCCCCTCGGAGAAGTTCGCCTTCATGGTGGAATACAGCCCCGTGAAGTACGAGAAGCAGGTGAACGACCCCGCCAGGGACGAGTACTTCACGAAGCCCGTCCCGTCGCCCTTCAACGTCGGGTTTAGGTGGAGGCCGACGACGTGGTCCGAGGTGGGGGTGAGCTACCAGAGGGGCAACCAGGTGGGCGTCAACCTCTCCCTGACCTTCGACATCGGCAACCCCATCATCCCCATATGGGACAAGCCGTACAGGGAAACGGTCAAGGACAGGGCGAGGCCCCTGTGCGAGAGGCTTTCGCAGGCCCTTGCCATGTCGGGCTTCAGCGACATCGTCGTCTACGTCTCCGATGCCGGCACGCTCACCATCGAGGCCCAGAACGACAAGTACTTCTACAGCACCCGGGCGATAGGGGTGATACTGAAGCTCATCCCGTCCATCGTCCCCGGCGACACCGGGAACATCGACATCATCCTCCACAGGAACGGCATCCCCCTCATGAGGTTCGCGACGACCCTCCCCGACATCATGGACCTGCAGAAGGAGAGGATGGAGCTCTGGGAGTTCTGCCTCATCTCCCGGACGGACACGACGGTCGCGGACCTGTCGGGCAGGGCCCCCACGCACAGGAGGTCCCTCCACTACGGGATAAAGCCCGATATCAAGGGCTTCTTCAACGACCCCTCGGGGTTCTTCAAGTACCGGGCGGGTGTCGCCGGATGGGCGAGCTACGGGCCCTGGAAGGGAGGAACCGTCCTCGCGGAGGTCCTCGCCTACCCCCTCAACACCGTCTCCTCCACGAACGAGCCCCTCTCGCGGCCCGTCAGGAGCGACATCGTCCCCTACCTGGAGGAGAAACTGATACTCTCGCGGCTCATGTTCAACCAGATAGTGAAGACGGACAGGGAGGTCTATGCCAGGTTTGCCGCCGGGATACTGGAGGTCGAATATACCGGGTTCGACGCCGAGATAGCGAAGCCCCTCAGGAACGGACGGTTCATCGTCGGCGCGGGCGGGAGCATCACGAAGAAGAGGGCGGTGGGCAAGGCCTTCGAACTCAAGAAGGACGACGTGAAGGACTACTACAGCACGGCCTTTCTGAATGGGCGGATCAACATCCCCGAAAAGGAGTTCGCCATTGACATCATGGCGGGGCAGTTCCTGGCGGGCGACAAGGGGATGCGGGTCATGGTGTCGAAGTTCATCAAGGGCGTCACGGTCTACGCCTGGTACAGCGTCACCGACACGTCCATCTTCAAGGACAGCTACAACAGGGGGTATCACGACAAGGGGATCGGTGTGTCGATACCGCTCAACCTGTTCACGGGGACGGATTCGAGGACGACGTACAGCTACGCCCTCTCCCCCTGGACACGGGATGTGGCCCAGGACATCGACCACTCTTACGGTCTCTTCGATTACATAGGCAGGGACGTGAAGATCTATCTCGACAAGGACAAGGAATGGATACAATGACTCAAACTAACCCAGGAGGTGCAGTATGAAGGTTCTTATCAAACCGTTGGCCGTTCTGACGGCGGTGGTCCTCTTCTTTGGCGGTATCCTCATGCCCGTGAGTGCCGGGGCCCAGGCGGAATCGTTCGCCGTGATGACCCTGGCGAACGGGACCCAGGTAAGCATGACCCAGGCGCAGCTCGCGGAGCTCATCTCGCAGCCGGGAATCTCGTTCTCGACCACGGCGGCGATAACGGAGGCCCAGATGGCGGTCCCCCTGCCCGCAGGTCTGGGGGGCGGGTACGTGGTGGCTGAGCCCGCCGCCCTCGCCGCGGCCATGAACTCCGTGGGTGTCAGCTCCGGCCTGATGGCGACATCCTTCGCCGGCGCGACCGTGGGGGCGGGAACGATAACGGTGGGCGCCGCAGCCGGCGCCGCCATGACCGCCGGAGTGGGTGCCGGCACGATAACCGTGGGGGCCGCGGCAGCCGCGGCAGCCGTCGGAGGAGGAGCGGCCGCGTTCGGAAGCGGAGGCGGTGGAGGCGGCGGAGGCGGCGGCACAACCACCGCGCACACGACAACGGCGCATCATTGAACCGCGCAGATTGCCATAATAGCGTGGCGGCCCTGATGAAGGGGTCCGGCAGGAAGGGTGTCATTCTCTTCATTCTCTGCGCGCTCATTTACCTATCCCCCGCCGTCAGCGCGGCGGCGGGGGAGCAGGGCGACCTCGACGGGGTCCTCACGTCGGCCGAGCGCTTCTTCCAGTGCCTCAGGAGAGGGAGTTTCAGCCAGGCTTGGTCGCTGATGAGCAACAAGTCCAGAGAGACCATAACCGCCGATATTTACAAGGGTTCCCGAGGACAGTACTCGAAGGAGCAGATAAGCGGGGACCTCAAGGCGGGCGGTATGATCGCCCGGTCATACTGGACGGGGGTGCTCGAGTCCTTCGATCCCCTCCTGATACTGGAAGAGAGCAGGTGGGAGGAGGGCTTTGTGCGTCCGGGGAAGGCAGAGCTCCTCATTACCCACAGGAAGTCGAAATACCCCGTCCGCCTGCAGCTCTTCAAAGAGTCCGGCACCTGGAAGGTGGGGATGGTGGAATCTTTCTGGACGAGAAAGTAGAGAAGACCGTCTCAGGTTCCAGGTCTCAGGTCACAAGTCACAAGTCACAGGTTAAGAAGAAATAGAAGAAAGATCGGAAGCGAAAGGCTATTCCGGGTTCAATGATGAGTCCGGAACAGCCTTTTTTATCTTTCAGCCTGAGACCTGAAACCTGAAACCGTCTTCAGTCGGCCTGTGACTTGTGACCTGAGACCTGTGACCGTCTTTAGGCGGCCTGAGACCTGGAACTTGAGACCGTCTCTCAGTTGTACTTCCCCACTTTCTTGAGAAAGCTGGCGTAGTCTGTGGGTCTCCAGTAGAATATCTCATTGTCCGCGATGGTGAAGGTGGGGGAGCTCAAGATCTCGGAGCCTTCCACCCATTTCCATTCGTTGTCGACGAGTACCTGGGCCTGGGCGTGGTGTGTCCACAGGAAACCACCCGTGAGGAGCCCGTCGATCCCCAGTTTGTATACGGCGATACGTGTTTGATGGCCGTTCTGTGCGAACCTTTCGGCGTCCTCCACCGAGGTGACCCTGCACGTGGTGCACCCCGTGAACGATAACATGGCGATGACGGCTGCTATGATGACTATTCTCATCCGGTACCTCTCATTTCCTGTTTGTCCGTCGCGGCAAGGTGTCCCCGGCGGTCATATCGTGCTGTCTTTATCGGACGTTTCACCGGGACATTAAGGGTTCGGGGATGCCGAATAGACCCGCGGGGTAGTGTCGTGTCGGTGCTGTGTCGATACTACCGCAGGATGCGGCCGCACGGGACGGTATGTGATGGGGGAGACAGGGAAAGGGACGACACTCGCCGGGGCAAGGGGGTGCCGATGCCATCGATACGGTTTAAAGGGGTGCAGCGGCCTTCCCGCCGACGTCCGGAACGGGGTCTGAGGCGGTCTTTTCTGTGGAATTTATAGCGATTTTGGTTTATCTTACCTATGACAATTTGAACAACCCGGGGGACCAGACCGTCTGCCGTCAGGTGAGATCCGCTAAATGAAACTACGATACAGACACGTTATATTTGCCGACATTCTCTTAACATTCATCTCTGTTGTGCTGGCGGCCATGCTCCGCTTCGGGACGCTGTACCCCGAAATGACCCACCTGTCGCGGGTCCTTCCGTTCATGGTGGCGGCCATGGGCATAAGACCTCTCATTTTCGGTCTTGCCGGGGTCTACAGACGCTTGTGGCGCTATGCCACACACCGTGACTTCGGTCTGCTCGTCGGTGCCGTTCTCGCCGGTTCCCTGGTCCTCTTCGCTTTTACGATGTTCGTGCTGGTTCCCCTGTGGGGCGATTCGTTCCCCCGTTCGGCGATACTCTTCGAAGGGATGATCAGCCTAGTT
The DNA here is from genome assembly GCA_002067235.1 of Syntrophorhabdus sp. PtaB.Bin047. GTDB lineage: Bacteria > Desulfobacterota > Syntrophorhabdia > Syntrophorhabdales > Syntrophorhabdaceae > Delta-02. Next base: position 4,227 of record MVQP01000002.1, read on the forward strand.
CTGCTCCCCGGACTTCGTTTCGTTCTGAAAGAGACGGAGCGCTATGATGAGGACATCGACTGGGTTAAGGCCGGTGTTTCCGCTCAACGCAGGGTCCTCATTGTCGGCGCTGGTGACAGCGGCATACAGACGTGCATTCAGATACAGCAGAACCCTCACCTCGGGCTCCGCGCCGTGGCTTTCCTCGATGACGATCCCAGAAAGATCGGGCGCGAAACCCACGGTCTCCCTGTCTACGGTCCCCTGATCAAGATAGCCGACGTGGTGAGGGAAAAGTCGATCGATGAGGTTCTCCTTGCCGTACCAGGAGCGCCTCAACAGACGGTCATGAATATAGAGGCTCTGTGCAGGGAGATACCCGTTGCGTTCAGGACCATACCATACTTCGGCCAGTTCCTCGACGGCGGCGCCGGATCGATGAATGGCCCGGCTTCCACGCTGAAGGTTCCCATGTCCATGCCTGACATTACCGCGCAGGAGATAGAAGAAGTGGTGCGCGTCATGCAATCGAGGAACCTGAGCATAGGCATGAGGACGGTTGAATTCGAAAGACTCGTGGCTGACGTGGCGCGGGCCGACCATGCCGTCGCGGTCACCAATGGTACGAGCGCGCTCCATCTGTGCATGATCGCCTCGGGCGTGGGCCCGGGTGATGAGGTCATCACGTCGCCCTTCAGTTTTGTTGCCTCGGCCAACTGCATACTCTTCGAGAAGGCAACCCCTGTCTTTGTCGATATCGATCCGGTGACGCTCAACATGGACCCTGGTAAAGTCGAAGCGGCTATCACCGAACGGACGAAGGCCATCATCGCGGTCCACATCTTCGGGCAGCCGGCGGACATGGATCCGATCATGGCCGTCGCGAAGAAGCACAAGCTTGTTGTCATCGAGGACGCCTGCGAGGCCATCGGTGCCGAGTATAAGGGTCGCCGTGTGGGCGCCATCGGTCGGGCCGGCACCTTCGCTTTCTATCCCAACAAGCAGATGACGACGGGTGAAGGCGCGGCTCTCGTCACGAACGATGGTGAGTGGGCGCATCTTTTCCGGAGTCTGCGTAACCAGGGTAGAGACAAGTTCGACGGGTGGCTGGACCACTCCCGGCTCGGGTACAACTACCGCATGTCCGAGCTTAACGCCGCTGTTGGTGTCGTGCAGCTGAAGAGACTCGACGATATCCTGGGGAAACGTGGCAGCGTTGCCGATGTATACACGAGAGCACTTTCGTCCATCGAGGAGGTGGAACCCCTTCAGATATCTCCATTCACCACGCGCATGAGCTGGTTCGTTTATGTCGTGAGGCTGAGAGATGGCATATCCCGCTACGAGGTTATCACTGCGATGGAGAAGCTGGGTATTCCGGCGCGGCCCTATTTTGCGCCCATCCATCTTCAGCCGTTCTACCGCAAAATGTTCGGGTTTGAGCCGGGCATGTTTCCTGTCTCGGAAGCTGCGGGGGAGTCCACAGTTGCCCTGCCTTTTCACACGAACATGAAGGCGGAGGAGATCGACGTCGTCTGCCGGGCCCTGAAGGACGTGATATCTGAGATGAGGAAGGAGACCGACCGGTGATGATCGTGATCAACGCCCCGTACCGGATGGTGCGGGACAATATCAGGCGGATAAGAGAGCTTGCCGTGGGCGTGGAGGTGTATTTCAACAACGACTCCATCGGCGAGGTGGACGAGACACATGTCACGGAGACCGGGAAGATGCTCCGGGGCGAGGGGATACGGTGCACCGTCCACGCGCCCTTCATGGACTTGAGTCCCGGCGCCGTCGACAGGGATGTAAGGAAGATCACCAAGGAGAAGCTCAAGAGGACGGTCGCCATGGCCAACTGCCTCGGTGCCGCGGGTGTCGTCTGCCACCCGGGGTACGACAAGTGGCGTTTCGGAGACTATCTTGACATCTGGCTTGAAGGGAGCGCCGATACATGGAGCGAAGTCCTGGCGGCTGCGGGTGACAAGCTTCCGGTCATGCTGGAGAACGTTTTCGAAGAGGAGCCTCTGAGCTTCGTCGAGCTTTTCACGTACATGAAGCCAAAGAATCTGTATTTCTGTTTTGATTCTGGACACTTCAATTTGTTTACTAAAGTATCGCTTGAAGTATGGCTCTCACAACTCGGTAATTATGTGAGAGAAATGCATTTGCACGACAATCACGGCACGAGAGACGATCATCTTCCCATTGGGCAGGGCGTCTTTCCCTTCCGGGAGCTGAAAGGTTTTCTCAAAGCCCGGGGAGATGAGATCATATTGACCGCGGAGGTCCATGAGGAATCTCACGCGGCTGAGGGAATAAAAAATCTAAAGGAGTACGTGGCATAGCATGGCTCACAGGATCGAGATATCATGCAGGGAAGGGCTTCGGGACGTTCCGGGGGAGAAGCTGAAGCGAAGGATCAAACACGATCTCGGGATGGAGGTCAAAGATGCGCGGGTCGTCGATGTCTATACCATAGATGCCGCGGTGGATCCCCATACCCTGTACATACTTAGAGATGATGCCTTTGTCGACCCCATCGTTCACAGGGGGCTCCTCAACGAGCCGACCCCCACTGATGCCGATTGGATCGTGGAGGTCGGTTACAAGCCGGGCGTCACGGACAACGTGGGCAGGACGGCCAAGGAGGTCGTGGAGGCAATGGCCGGCAGGCCCTTCGCGAACGGCGAGGCCGTCTACAATTCGAAGATGTACTTCCTTAAAGGGACACTCTCCGAGGACGACGTGCACAGGATCGCGGTGGACATACTCGCCAACGTCCTCATCAACCGGTACAGCCTGAAGGACAGGGCCCGGTATGACAGGGAGGGCGGAATGGGAGTTTTCGTCCCCAGGGTGACCATTGCCACCGAGCCCGTCGTGGAGCACATAGACGTTGTTTCCCTCTCCATCGATGAACTGATGCGTATCAACAGGGAGCGGACCTGGGCCCTTTCCCGGGATGAACTCCTCGCCGTGAAGGCCTATTTCGCCGACCCGGCCGTCCTGGCCGCGCGGCACGCGGCGGGGCTCGACGGGCGGCCCACGGACGTGGAGATAGAGGCCATCGCCCAGACCTGGTCCGAACACTGCAAGCACAAGATATTCAACGCCCGCATCGAATACGAAGAGGACGGCAGGGTAGAGATCGTAGACAGCATCTTCAAGACCTACGTCGTGGGGTCTACGGAAGAGATCCGGAGGAAGAAAGGCAGGAACGATTTCTGTCTCTCCGTCTTCAAGGACAACGCCGGTGTCATCAAGTTCAACCGCAGGCACAACCTCGCTTTCAAGGTGGAGACGCACAACACGCCGTCGGCCCTCGATCCATACGGCGGCGCCCTGACGGGGATCGTCGGCGTCAACCGGGACCCCTTCGGGACGGGCAAGGGTGCGCGGCTTGTGTTCAATACCGACGTTTTCTGCTTCGCGGACCCCGATCACAGGGGCGACATTCCCCCCCGGCTCCTTCATCCCAAAAGGGTCCTCGAAGGGGTCCGTGAGGGTGTCGAGCACGGCGGCAACAAGAGCGGTATCCCCACGGTCAACGGTTCACTCGTGTTCGACGAAAACTATCTCGGCAAGCCCCTGGTTTTCTGCGGTACCTGCGGTATCATGCCCGTCACCATACGGGGCGAGGCATCGTATCTCAAGAGGGCCAACGTCGGGGACCACATCGTCATGGTGGGCGGCAGGATCGGCAAGGACGGCATCCACGGCGCCACCTTCTCATCGGAAGAGCTCTCCGAGGTGTCCCCCACGAGCGCCGTGCAGATAGGCGACCCCATCACCCAGAAGCGCATGACCGATTTCCTCCTTATTGCCAGGGACAGGGGGCTTTACAGCTCCATTACCGACAACGGGGCCGGCGGTCTCTCATCGTCGGTGGGTGAGATGGCCACCGACACGAACGGGTGCGTCATGCACCTCGAGCGGGCGCCCCTCAAGTATCACGGCCTCTCCCCCTGGGAGATCCTCTTGTCCGAGGCGCAGGAGCGCATGACAGTTGCCGTGCCGCCGGAGAAACTCGCGGAGTTTCTCGACCTCTCCCGCAAGATGAACGTTCTCTCGACGGTGCTCGGCGAGTTTACCGACAGCGGGCGTTTCCACGTTCTCTATGACGGCAGGACGGTGGGCTACCTTGATATGGAGTTCCTCCACGAGGGCCTGCCGAAGATGGACCTCAAGGCGAAGTGGGAGCGCAGGATGGTCGACGAAGAGCCCCTTGCCGAACCCCGCGACTACGAAAAGGCACTCGCGTCCGTTCTTCGTCGCTGGAACGTCTGCAGTAAGGAATACGTGGTGCGCCAGTACGATCACGAAGTGCAGGGCTCGAGTGTCACGAAACCCCTCACAGGCAGGTACAACGACGGTCCCTCCGACGCGGGGGTGGTGCGACCGGACCTCTCAAGCGTGAACGGCGTCGTCATCAGCCACGGGATATGCCCGAAGTACAGCCGCTTCGACACGTACAACATGGTGGCCTGCGCCATAGACGAGGCCATAAGGAACAATATAGCCGCCGGTGGTTCCCTGAAGAGGATGGCCCTTCTCGATAATTTCTGCTGGTCCGACCCGGTGCTGTCGGAGAAGAACCCCGAAGGGCCCTACAAGCTTGCACAGCTCGTTCGGGCCAACAGGGCGCTCTACGACTATACGACCTTTTTTGGCACCCCCTGCATCTCGGGCAAGGACAGCATGAAGAACGACTACATGCACAACGAGATAAAGATATCGGTGCCCCAGACCGTCCTTATCTCCTGTATCTCCGTCATCGATGACGTGGAGAAGGTTGTGACCATGGACATGAAAGACCCTGGCGACCTCGTTGTCGTCGTCGGCACGACCTATGGCGAGATGGGCGGAAGCGAGTATTTCGCCCGGTTCGGCAGGGTAGGGAACATTGCCCCCCGTGTGCGCGGAAAGGAGGCGAAGAAGACCTTCCGAGCCATGGAGAAGGCCATCAGGACTGGCCTCGTACGCTCCTGCCACGATATCTCCGACGGCGGCCTCGCCTGCTGCCTCGCCGAAAGCGCCTTCGCCGGCGACAGGGGCATTGAGGTCGATCTCGCGGCCGCTCCCACCTCAGGCGTCCACCGAGACGACATCCTCCTCTTCTCCGAATCTGCGAGCAGGTTCGTGGCTACGATACGGGAAAAGGACCTTGACGCTTTCAAGCAGGCTTTCAGGGGCGTTTCCTACGGGGTGATAGGGAAAGTAGAGGCAGGAGACAGGTTCAGGGTGAAGGGACTCGGTGGGAACGTCATCATCGATACGACCCTCGGCACGTTGAAGGACGCCTGGCAAGCACCCTTTAAGGAAATGTTCGAATAGTCAGGGCAGGAGCCCTTCGGGCTGTACCGGGCAACTCGGCCAGTATCTTGCTGAAAGCTATGAAGTTATGAAAAAATGAAATAGGCCGGTTCCCATGACGGGAATCCGGCCGTTGTCTTTTTATTCTTCCAATGCTCAACAGGCTGTCGATAAACTCATTTTCCACGTCATCTCCAGCGAAGGCCGGAATGACGAAAGAGCACGAACCGCCTTCAGAAATCACCTTGTCAACAGCCTGTCAAGCGGTTCAAGCTGTCTTCAGTTAACTGCCTGCAGCAGCTGCGTCTTTATCTTGTTCGCGCCGTCGACGTACACCTTCTTCGGTTTGAAGGTTTCCAGTTCCTGTTCCTCGAAGCTGGCGTAGGTGGCGATTATGATGATATCACCTTTCTTTGCCTTGTGGGCGGCGGCGCCGTTGATGCAGATGACGCCTGAATCCTTGTCGCCCCGTATGGCGTACGTGGTGAAGCGTTCGCCTGATGTGACGTTGTAGATGTCGACCTGTTCGTAGGGGATGATGTTCGCCTTATCCATGAGCTGGGAATCGATCGTGATACTTCCCTCGTAATCGAGGTTGCTGTCAGTGACCGTAGCCCTGTGGATCTTTGATTTCATCATGGTACGTCTCATTTCGTCATGCCTCCGTTAATATCGTGTTGTCGATCAGCCTTGTCTTGCCTATGCGGCAGGCCACGGCGAGGACAGCCCGTCCGGCGATCACGGGGACATCCTCCAGCGTCCCGGTGTCGCAGATATTAATGTATTCCACGTCAATGCCGTCTTCCTGATGCAGCACATCGTCAACGGCCCTTCTTATTGTATCCGTGTTGCGTTCTCCCGACCCCACCATCTCCTCCGCCTTTCGTAACGAGGCGCTGATGAGCCGGGCCTTCTTCCGTTCGATATCGCTGAGGTAGGTGTTTCGAGAGCTCATGGCCAGGCCGTCGGGTTCACGGACGGTGGGATAGGGGACTATCTCCACATCCATGTTGAGGTCTTTCACCATCCTCTCGATGACCATGAGCTGTTGATAGTCCTTCTGCCCGAAAACGGCACAGTGGGGTTTCACTATATTGAAGAGCTTTGCCACCACGGTGGCCACACCGGTGAAGTGTCCCAACCGTGTCTTCCCGCAGAGATGGTCCTCCAGCTTCCTGACCTCGACGTACGTGGTGAATCCCTTCTCGTACATCTCGCCGTCATTGGGGTAGAAGATGATGTCCGTCCGTTCCTTTTCCAGGAGTGCCGCGTCGCGGTCGAAATCGCGGGGGTACCGCGCCAGGTCTTCCGTGGGGCCGAACTGGATGGGGTTGACGAAAATGCTCACGACAACCACGTCGGCGAGTTCCCGCGCCTTCCTGACAAGTGCCAGGTGGCCTTCATGCAGGTAACCCATGGTGGGTACGAAGGCGATCCGCCTGTCTTTTCTGAGTTCGTCGGCTGTTGCCTGCATTTCGGAGACGGTTCGGATCGTTCTCATATTAGTGGAATGATTGGCTGTCATCGGGAAAGCTTCCGGATGTGACCTCTTCAACATACTCCCTGACGGCCTTGTCTATCTCTTCGGTAAGGTTGCGGTATTGTTTCACGAACTTGGGCCGGAAATCCCCGAGAAGGCCCAGCAGGTCATGGATGACCAGCACCTGTCCGTCGCAATCGGGGCCCGCGCCGATGCCTATCGTCGGGATCGAGAGCATCTCCGTGATCTCCTTCGCGAGCTGTCTGGGAACGCACTCGAGGACGACCATGAAGGCGCCCGCCGCTTCCACGGCCTTCGCGTCCTCGATGAGCCTTTCCACATCCTTGCCCTTGCCCTGCACCTTGTATCCGCCCATGCGATGGATGGACTGGGGGGTGAGGCCAATGTGCGCGCAGACGGGTACATCCATGTCGACGATGGCCTTTATGGTATCCTTCATCGTGACGCCGCCCTCGAGCTTCACCGCCTCGGCACCGCTTTCCTTGAACATCCTGCCGGCATTGCGCTTCGCCTGCTCGATGCTTTCCTGGTAGGACATGAAGGGCATATCGATGATGAGAAGGGCCCTCTTGACGCCCCGTGCCACCGCCCGGGTGTGATGGATCATTTCATCGATGGTAACGGGAATGGTGTTGGGATAGCCCAGAACGACGGGACCCAGGGAGTCGCCGACGAGAATGGTGTCGATGCCGGCGTTGTCAAGGATGCGGGCAGTCGGATGGTCGTAGGCGGTGAGCATTGTAATCCTGCGTCCGCCTTTCATGCCTTTTAGCGCCGGTACGGTTACTTTGTCCATCATGATACCTGTCAAACAAAAAACCTTCTGAACTCGTGTCAGAAGGTTACCGTAACTACGCGCCTTCCGTCTCGGTCCAGATCAGGATCCAAGCGGCATCCGGGTAATATCAAACACCCAAACCCGGCGAATGTCAACATTTATTTCCAACGGGCAGACGGGTCCTACCGCCGGCCCGCGCACTTCTCAGGCTCCTTTGTTCTTGTATTCATCGTACCTTAGCATGGCGATGAACGCCTCTTCGTCGTCGAGGAATTCGTCGTAGCTGAGTTCCTTGACGACCTGGCTGCTTCCACAATTGGGGCAGAACAATTCAGGCACCTCGCCGTCGAGAAAAGAGTATCCGCAAAGTTTGCAGGTGTATTCATCGGGTATTCTCACTGTTCCTCCTATGAAACTGACACTTCAAATATATACTTACGGGTAGAATTGTCAATGACAATCTTGGACCCCGTTCAAAAGAATTCATTCAGGACCACTTTGAAGTTCTTTTCGATCCTGTCCCGTCCGGCAACGACCTCCCCATGGCCTGGAACGAGATATTCGATGTCGAGGGAAGCCAGCCTCCCGATGCTGTGGCCGAGTGCTTCCATGTTCCCCCCCGGCAGGTCCGTCCGTCCGACTCCCAGGTAGAAAAGCGTGTCGCCTGATATGAGAAGCTTCTTCTGTTCGCAATAGAAGCACAGCGATCCGGGTGAGTGGCCGGGAGTGAGGATGACGCGGAAGACGGTATCACCCAGGGCGAGAGCGCCTTCCCTGAGATAGAAAGAATAGGGTTTCCGGGGTATTTCGCAGCCCGTCATGAGGTAGAGGTCCTTGCCGCTGCCGCCCAGGTAGTCGGACTCCGCCCTGCCTATGGCCCTCAACGTCTGCCCGTCGAAAGCGTCGGTGGCCTCAATGTGGTCGGGATGGCCGTGGGTGCCAATGACGAGCCTCACAGACTCTATGCTCCTGCCGTCCCGTGCCATGCCGTTCACAACATTTCCCAGGAAGTTCTTGTGACCCGGATCGATAAGCGTCGGTACCGGTCCGTCGATGAATACGGCGTTGCAGTTGTTCGCCTCGTATGAGGTCCAAGGGTAGACGTATATGTTGTCGAGGAGTTTCATCGGTTTTCCTGTTGTATGAGCATGACATCGCTGTCGATCTCCTCCGGCCGAAAGGAAAGGGTCTTCCTCACCCCGCTGCCTATCTCCACCGTTGCCGTCGGCGGAACGTCCTTGCCGTAACGCGCGAGAATGCGGGCGGACATGAGGATGATCTCTTCGGAGGGCTGCTCTGCCTTGAGTATCCCCCTCGGTCCCCTGAAATCGACGGGGTCCACGGTGATATACGGACTTTCCCCCATGACGCCCAGCAGTTCGTTCTCTCGTTCGCTCCGGGCGACGACGAACTTCGCTGAAGGGGATAGTCTGAAATGCCTGCCCAGGGTCAGGAGCTCAATATCCTTCGTGGTGTACTGCCTGTCCGTTGCCATGAGATCCCTGAGCTTTATCGAAAAAATGGGGTCCGTGAGCAGGCATCCCCCTCCGGGAAGGTCGAACGCGGAAAGCCCATAAGTCTCGACGAGCCGGTACTGCACCTGCCGGGACCTGCCCGAGATATCAAGGAGCTTTTCCCTGTCGATGATACCCTCCTCTTCGGGGATGGTCGGCGGAAACAGCCTGGCGGACAAGGGCCGCACGATGAGCCCCGTCAGTTCGCTCCGCTTCTCGATAAGCTCTATGGTGTTGCGCCGCTGGGACATGGGTCTCTGCCCCAGTACCTCCCCGGTGACGACAAAGGACGCATCGATCTCGGAGAGAAGTTGTTTCGTGAGGCGGAGCATGTATATGCGGCAGTCGATGCAGGGGTTCATGTTCTTTCCGTATCCGTATCGAGGGTTCTTGACGATCTCGATGTAGTCGTCGCCCTTGTTCTTCGTGACGATCTCGATGCCCAGTTCCCGCGCCGTGCGAAGGGCCATGTGGCCGCGCTGTTTGTCCCTCTTGCTCGCGAATATTGAGGTGAAATGGAGGCCGATCACCTCGATGCCCTGTTCGATGATGAGCTTTGTGGCAACGGCGCTGTCAAGGCCGCCGGATATCAGTGATATGGCGCGTTTCTTCATGATGCGATGCCCGCCGCATTATCCCGGGGGCCTGTCTATTGCATCTCCTCCGGTGTCCGCTCGTCGAGTGTGACCAGGCTGATCCCCGAGTCGATCCCCGGCAGGGACTCCACAGGATTGGTGAGCAGGAAACTGCCCGTCTCCACCCATGTCTTGAGGGTGGAGGCTATTTCACGGGCCTTTGAATAGCTTGAAATGGGGAAGGTGGGTACATCCTTTCCCTTCACGTTAATCCTACCCGACTTGAGCTCTGCATAGGTGACCTCGCACAGGCTGGTCCCGGTCCGCTGGGGGTAGTCCGTGGAGTAATCCACCACCTGGGCACAGAAATCCTTGTCGGCTCGGGACGTGAAAAATGCCATCTCCTCGTCGAGGACGGGTATGGGGATCCCCAGTCCCACGAACATAGTGGGACCGTACCCGAGGAAGCTCGCGCCCCGGAGATAGCTGCCTGACATCTGCTTTGCATCCCCGATGACGGCCAGGGTTCCGGCGCCCCCTTTGGGGATGCCTTCCGGCGTCCGGGCGGCGCAGGGGTTGTGCTGCGTGCCGTTCCATGCGACGTATCCGACCCCGCCTCCGAGGAAGATCCTGGTCCCGATGCCAATCGTTCTATACTTCGGGTCCTTGAGGAGGGGAGACAGCTGGCCGGCGCTGCAGTAATTGGCGCTCCCCAGGTTGGGTTTGATCACTCCCATGTACGTGTGGATGACCCGGTTGGAGACGTTGACCCCCACGTTGTAATTCTGGTAACTGTTCCTGGGGCTGTATATGTACGCCTCGTTGACGGTCTCCTTGTTTATGTAGGTCTCGATCCTCTTTCTGGGGTAACAGTCCGTCCCGTAGGTGGTCGCTTCGAGCCTGACGGGTTTCCCGCTCACGAATTCCTCTATGACATGCCCCCCGCCATATTTGAAGGCGCCGGGATAGACGGTGTTCCTCGGGTCGTTGTCCGGGATGGAGGTAGCGCCGAGATAGATATCCACGGCGGCGATCCCGCAGTATGCCGGGACGTCGTTAAGATAGCATTTCCCGCCACCTATCTTGATCCTGGGCTTGGAATGCCCGAGGTTCATGAACATGCCGCTTGAACACATGGGGCCGAAGGTACCCGTCGTGACGACGTCGACATGCTGAGCAGCTTTCTTCGTGCCGTCCCTCTTTACGATCTCCACCATTTCTTCGGCGGTTACGACGATAACCTTGCCCTTCTTTATCTTCTCGTTGATCTCGGTGATACTCTTCAATATATCCTCCCTGGAACATTGCGCGGGTCCAGCTTATATGGCTAAAGGGACCGATCCGCCCTGGATTGCCCGACAGACCAGTACATAGTATACACCAATTCGGGCTCTTTTTTTAGTCTTTTAGTCGATAGCCACGTTGAACTTGATCTCCGCTTCGGAACGACGTCCGTAAACGGGTCTCAGGTCGGCCGGGCGACCCGGGCCGGGAAGCGGAAGCCGCCCATCGATAAGGACATCTCCGCGCACATGGTCGAAGTCATCGTGGATGACGGTGACACCATCGAGCTCCGAAAGGTGCTCCTCGCAGAGGCGGGAGCCCGTGCCGAAGCATATGCAGGGGGTTCTGAGCACGCCCGGCACGTCGCCGGGTTTCATGGCCGTGTAGGCTGAAAGGCGTGTAAGGGTGCCGCGGGAGACATGGTAGAGGGACAGGAACACCTCGGACTTCTTCGCGTCCACGATCGGGCACAGATACGAGCCTTCCCGGGCCTTGAGGGCGAAGGCGAGCGCGTCGAGCGTGGGCACCCCGGTGAGAGGCACTCCCGTTGCTGCATGTATGCCTTTGCAGAAAGACAGCGCCACCCGGATACCCGTGAAAGAACCCGGCCCGAGGGTGACAACGAGACCCGTCAGGTCTCTCACGGTGTTGCCGTGGGAGAGAAGGATGGCCCCGGCGGCCTCGGGCAGTATCTGGGACGGTGAGCGCGCCTCACTGATCCTGCGTTCTTCGATAAGACCCCGGTCCCCCGCCAGCGCGAGGAGAAGGTGATCGATGGAATTGTCGATGGCAAGTACAAGTCTATTTGCCATGGAAGTACTTGCCGAAATCGAAGATCCTGTCAAAATCGTTGTAGAAGGCGAAGACCATTATCATGAGGAGGATGACAAGACCCACCGTCTGGGCCACCTCCTGCACCCTCTGGGAGATCTTTCTGCGGATAAGGATCTCGATGGCGTTGAAGAGGATATGTCCGCCGTCGAGGACGGGAATGGGAAGGAGGTTGATGATGCCCAGGTTTATGCTGATAAGGGCGAAAAAGAAGACAAAATCACCGATGCCCTTCTTTGCTCTCTTGCTTGCCTCCTGGAAGATGAGGACGGGCCCTCCGATGTTTCTGGGCGAAATGGAGCCCTGTATGATCTTCACTATCCCGACGACGGTTATGCGGGAATACTCCCAGGTCATGTGAAGGGCGAGCCCCACGGCCTGCGCCGGGTTCTGTCTCCTCTTTATTACCTCATCGGACCTTTCTATGCCGAGCACCTTGCGCTTATACGGTTCACCGAAGATGTCCTTCTCTTCGATGGTCATGGGTTTGATGGCAAGACTGATGGGGGAGCCCGCCCGATCCAGGGTCACCGAAACGGTGTCTCCCTGTGCGGCGTCTATCGTGGAGGCGATATCGAGGAATTCCCTTATCTCCTTGCCGTCGATCTTGACGATGATGTCGCCCGACCGTATGCCCGCCGCCTGTGCGGGGGTGTTCTCAGCGACCTTGCCAACGCGTGCGGAAGGCACGTTGTAGCCGATGATGGAGACCAGATAAAAGACGAAGAGGGCAAGGAGGACATTGAACAGAGGGCCTGCCAGGGCGACGAGTATCCTTACGTACGGGGGTTTGTGGGAGAAGGACCGGTGTTTTTCCTCTTCGCTGACCTCCTCATCGGGGGATTCCCCGAGAAGTTTTACATAACCTCCCATGGGGACCGCCGATATGGCGTATTCCGTTTCTCCCCGGGTGAAGCGGAGCAGTTTCTTACCAAAGCCTATGGAGAAAGTGAGGATCTTGATGTTAAAGAACCTCGCCACCAGGAAATGCCCGAACTCGTGCACCAGAATGAGGAGCGCGAGGGCGATGAGAAAATACAAAAAGGAGATCATGATCTTTTTCGTCCTGTACCAGTTATTTTAGTCATTGTTATGTCCCGTGTCCATGCCGCTGCCGCAAGTACCCCTTCGAGGGTGTCGACGACACGCCCGCCGGAGACCTCAGCCAGTGTCTCGGCAACGATGCGTGGTATGTCGGTGAACCGGATGCGTCCGTCGATGAAGGTCTGAACAGCCATCTCGTTGGACACGTTGTACGCGATGCATGCGCTGTCACCTTCCGCGAGGGCCTCATATGCGAGGCGGATCGAGGGGAACTTCCCGAGGTCCGGCGGATGAAAGGTGAGTTTCATGCGTCCGCCGAGGTCGAGGGGCGAGAAAGGCAGGGGAAGCCGCTCTTCGTCGTTCAGCGCATATGCGATGGGGATCTTCATGTCCGGGCATGCCATGTAGGCCAGAAGGGAATTGTCGGACAGCTCGACCATGCCGTGAACGATGCTTTCGGGATGTACAAGGGTCTTTATCCTCCCGGGTTCGAGATCGAAGAGCCAGCGAGCCTCCATGATCTCAAGCCCCTTGTTCATGAGCGTTGCCGAATCGAGGGTGATCTTCTGCCCCATCCTCCAGGTGGGATGGTTCATGGCCTCCGAAAGCTGCACGCTCTCCAGTGCTCTTTTCGTGTGTCTCCTGAAGGGGCCCCCCGAGGCGGTGATGATAAGGGACCGGACCTCCTTGCCCTCCACACCCTTGAGGAGTTGATAGAGGGCGGAGTGCTCGCTGTCGACCGGTATGAGCCGGGACCCCTTCCCGGACAGGATCTTCCTGATGATCCTTCCCGCCATGACAAGACTTTCCTTGTTGGCGAGGGCAAGGACCTTTCCGCACTCCAGGGCCTCGATGGTGGGTTCGAGCCCGATGCTGCCGGGCAGGGCATTGACGACGGTCTCAACGTCGGAGCGGATCAGTTCCTTCATGCCTTCGATGCCCGTGTGGACGCGTACGCCCCGTGCCGTGACCGCGCTCTTCTGCCTTTCGTCGAAGACGCAGACGGCCCGGGGTTTGAACCGGGTTATCTGTTCGTTGAGGAGATCTATGTTGTTCCTACAGGCGAGCCCGCAGACTTCAAAGGCCGCAGGGGCGTTGGCAATGACCTCGAGCGTTGCGGTGCCGATGGAGCCGGTGGAACCCAATATAAGAACTTTCTTGCTCATAGGTATCTCGTCCAAACCAGACACGTGTAAAGAAAGGGCGCCGTGAAGATGAAGCTGTCGATACGGTCCAGAATACCACCATGCCCGGGAATGAGCCGCGATGAATCTTTAATGTTGAACACCCTCTTGCACGCAGATTCGAGGAGGTCGCCTGCCTGACCGAGGAGGCCCATTGCCGCCCCGATGCCGACGGCCACCGGTATGCTTGTGCCCAGCAGCTGATAGCACGCCGTGATGACGGCCAGAGAACCCAGGGTCGCGCCCAGAAGGCCTTCAACCGTCTTCTTCGGACTGATCCGGGGGGCCAGGGGGTGCTTCCCGAATCTTTTCCCGATGCCGTAGGCGAAGATGTCGCTCGCCCAGATGGAGAAGAGAAGAATGAGGGGAAACAGCCCGTCCAATTCCTTCAGCAGGTAGAGATAGAAGAAGGGGACGAGAATGAACAAGTTGCAGAAAAGGACAAGGGCGGCCTGGCCCGTGAGGTCCCTGTTTGCATCATCAGAGGATGTTTGCCTGTCGAAGACCTTGATGACGATGACGATGAATGCCGATGCCATCATCCAGAGCATGTAGATCTGGAAGAAGCGGAAATAAAGGGGCACCGTTCCGACGATGACGAGGATGGCGATAAGGTACTTCATGTGGCAGCCGGCAAGGGACGCGGCCTCGAGGAGCGCGACAACAGCTACGGCGAGAAGAAGGGCGAGGAGCCACACCGGGGGCAGGATATAGAAGAGAAGGGCAATGACAGGGGCAATACATATGCCCGTGATGACGCGATTCTTCAGTTCTCCCAATCAGAAATCCTTCACGTTTCCAAACCTTCTGTCACGCTTCGCGAATTCGGCCAGCGCGTCGAGGAAGGCCTGTTTTCGAAAATCGGGCCAGAGGATATCGGTCACGTAGATCTCGGTATAGGCTACCTGCCAGAGCAGGAAGTTCGAGAGTCTCATCTCGCCGCTCGTGCGGATGAGAAAATCGGGATCGGGTATCGCCGGACTGTAGAGATGTCTCCTGAAGGCCCTCTCATCGATCCTCTTCACAAGGCCCTTCTTCACGTCCTCGCACAGAAGGCGCACGGATCGTATAATCTCCTTGCGTCCGCTGTAGCTGAGGGCAATGGTCAGGACAAGGTTCCTGTTGCCCGCCGTCTTCTTCATCACGTCATCGAACTGTGCCTGGAGAGACCTCGAGAAATCACTCCTCTCGCCGATGATGTTGAAGCGTATGCCCCTGTCCATCATCATGGGAAGCTCCTGCTCCAGGTAGAGGCCGAGAAGGAACATGAGCATCTTGACCTCTTCCTTCGGCCGGGACCAGTTCTCCCTGGAAAAGGCATAGAGGGTGAGATAGGGTATGCCGAGGTCACAGGTTGTCTCCGTGATCTCCCGGACGGAGTCGATCCCGACCTTATGGCCTTCCGCTCGCTTAAGTTTCTGTTGTTTCGCCCATCTGCCGTTACCGTCCATGATGATGGCGACGTGAGTGGGCAATCTGTCGGGAGCCGTCTTTGTCATCGATAGCGTCACTCAGATGGAGAGGATCTCTTTCTCTTTCTCGGAAAAGAGCTTTTCTGCCATTTCTATATGCTTGTCCGTGAGCTTCTGGACGTCGTCCTGCTTCTTCTTAAGGTCGTCCTGGGAAATGGTCTTGTCCTTTTCCAGTTTCTTCAGCTTCTCGTTTATGTCCCTCCGCACGTTTCTCATGGCGACGCGGGTGCCCTCGAGCATCTTGCTGCCCTGCTTCGTGAGTTCCTTGCGCCGCTCCTCTGTGAGCTTCGGGAAGGTCAGCCGGATGGTCTTGCCGTCGGACATGGGATTGACGCCGAGGTCCGATTTCTGGATCGCCTTTTCGATCTCCGCGATGACGGTGTTGTCCCATGGCTGGATGGTGATGGTCCGTGAATCGGGAACGCCGATTGTCGCCACCTGGTTGAGCGGTGTGGGCTGCTTGTAATAATCTATCTTGATATCTTCGAGCAGAGACACCGAGGCAACGCCGGTGCGCAGTTTCGAGAAGTCCTTCTTCAGTGCCGCGAGAGATTTCTTCAGCTTGTCCTCAAGTTCGGTCATAACGTCATTGCTCATAGGGTTACCTCCTCACGATTGTCCCTATTTTTTCGCCAAGAACCACTTTCTTCAGGTTGTCCCTGACGCGTACGCTGAACACGGCAATGGGGATGTCGTTCTCCTTGCAAAGCGTTATTGCAGTGAGGTCCATGACCTGAAGGTCTCTCTCGAGGACCTCGCTGTAAGATATCTCCGGGTAGAAGACGGCGTCCGCATGGGCCTCGGGGTCCCTGTCGTAAACACCGTCCACCTTTGTAGCTTTCATGAGTATGTCGGCTTTCGTCTCGACCGCACGGAGGGCCGCGGCCGTATCGGTGGTGAAGTAGGGATTGCCGGTCCCGCAGGCGAAGATGACGACCTTCCCCTCGTCAAGGTACCTCCTGGCCCGTGCATGGTCGTAGGGCTCGGCGATCCTTTCCAGTGCAAGCGCCGTCTGCACCACCGCCGGAGTGCCCATCCTGACGAGGGTGTCCTGGAGAACGAGGGCGTTGATAACGGTTGCCACCATACCCACGTAATCCCCGGTGACCCTGTCCATCCCCTGCTTCTCTCCTCTTTTTCCACGGTATATGTTGCCACCGCCGAGAACGATGGCCACCTCGACCCCGAGTCTCCGGACATCACCGATCTGGCCGGCAATGTCGGCGACGACGGCATGGTCTATGCCATGCCCCTCGTTGCCCATGAGAACCTCGCCACTGAGTTTGAGGAGGATCCTCTTGTATCCCATGCTAGTCCTGAAGTGTCTCGCCCAACTGGAACCTCACGAAACGGTTGATGACGATCTTTTCCCCCGTCTTCACGAGGAGCTCCTCGAGAAGGTCCTTGATGGTCATGTCCGGGTTCTTTATGAAGGTCTGCTCCACGAGGCAGACCTCCTGGTAGAACTTCTCCAGTTTCCCCTCAGCTATCTTGTCGATGATCTTCTCCGGTTTGCCCGATTCGAGGGCCTGGTTCCGGTAGATGGTCTTTTCCCTTTCGATCTGGTCGGCGGGAATGTCCTCGCGCTTCACGTACAGCGGATTCGAGGCCGTTATCTGCATGGCCACGTCCTTCACGAAATTTTGGAACTGGTCGGTTTTGGCGACGAAATCGGTCTCGCAGTTGATCTCGACCATGGCGCCCACCTTGCCGCCCGTGTGTATGTAAGAGGCGACGGAACCCTCGGAAGCGACCCGGCCCATCCTCTTCTGAAGCTTGGCAAGGCCTTTCTCCCGAAGGAAATCGACGGCCTTTTCCATATCTCCATTAGAATGCTTCAGGGCCTCTTTGCAGTCCATGAGGCCGACACCTGTCTTTTCACGTAATTTTTTTACTGCGTCAGCAGAAATATCCATGGAAGTCCTCCTCAACTGTTAAGCTTCGTACTCGTCGTATTTTTCCTCTTCCAGCACGCTTTCGTCGACAAAGGGCTTGAGGTCTTCGGCCGGCCCTTCATCCTTGCCCTGGAACTCTTCCACGTACAGGGCTTTCCCTTCCAAAACCGCATCGGCGATGCGGGAAGTAATGAGCTTGATGGCACGGATGGCATCGTCGTTGCCGGGGATGACGAAATCGATATCGTCGGGATCACAGTTCGTATCGACGATGCCGACTGTGGGGATGCCCAGCTTCTTGGCCTCGTTCACGGCGATATACTCCTTCTTCGGGTCCACGACGTATATGGCCCCGGGGAGCCTCTCCATCCCCTTGATGCCTCCGATGTTCCTTTCCAGCTTCTCTATCTCGCGCTCTATGCCTATGGCCTCCTTCTTCGGGAGGACCTTGTATATGTCGCTTCCCTTGAGTTCCTCGTACTTGCGGAGCCGGTCGATGCTCTTCTCGATGGTCTGGAAGTTCGTCATCGTACCGCCGAGCCAGCGGTTGTTGACGTGAAAAGCCCCGCAGCGTTTCGATTCTTCGGCGATGGATTCCTGGGCCTGCTTCTTCGTGCCGACGAACAGGATGTATTCATTGCGGGACGCCACTTCCTTGACGAAGTTGTAGGCCTCCTTGAACATCTTGAGGGTCTTCTGAAGGTCGATGATGTAGATGCCGTTGCGGGCGCCGAATATATAAGGCTTCATCTTGGGGTTCCAGCGTTTTGTCTGGTGCCCGAAGTGAACGCCAGCTTCCAGCAATTGTTTGATGGTAAGGTTCGACATTATTCCTCCTGGTTTTAGTCTTCCGCCTTTCGCACTTTAACGGCAGACAGTTTCCTGCACCCTGACATTAATTGAAAGACGTGCAAATTTGATCGAGTTGTAAAATACCATATGATTACGTGTATTTCAAGAAAAAAGGGGGAAGGGGGGCGGGAACATGGGGCAGGGGGCGGGGAAAAGCAAGCGGAGGGGGATAGGACCTATAGGTCCTATCAATCCTATAGGTCCTATTTTCTTTCCCCTGGTCCTTATCCCTTCTTTTCCCTGATTATCGCCAGCAGGTACTTTGTTCCCGAGAGATCGAGGGAGTTGAGGCTGATCTCGGTGTCGAAATCGGTCCCGTCAAACCTCCTGTGCCGCCAGTGGAAGAACTGAGGCCTGCCTTTAAAGGCCTCCCGGATGATCTTAACAGCTTTTTCCTTTGAATCACTTCCGTCGGGTTGCATGGGAGGAGAGAGCCTGTGAGGAGGCTGCGAGATGATGTCTTCCTTGGTGCCCCCGAACACGGAGAGGGCCTTCCGGTTACACTCGACGATGGCGAACCTGTCCATCAGGAATATCGCATCGTTGGCGTTCTCGAAGATCGCGTGGAACTTCATTTCGCTGTCCCTGAGCGCGTCCGACGCCAGCTTGCGTTCCGTGACATCCCTCAGGAATGCCAGTGTGACCGGTTCGTTGCGGTATGTGGTGCCTGTGGCCGACACCTCCACGTAGATGAGGCTCCCATCCTTCCTTCTCCCTCTGAACTCGTACTTGTCGGGCACCTGTTCTCCCCGCTGGCGTCTCTGGTTGATATCCCGGACTCGCTCCAGGTCCTCGGGGGCTATGGTCTTCTCATGACCCTGTCCGATGACCTCATCGGGGGAATCGAATCCGAAGATGTCGCAAAAACGCTGATTCACGTAGAGATGAATGCTGCCCTTAACGATGGCCACGCCGTCGTTGGAACATTCGATCGCCGTCCGGTAGCGCTCCTCCGATTCTTTCAGT
Source organism: Syntrophorhabdus sp. PtaB.Bin047 (assembly GCA_002067235.1). GTDB lineage: Bacteria > Desulfobacterota > Syntrophorhabdia > Syntrophorhabdales > Syntrophorhabdaceae > Delta-02. The sequence continues at coordinate 23,418 of MVQP01000002.1, forward strand.
CTTTCCTCGGCCTCTTTCTGGGCGGTTACGTCCCGGACCGACTGTATGACCCCGGTGATGTTGCCGTCAAGGTCGTATATTGGGCTCGCCTTCGCCCAGATGTAAAGAGGCTTGCCGCGCACCATGAGAGGTTCCCGGGGTTCGGCGACGAGGCGGTCCATCTCCTTGGCGATGAAGGAATACCGCTTCTCCGCCTCCCGGTCAGGCTTCAGGACGAAGTCGGCGAGGAGGGGCTGACGCTTTCCGTAAAAGGGTAGGGAATACTCGTGGTTTCCCTTGCCGAGGATGTCGACGGCCCGGACACCGGACAGTTCTTCCATGGCCCTGTTCCATGCGATCACGCGACCGTCCTTGTCGATGGCGAAAGTGGCGTCGGGAAGGAAGTTGATGATGTCCGCGAGCCGTCTTTCCGACTCGATCAGGGCCTCTTCGGTCTTTTTGTACTCCGTGACGTCCTGTACCACCGTCAGGATCGTATTCTCACCGGTAATGGCATGGGGCACGATGCTGAGGAGTGCGCGAAGTATCTGCCGATCCTTGCGCCGAAGGTCGACAAGGTAATTATGCAGGATCCCCTTGTTCCTGAGGTGTTTGAGGAGAACCTGCCTGTCATGGCTCCTGGCAAAGAAATCCCGCGTCCGCATGTTCGATATCTCGGTACGGGTGAACCCGGTCATCCTCTGGAGCATCGAGTTGTAAGATACAATCCTGCCGTCGGGAGTGTTGATGCATATGCCCACGGGAATGTTTTCGAACAGTGCCTGGTAGCGGTCCTCGCTCCTGCGCAGGCCCGTCTCGATCTGTCTCTCCTCCGTGGCGTCGGAGATGAGCGCATATACACCGTCTATCTGTGACCCCGGGCCCGTGCAGGGTATGATCGTGCTCCTGACGTGGCGTGCCACACCGGCGTTGTCGGACACGTCCTGTTCGAAGACCACTGTTTCTCCCTTGAGGGACCTTTCGACGTATCCTCTCAGGAGAGACCATTCCCGGGTACCGAGGACCTCCGCGACCAGTTTCCCGCAGATGTCGCTACCTGCCCTGCCGTACCATGATTCATAGGTCTTGTTGACGAAGCGGTAGCGAAAGTCCCTGTCTATGTAAACGATCGACATCGGCAGGGAATCGGCTATGAGGCGGAGCCTCTCTTCGTCTGCATTCGCACGGGGAGCGGTGGCCGGCCCGCCGGCAATGCCTGCCTCAATGCCCACAGGGTCAGCTATGCCATCGGCCCTGCGGGTTCTGTCATGAAGGTCTCTCATGTTTTCTGCGCACCTCTATTCGGAGATTCTCACATCATGCCTTAATGGAGATCAGGGCCCGACAGGATACCGGCGGAAGGTGGCGAAGAACCAGTGCAACGAGACGGTGACTGTCATCTGAGGATCGGGCCTTATGTCGTTGCTTGCACTATAGTCACTATAATAGCACGATTTGAGACAGATGGGGAGATAAATAGGGGGCGGGTCATAGGTCATAGTTCATAGGTGATAGGAAGGTGTTTCTCCATTACCCATGACCAATTACCCGTGACCTGCTTTATGGCCTGCTTTACCTTCTTGAAAACATTGGGGGTTATGTGGTATGTTGACGAAAACTGCAAGGAGGGCCACATGCCATCTCTTTCCAAGAAGACGGAATTAAAAAGAAAAAGGAAGAAAGCGTCCCAGAACCCGAAGAGGAAGAAAGCGATGTCCAAGGCGTCTACCCCGGCATTTGCCGTTCACGTAGACAAGGAATGAGCGACAGGTCCCTGCGATATGAGATAGGGCCCATACGCCCGCCCAACGAAGCTTACAGTCTTCTCGTACGGTTCACCAGGAACTGTCCCTGGAACAAGTGCCTCTTCTGCCAGGTCTACAAGGGAAAGCGTTTCGAGAAGCGCTCTCTTGAAGAGATCAGGTCGGACATAGATACCATCAAGGCCATCCACGATGATATCAGGGAGCTTTCGTGGAAAAAGGGTTTCGGGGGAAAGATCACCGATTCCCTGGTGGAAGCGGTGTTCGACAGCCACACCATCAACGAGAGCTACAAGTCGGTTGCCGTCTGGATGTACTTCGGGTGCAAGAATGTCTTCATTCAGGATGCGAACTCTCTTGCCACGAAGGCGGACGTTCTGGTCGACGCCCTGAGATATCTCAAGGAGACCTTTCCCACCATCGACCGCGTGACCTCCTACGCACGGTCCCGCACGCTTGCAAGGAGCGTGTCGGCGGAGAACCTGAAGAGAATGAAGGAAGCAGGGTTGACGAGGCTCCACGTGGGATTGGAATCCGGTCACGATCCTCTCCTCCTCTACGTCAACAAGGGGACGACCCGCGAGGACCATATGCTTGCCGGCAGAAAGGTCAAGGAATCGGGGATCGAACTTTCGGAGTACGTGGTCCTCGGTCTGGGAGGAAAGAAATGGTGGAGGGAGCACGCCCTCGACACCGCCGATGTTCTCAATCGCATCGACCCCGATTTCATCAGGTTCCGGACCCTGAAGGTGCTGAGGACCATGCCGCTATACGAAAAACTGGAAACGGGCGATTTTCTCCTCCCCGACGAAGAGGACATCCTCAGGGAGGAGAGACTGCTCATCGAGAACCTCGAGGGAATAGGCAGCTACGTCAAGAGCGACCATATCCTCAACCTCCTGGAAGAGATCGACGGAAGACTTCCCTCGGACAGGAAGAGATTCCTCGAGACCATTGACCGCTATTTCAACCTCTCCGAAGAGCAAAGGCTCATATACCGTTTCGGCAGGCGCTCCGGCATCTATCGATGCCTTGACGACCTGGGGGACGAACTCACCTCATTTCGCATCAGAAGATCCATCCGGGAAATGGAAGAAAAGGAACCCGGCAGCGTGGAAAAGGCCATCTCCCTGCTCCTCGAAAACTACATCTAGACAAGAAGACGGTTTCAGGTTTCAAGTTTCAGGTTTCAAGTCAAAGACAAGAACAGGAAGTCTCCGGTAGTACCGGACATCAACACGCATTCCACGCAGATCGTTTTCCTGGTTTTGAGCCTGAAACCTGAAACTTGGAACCTGAAACGGTTTTTTTGTTTATTGACATTTGACAATGGTCCGTGAGAATATTTTGCCTGTCGTCGCCGTGAAAAAGGGGGCTTTTGGGCGTCGATTTCACCATTCGTCAATTATGACCTTTCGTGGAAAGCTTTTGTTCGTATTCTCGATGATCGCTTCGTCGGGTGTGGTTCTGTCTTCTCTGCTCACACACAGGTCGGCGAGCAGACGGCTCGGATCGGCGGCGAAGACGGAGATGGAACGCACAGCCGCTCTGATCGCCAGGCAGAGCGAGACAACCCTCGACATTTTCGCCTCCGGTATCCGGTCGCTGGCCCGCGAGGAGTGTGTCCGCCGGGCGATCCTTCGTCCACGCGCTGCCGCTGTCATCGAGGAGGCTTGCAGGCGCCTTCAGGAAGTCCTCGAAGAGGCGAAGGTATATCAGTCGATAAACCTTCATGACCGTGATGCCCGGTGTGTCGCCTCTTCGTTCCCGGACCGGGTGGGTCTCAAGACCATGCAGAGGGACGTGGCAGCAAATCCCGATTTTCTCTCCGCCCTGAAAGGGAAGATGGCCATATCCCAGATCTTTGTCAGTCGGGGAACGGGCCGGCCCGTCATAACCATCACAGTCCCCGTGGAGCACGGCGGCACCATCCGTGGTGCCGTGCGGGCAGTCATAGACCTTACATACTTCAACGACTATGTTCTTGCCCCTCAGGACTATGTATACGGGGGAAAGGCCTACATCTTCGACCCGAAGCTCGAGAGGGAGGTTCCCGACGGCTGGAAGGCCCACAACATCATCCAGGCGCGGGCATACGAACAACCGGACATACCCATCCCTGAGGACATGCTTGCGCGGGGGAGCGGTTTCGTCCGCTATCCATCACCGCAGGGCGAACAACTGGCGGCGTTCTGCAAGACGCTGCAGCCCGAATGGTTCTTCGTCGTTGAAAAACCGCGGAAGGATACCATGAAACCCATACATGCGATGGCAAGGGTGACCGCGGGCACTCTGGTCAGCATGCTTTTCGGTGTGTGGGGGGGGAGCGCTCGCCGTGGCGCAGCCGCTGCTCACGAGACTCGGCCGGTGCATGGACCTCGCCCGCGATATCGAAGCCGGACGTCTCGACCGGCGCGTTGAGGTCAGGGGCACCGATGAGGTCGCCCATCTGGGAAGGGGGCTCAATGCAATGGCCGACAGTCTTGAGGAGAGCCACGCGGCGCTTGAAGAGGCGGAACGCCTTTACAGGGGCATCTTCGAGAACGCGGTGGAAGGGATATTCATCATGGATCCCGATGGCCTTCTCCTGAATGTCAACCCGGCTTTTGCCCGCCTGGCAGGCTGCGAAGGCCCGGGTGAGGTGTTGGGAACGAACATCGCGGACCATTGCGGTACGGATGCGGGTACCCTTCTACTCGGGGAATTGCGGCGATCAGGCAGCGTCAGGGGTCTGGAGGTCGACCTTGTCCGGCGCGACGGGACGACAAGGACAGGAATCATATACGCGAGGGCGGACCACGACAGGGAAGGAGCGCTTGTAAGGATCCAGGGCCTGCTCAATGACATCACCGAAAAGAAGGAGATCGAAGAGGAACGCCACAGAGCGCAGGAGGCGCAGCGAAGGTTCGTTGAAGCCCAGCTTGAGACACTGAGGTACCAGATCAATCCTCATTTTCTTTTCAATGTCCTTAATTCGCTGGACGCCCTTTCGAAGACGGACCCTGGCCGTATCACCGAGCTGGTGCGGCAGCTCTCCCGGTACCTGCGCGCGACTCTCTCGTCGCGGGAATCGGGACTTACGCCCCTCGAAAGGGAAATGAGCATGATCGAGAGCTATCTCAGTCTGGAGAAGGTCCGGTTCGAGGGGGACCTCTCAGTCTCTGTCAGCATGCCCGAGGAGATAGGAGACACCATGGTTCCCGAGCTGCTGGTACAACCCATCGTGGAGAATGCCGTGAAGCACGGGATGAAGACATCGCCCCTTCCTCTTCGGGTCGATGTCTCGTGCAGGGTGGCAGGCGAGTATGTGAGGATCGAGATCAGGAACACGGGGAAGTGGATCGCCCGGGACGCCCCGGCAGATGCAGGAAAGGGCGGCGGCATCGGGCTTGAGAACATACGTAAACGGCTCCAGCTTACCTACGGAGACCGCCATGTCCTTGAGATGGGCGAGTCAGGCGGCCGGGTGGTGGTCACCGTTGAAATCCCGCGGAGAGGAGACAAGAATGAAAAAGGACTCTGAAGAGATCCGGGCACTCATCGTTGACGATGAGCGGCTTGCACGGGAGAACCTGAAGGAACTGTTGAAGGATCAGTGGGATGTCAGAATAATTGGCGAGGCAAGGAACGCGGACGAGGCCGAAAGGATGATCAACGCCCTCAGTCCGAACCTGGTGTTCCTCGACATTCAAATGCCGGGAGGATCCGGCTTCGACCTCCTTGCCGGTCTTGAGGACCCGCCGTCCGTCATTTTCGTCACGGCCTATGACCAGTATGCCATACGGGCGTTCGAAGTCAACGCGCTGGACTACCTCCTGAAACCCATCGAACCAGAACGTCTGAAGAACGCATTGAGAAGGGCGGCGTTCCGTCTGCCTTCCTTCGACCCCGCGGGAGAGATCTTTTCGGCTGCCGACCAGGTCTTCCTCAACACGGGAAAAAAGGCCTCTTTCGTGTCTGTGAGCAACATCGTGGCCATCTTCTCTGAGAGGAACTATACCAACGTCCACAATGTTCAGGGCGAGCGTTTCATGGTCCGGTCGTCGCTGAGAGACTGGGAGAGACGTCTGCCTGCCGACATGTTCGTTCTCCTCGATCGTTCGACGATCATCAACAAGAATCACGTTGAGCTGTGGACACTTCATGCGAGAAAAGCGGAACTGAAGATGACGGGCCTTGCGGAGCCGATCGAGCTTGGCAGAGCGGCCTACACCCGCTTCAAGGAACTGATCGTGGCCCCGAAGGCAAAGAGCCGGGAGACCCGGAAGGGTCCGGTAGAAGAAGACGAGGAGGAGAAAGCACAATAGAGTTGTGGTTTCAGCACTCCAGAGGACACGATCGTACCATAACGTCAACGTCCGCCATTCATGTCGTGTAAAATCGAATTCAACAAACCCCTGTAGTCGCACCATTCCAATCAGGCCGGGACGTGTCAACATCATGGTGTCTGCACAAGTCCCGGCCTTCCTTTCCCTTGCTGTCTAGGACTTTACTGTCACACGTCACGAATCATGTCAGGTTTGTCCCTCCGTCTCACACCGGCCCCGATGATCCGGTACAATTGTAACCGCAAACCCCAATGTTTCATCATCCCACCAAGCCGGGGCATATTCACAGGGGGGGAGTGAGTGCCCCGGCTTCCCTGAATCGACGGACTGCCCGGAGAGATTCACGAGACAGGCCTGGAGGTTCGATGCGACCTCCACGTGGCATACCGGCAACTCTGGCAGGTCGATTCAGCACATAGTCCCCGCGCCCTTTGGTAGATTCGATTAAGATACCTCATATATCAGAACCCAGGGAGGACATCATGCTGATGAAATTGTCTTTGACGAATGGCAGGACGAAATGGGTGGACCATAACGAAGCGAGGATGCTCCAGGGGCGGGGGCAGGTTATCTGTGTTCTCGCCATGAAGGACGAGCAACCTGTGGAGTTCCCGCCCTTCTGCAGCATGAGGAGCGACTACTGCAGCTCCTGTGTTTCATTGCCCGACTAAAGGTCGGATGGGACACGGGTGTCGCCTGCGGCGTTATGAGCTATTGCGCGGGCCGGGAACGCCATGGTGCTCCTCTCGGGTGACCCGGAGGTTCTCAAGACCAGGGAGGATGGGGATGGAAGGCAATCGAAAGGAGAACGTCACATTCCTCGGGCTTCAGAGGGTGCCGCGGGGAGAAGCGCTCATTCTTGTGAACAACGAAAGCGGGAGCACCGTTACATATGATCCCGCCAGGCACAAGATCATCAATATGGACGGATACGTCCGTTCCGTCCTCGCGTCAAGGTACAGGTAACGAGGAACCGCTCCTTAGGCCCTGGCACCTCTTGCTGAAGGCTGGAAATAGGATTCGATAGCATTCAGCAATCCCGGAATATCGGATTGTTGCGCTTCGATATCAACATTGATGCCAGACTTTGTCAGGGTTGCCGTCGTTACAGGGCCTATTGAAGCGATGACCCTGTTCTTCAGTGTTTCCTTTCCATAGAGCATAATGAAATTGCTGGCCGTGGAAGAGCTGGTGAAGGTGATGATATCGAGATCTTCGGGTACCGACGCGGCGGGCAGCGGTATCGTCGCCCTGTAGATGGGCACGACACTGCAGCTCCCGCCGTTTGCCCGTATGTATCGAGTGATCACGTCGCGGGCTTCTTCGGCGCGGGGAATGAGGAAATTCCTTCCTGAGACGCCGTAGGCCTCAAGGATGGAGACAACTCCCTCGGATGTGAACTTTTCCGGAACAAGGTCCGCCTGCACGCCATACACGGCAAGATGCGCGGCCGTTGCCCCTCCTATGGCAATGATGGTAAGCCCGCTCAGGGCCCGGGCGTCCCTGCCCGAGCCTCTGAGGTGCGCGAAGAATATGGAAGCCCCGTTCACGCTCGTGAAGATGATGGCGTCATAGGACGATATCCTGTCTATGGCGGAGCGAAGCCGGGAATTGGGGACGATGGGCTCGATATCGATGGTTGGGAGATAGACGGGTTCTGCGCCCCTGTCAGCGAGGAGTTCGCCGAACCTGCGTGACTGGTGTGCCGAGCGTGTCACCGCGACCTTCTTGCCGAAGAGAGGTTTCCGCTCGAACCAGCTCAGCTTTTCCCTCAAGCGGATAACGTCGCCGACCACGATGATCCCTGGCGGAGCGAGCCGCATCCTGCGCACCTGCTCGGAGATTGTGGCGAGTGTTGCGCAGACCACCTTCTGGGCCGGCAGGGTTCCCGAGCGGACGACGCAGGCCGGGGTAGCGGGGTCCTTGCCTTCAAATACGAGCCTTTTTGTGATCTTGTGAAGGTTCTTCATGCCCATGAGGAAGACGAGGGTGTCCGGTCCCGTTGCCAGCTCGTGCCAGTTGATGGTGGAGGCTGGTTTCTTCTCATCCTCGTGGCCTGTTATGAAGACAACGGTGGAGGCGTAGTCCCGGTGTGTGAGCGGTATGCCGGCATAGGCGGGGGCGGAGATGGCCGAGGTAACGCCGGGAACGATCTCGAAGGGAACACCGATATCGGCAAGGTGTTCCGCTTCTTCGCCTCCCCGCCCGAAGATAAAAGGGTCGCCGCCCTTCAAACGAACGACGACGTGGCCCTGTCGGGCCTTCTCGGCAAGGAGGGCATTGATGTCTTTCTGAGGAAGTTCGTGCCGGGATGCCTTCTTGCCGGCGTATATGATCTCCGCGCCGGCGCGGGCGTACTCAAGGAGGCCCTTGTTCACGAGGTTGTCATAGATGATCACATCGGCCTGGCGGATAAGCTCGAGACCTCTCATAGTGATAAGCTTCATGTCTCCGGGGCCCGCGCCCACGAGATATACCTTGCCCATGCGAACATTATACGGAGGTTGCGCGCTTTTCTCAAAGGATAAATGGAGGTGGGCAGGGACCGGGGCAGAGGGCAGGGCGAGAGAGGACGGAAGAGGGGGAATAGGACGAATAGGAGAATAGGACCTATAAGACCAATAGGACCAATAGGACGCTTAGGACCAATAGGACGGGATCGATCGTTCCTTGCGGCCGGCAATTGCACTTCGATAGTCCTATAAGTCCTATCCTGTCCTATAGGTCCTAATTCTCCTATTCGTCCTATTTCTTCTCCTATCCTCCTCCTATCCGCTCACAATTCCTTCCCATCCTCCCGCCCTCTTTACCCCCTTTCCCCCTCTTCCTTTGAACCAATTGACAGCCAATTCTCCTTGTGCTACTCTCCATCTTGAACGTGACACAAGGAGGTGACCATGGCTGGATTGGTGCGATTCGGGGTTTCACTTGACGGGGACCTGCTCAGGAAGTTCGACGAGCTTATCAGGGAGAAGAACTACTCCAACCGCTCTGAGGCACTCCGGGACCTGATACGGCAGGAGCTCATAGCGAAGGAGTGGGAGGTCGGGCAAGAGATTGCCGGGGCGATAACGCTCATATACGACCATCATCATCGGGAGCTTCTGAACAAGGTGACGGACCTTCAGCATGATTACCAGCACACCATCATATCCACGCAGCACGTCCATCTCGACCACAACAATTGCCTCGAGATAGTCGCCGTGAGGGGAGAACCGGACGAGGTACGCCGGTTGGCGGAGATGCTCAAGGCCATCAAGGGCATAAAGCACTGCACGCTGAGCATGTCCAGCACGGGGAAGGAACTGGGGTGAGGAACAGGCCTTCCCCGCCTTCCCTGTCGTTCGGTTTCTTTCTTGAAAAGGCCCATCCTTTCTTATAGTATTGATGGATGAACGAGGGTCGTCCGTCGTTCTTTCGAGTTCCCAGGGGAGGATAAGGGTATGATGAGAAACATCCTTTGTGTTGTCTTCGCTGTGGTTGTGTGGTTCACCTTAGGCGGCTATGCCGCCGGTGCCTCCGTGGAACTGTTCTCGCCGGAAGGTTCGGTCAAGGACATCCGACAGGTGACGGTCCGGTTCTCGGAACAGATGGTGGCATTCGGCGACCCTCGCCCGGCAGAGCCCTTTGCGGTGCAGTGCGCCGGGAAGGGACAGGGCCGCTGGATCGACGGGAAGAACTGGTCCTACGACTTTGAGAAGACGCTCCCTGCCGGAATGTCCTGCACATTTGCCCTGAAACAGAGCCTGAAAACCCTTGCGGGAACACCGGTTACGGGCAAAAGGACCTTTACGTTCAACACCGGGGGGCCTTCGGTCCGCGAATCGGAACCCTGGGCGGATGGCAACGAGGTGGAGGAAGGCCAGACGTTCCTTTTTCGGCTCGATGCGCCGGCCACAGAGACATCGATCGTGAAGAACGTTTCCTGTTCCATCGAAGGTGTGCGTGAGCGGGTCGGCATACGGCTCATAACCGGAGAAGAGCGAAAGAAGCTGCTTCTTGACATGGGTGTCTCGAAGAAGGAGGAGGAGAATGCCGTCCTCTTCCAGTGCAGGCAGACGTTTCCCCCAAAGGCGCACGTGAAGATCGTCTGGGGCAGGGGTGTGGCGTCGAAGAGCGGGGTGGCAACGACAAAGGACCAGGTCCTCTCCTACCGTGCCCGCGGGCCTTTCACCGCGAGGTTCCGCTGCATGAAGGAAAAGCCCCAGGGAGGGTGCATACCATTGTCGCCGATGCGGCTCATCTTCTCTGCCCCGATATCGAAGAAGGATGCGGCGAAGATCACGATAGCGACGGGCAAGGAAGCCGCGAAAGGAAAGGCCTGGAAGCCGGTGATAGACGAGGACGGCGAAAGCGACATCACGTATATCACATTCCAGGGGCCTTTTCCGGAGAAGAGTCTCCTGAACGTACATCTGCCGGTGGGCCTCAGGGATATTTCCGGACGTTCTCTCGCGAACGCGGACAAGTTTCCCCTTCCTGTCCGGACCCACACCTACCCTGCACTTGCCAAGTTTCCCGACCGTTTTGGAGTTGTCGAGTCCGGTAAGGAGGCCATTCTGCCCGTCACGGTGCGCAACATCGAGGGGGAGATAGAGACCTGGCTGGCGAGAGGGGACGAGACGGGTAAGCCGGGACAGGTCGACAGGAAGGACAGTGCCGGCCAGCCGGCCCCGAAGGGTCAGGCCCGGGAGGCCGGAAAGGTTTCCGTGCCGGGAGAGATGAAGGGGGGTATCCACAAGACGGCTGAAGATGCGGATGCGTCGATCATAGCGTGGCTCCACAAGCTCGCCGCCTCCCCGCGTGAAAGGTCGGTCCTGAAGGGAACCTCGAGCAGCAGTGTCGTTTCGATACCGAGGCCGGGGGGGACGAAGGAGTTCGAGGTGATAGGCATACCGCTTCGCGAACCCGGTTTCTACGTTGTCGAGATAGAGAGCCTCATGCTCGGGCAAAGACTCCTCGAAAAGCCGGGCCCGGTATACGTACCTACGGCCGCCCTGGTGACGAACATGGCGGCTCATTTCAAGTGGGGCCGGGAGTCTTCGCTGGTGTTTGTGACGGCCCTTGACAGTGGTGAACCGGTGCCCGACGCGGCCGTCACCCTCAGGGACTGCAAAGGCGGCCTTGTCTGGCAGGGCAGGTCCGATGAGAAGGGCATCGCCAGGATAGCGAAACCCCTTCCCGGTGCGGGAAACCTCCCTCAATGCCGGCGCGCGAAGGAGGAGAAGGACCTTTACTACGAATACTCGCGGGCGTTGTCGGGCATGACAGGGGGGCTTTTCGTGTTTGCCCGCAGTGGCAAGGACATGACCTTCACCCATTCCAGCTGGGATGAGGGCATCGAGTCCTGGCGCTTCAATCTGCCCGGCGATCATGACGACGGTCGCAGGGAACCCCTCATTGCCCACACCGTCTTCGACCGGACCCTTCTGCGCGCGGGGGAGACGGTGCACATGAAGCATTTTGTCCGGCAGCGCACAATGGAAGGTCTTTCCGTGCCCCCCGACATCAGGAGCATCAGTGAGGCCGTGATCGTGCACGTGGGGAGCGAGGAGAAATATACGCTCGGCCTCACGTGGAAAGGGAACGGCACCGCTGAGAACACGTGGAAGATACCACTCGCGGCGAAGCTCGGCACCTACAATGTCTATCTCCGCAGGGCGCCTCTGGCGGGCAAGCGGGAGACCACGGGAGAGCTCTCGGGGTCTTTCAGGGTGGAACAGTTCCGGGTCCCCCTCATGCGCGGCTTCATCCGCGGCCCGAAGGAACACGCCATCGATACCCGTTCCGTTGATCTTGACGTTGACGTGAGGTATCTTTCAGGCGGGGCGGCCGCTGACCATCCCGTGAAGATCCGCTCCCAAATGGAACAGAAGCACATTTCCTTCGGCGATTACGAGGACTTCATTTTTTCCACGGGTCGGGTGAAGACGGGTACGGAAAAGCTCGGCGAGACCGGTGATCGCTTTGCCGAAGATGACGCCTCTGAGGACGATGAAGCCGGGGAAGGCTCCGAGCGGGTGAGGACGGACAGGTTCGGACGGCCGCGGGTACACCTCAAAACGGTTGAGCTGAACCTCGACAGGAACGGGACGGCGCGGACGACCATTGGAGACCTCCCGCCGTCGGACGTGCCCAGGGAGATACTGAGCGAACTCGAGTTCAGGGACCCCAACGGGGAAGTCCAGACATCGTCGGCGAGGACACCTCTCTATCCCTCGATGCTTCATACAGGGATCTTCGCGAGCGGGGATTGGCCGGCGGAAACCCTGAAGTACCAGGTGGTCGTACTCGATCTCAAGGGGAAGCCTCAACCGGGGTCGGAGGTCACCGTCAGGGTTTTCAAGCGCTCCACGTACTCTCACAGACGCAGGATAACGGGTGGTTTCTACGCCTTCGACAACACCACGGAAACGAAGGAGATAGGGGAACACTGCAGGGGAAAGACCGACGTCAACGGCATTCTCTACTGCGGAGGCAAGGCGCCCGCAACGGGAAGGATAGTCATCCAGGCCGAGGCAAAGGACTCCCGGGGGAACGTGTCCTCGACAAACAGGGAGGTCACGGTCTACGGCAAGGATGATACATGGTATGAGGCGCGCAACGACGACCGCATCGACCTTGTACCCCTCCGGCGGCAGGTAGACCCTGGTGAAACGATGAGTTTCGAGGTGCGAATGCCTTTCCGCGCGGCGACGGCCCTTGTGACCGTCGAGCGCGAAGGGGTCATGGACGCCTATATAAGAAAGGTGTCCCGGGAGAACCCTGTTATAGATATCCCCGTGAAGCCGAATTACGTGCCGAACGTCTTCGTATCGGCGCTCGTGATCCGGGGACGGCTGGCAGGCACTCAGCCCACCGCGTCCTTCGATCCCGGGAAACCGGCCTACCGGCTTGGCATTGCAGAGGTGAGGGTGGGTCTAAAGCCCCATGCCCTCAAGGTGAAGGTCGAGACGGACAGGAAAACGTACGGGGTCAGACAGAAGGTGAAGGCCCGCATCTCGGTGCGGGTTCCCGACGGTTCCGCTCCGCCGAAGGGTTCCGAGGCCGCCCTGGCCGTTGTTGATGAGGGGCTCCTCGAACTCAAGCCGAACCTGAGCTGGGGGCTTCTCGAGGCGATGATGCGCCGGAAGGGCTACGAGATGTCGACGGCCACCTCACAGATGATGGTCATCGGCAAACGCCATTTTGGGCGCAAGGCCCTCCCTCACGGGGGAGGCGGCGGGAAACAGTTGACGCGGGAGCTTTTCGATACGCTCGTGTACTGGAAGAGCGCAATACCGCTCGACGATAGCGGTGAGGCGGACGTTGCCTTCGATCTCAATGATTCCCTCACATCCTTCAAGGTGGTGGCGATAGCGAGTTCCGGGAGCGATCTTTTCGGGACCGGGGCGGAGACGATACGGACCACCCAGGACCTCATGGTCCTTTCGGGCCTGCCCGGACTTGTTCGGGAAGGCGACCGTTTTACCGCGGGATTCACGGTGCGCAACGCGTCGACGCGGAATATGGACGTGGAGGTGAACGTGAAGCTTCGCGGGGGCAAGGCCCCGCAGTCGTTCGCGCCCCTGTCGCTTGCCATTCCCGCGGGGGAGGCCCGGGAGGCGGCCTGGCAGGTTATCGTGCCATCCGGCGCCGCGAAACTCGATTACGAGGTATCGGCACGGGAGGCTTCCGGAGACGCGCGGGACGAGCTGAAGGCCACCCAGACGGTGGTGCCGGCAGTGAGCGTGAGGGTTATGCAAGCCACACTCACGCAGGTGAAGGACGCCCTGAAAATGGATGTTGAGCGACCTGCGGCTGCCGAACCGGACCGCGGGGGCATTGCCGTGACCTTGAAGCCCAGGCTCTCCGAGGGGCTTGGCGGCGTTATCGAGTACATGGGCCGCTATCCTTACGTCTGCCTCGAGCAGAAGGTATCGAAGGCGGTGGCCCTTCAGGACCGCGAGATGTGGAAGGACATCATGGCCCAGGCTCCCGCCTATCTCGACGGCGACGGCCTTGCGAAGTACTTCCCTCTCATGAGGCGCGGCAGCGATGTCCTGACCTCCTATCTTCTTTCCATAAGCAGCGAGTCCGGGTATGAGATACCGCAGAATGTCCGGGCCGGGATGGTCCGGGGCCTGAAAGGGTTTGTGGAGGGGAAGGTCGTGAGACATTCCGCGCTTGAGGCGCCCGACCTTTCTGTCAGGAAGATAGCGGCCGTCGCCGCTCTCGCGCGGCATGGACAGGCCAGCGCCCAGCTCTTGACCACGATTGATATCGAGCCCAACCTGTGGCCCACGTCGGCCGTGCTTGACTGGATAGATGTCCTTCGGCGCACGCGGGGAATAGCCAACGCGGAAGGAAACCTCAAGAAGGCGGCTCAGATTCTCAGGGGCCGTGTCAATCTGCAGGGGACCGTGATGGGGCTCTCCACGGAGAGGTCGGACCAGCTCTGGTGGCTCATGGTGTCCACGGACCTCAACTGCGCCCGCACGCTCATCGCGTCCATGGATATGGGCGCCTGGGGAGAGGACGTGCCCAGGATCGCCCGGGGACTGGTCTCGAGGATGAAGAGGGGTCGCTGGGACACGACGACGGCAAACGCCTGGGGGGTGCTCGCGCTTCAGAAGTTCTCGCGTAAGTATGAGTCAGCCGTCGTGAAGGGCGCCTCTTCCATCACCCTGGGAGGAAAGCAGGGCACCGTTTCCTGGACTGACAGTGCGAAGGGAGGCAGTCTCGTGTTGCCCTGGCCCGCGAGGAAGAGCACCCTCACGATCGACCACAGTGGCGAGGGAAGGCCCTGGGCGAGCGTGCAAAGCCTGGCGGCAGTTCCGCTGAAAGGCCCTCTGGCGTCGGGCTACACCATAAAGAAGACGGTAACGGCGGTGGAGCGCAGGTCACCGGATGCCTGGACGCGCGGCGACGTGATGCGTGTGCGGCTGGAGATCGACGCCCGTGCCGACATGACCTGGGTTGTCGTCAGCGATCCCATTCCATCGGGCGCTGCTATCCTGGGGAGCGGCCTCGGTCAGGATTCGGCCCTGCTTTCCCGCCAGGGACGTCAGCGGGGATGGGCGTGGGAGGCCTACCGCGAACGGTCTTTCGAAGCGTTAAGGGTATACTATGAATTCGTCCCCCGCGGAAAGTGGACCGTTGAGTACAGTGTGAGACTCAACAATGACGGCGTGTTCCGCTTGCCGGAGACACGGGTGGAGGCACTCTATGCGCCGGAGATGTTCGGAGAGATACCGAACCCGCCCGTGGAGGTAAGGAAGTAGCAGGATGTTTTTCAGACGACAGGGAGGCACGAGGAAGGTATGTGCCGTCGCGGCGCTCGTCCTCCTGTGTCTCGGTGCAGCCGGGCTCCTTGCTGCGGTCCGGTCGGTAAGGAAAACAGACACAGGGTCCTTTCAGGTACTTAAAGCTTCCTATCGCACCTCCGATGCCGTGCTTCTCGATCGTCACGGCGAGGTCATCCATACGTTGAGGACCGATGACAGCGGCAGGCGGCTGGAATGGACCCGTCTTGCCGAGGTCTCGCCATCCTTTCTATCCACCGTCATCCTTGTTGAGGACCGCCGTTTCTTCAGTCATCACGGCGTGGACCCTTTCGCCTTCATCTCCGCCCTCGTGCGCGGGGCCGCGGGTGGAAGGCTTCGAGGCGCCAGCACCATCTCGATGCAGGTTGCTTCCATTGTGGACAGGGGCTTAAGACCAAAAGGGCTGCGCAGGGACCTCGGTCAGAAATGGCGGCAGATCATCACCGCCCTTGCCCTGGAACGTTCCTGGACAAAGCAGGAGATACTCGAGGCCTACATCAATCTCATATACTACCGCGGAGAACTCCAGGGTGTCAGAGCGGCGTCGAAGGGTCTTTTCGGAAAGGAACCGTCGGGCCTCACCCAGACGGAATCCGTCGTCCTGGCCTCCCTCATAACATCGCCCAACGCGCCGCGGGAAAAGGTGGCCGCGAGGTCCTGGCGCCTGGCCGAGAGGGCCGGCATGAGGATGACCCGAGAGGAGGTGGAAAGGAAGACGGCGGATGCCCTGGCATCGGCGTACCGCATAGCCTTCGATGTCTCGCTCGCGCCTCACGTGGCACGCATGCTCATCTCCGGGGGAATGATGAGAGTTGCGACGACCCTCGACGGACGTCTCCAGAGGTTTGCCCTCGATGCGCTCAGGGACAACCTTGCCGCGCTGCGTGGACGGAACGTGGCGGACGGGGCCGTCATGGTGGTCGATAACGATACGGGGGAGATCCTCGCCTACGTCGGGAACAGCGGGAGCACATCGAGCGCTCCCTTCATGGACGGCATTCGGGCCAGAAGGCAGGCAGGTTCGACGCTGAAGCCTTTCCTTTACGGTCTCGCCATCGAGAAGGGTTACCTCACTGCGTCATCCCTTCTCGAAGACACCCCCCTTGCCATAATGACCCCGACAGGGCTCTACGTGCCGCAGAATTATGACAACCAGTTCCGCGGCACCGTGAGTGTGAGGTGCGCCCTTGCGTCGTCCCTCAATGTGCCTGCCGTCAAGACCCTTCTCGTGACGGGCCTCGAGCCTTTCGTCGAGAGGCTCAAGGACCTGGGGTTCGAGAGCATCAGGGAGGAGCCGGAGTTCTACGGGTATTCCATCGCTCTCGGGTCCGCGGATGTCGAGCTCTATGAGCTTGTCGGGGCATATCTCGCGCTGGCGCGGGGAGGACGGCGTACAGGGATGAAGCTGACCTTCGATGGCGCCGCCACTGCTGGTAGCCGCGTCATGGACGAGAGGGCATCGTACATTGTTACCCGGATACTGTCCGACAGGGAGTCTCGTGCAGCCACGTTCGGCCTTGAGAACCCTCTCGCCACGCGCTACTTTACGGCGGTCAAGACGGGGACCAGCAAGGACATGCGTGATAACTGGTGCATAGGCTTTTCCCGCCGCTACACCGTTGGTGTGTGGGTCGGCAACTTCTCGGGAGAGCCGATGCGTGATGTCAGCGGTATCAGCGGGGCGGCGCCCCTGTGGCTCGAGGTGATGAACTTCCTCCACGGTACGGTGCCGTCGACGGAACCGTACCGCCCGCGGGGCGTCACCGCTGCCAGGGTGCGTTTCGAAGCGGATATCGAGGCCCCGCGGGAGGAGTTCTTCATCGAGGGCACCGAGCCGGCTCAGGTCGTGCGGGTGCAGGTTGCCCATGAGAAACCTCGCATCGTTTACCCTCCGGAAGGAACCCTCATCACCATCGATCCCGACATCCCCGAGGCGCTCCAACGGGTCGCCATGCGCTTCGAGCCCCGATCGAGGCGCTTGAGATGGGTCCTCAACGATGCCGAAGCGGGTTCCGACACACCGCTTTTCCTCTGGGAGCCGAGGCGGGGCGACTACATCCTCTCCATCGTCGATCGCGATGGCAGCGTCATGGATTCGGTGGGGTTCACGGTGAGGTAGGCTTAAGGCCTCCGGAACGCAATTTCCCGTATAATATCAAAGGATACCGATAAATTTCGCTTGACAGCCATTTTTATTAGGAATAATATTGCTTAAAAGCACAAATGCTTAATATTATCAAAGAAAGGAGTCACGCGGCATGCCAGTAGGTAAGGTGAAATGGTTCAACGATTCCAAGGGGTACGGTTTCATCGAACAGGATGGCGGCGAGGACGTGTTCGTCCACTTTTCCGCGATCCAGCAGGATGGTTTCAAATCTCTCAAGACCGGCGAGAAGGTCGAATTCGAGATCGTGAAGGGGCCGAAAGGTCCACAGGCGGCAAATGTAATGAAAGCTGAATGAGTAAGGGGCTATTTGCCCTTATCCTCCAGAGATTTACTGTCATTCCATAGTTTGTCCATCGTGTCGGCATCAGAATTCCGGATATCCGTATTGTTCTCTATGTAGCTGAACCTTCGAGTGAACTTGTCCGAGGTTGCCCGCAGCGCGTCTTCGGGGTCCACCGACAGGAACCGGGCGATATTGACGATGGTGAAGAGCAGGTCACCCACCTCCTCCCTGACCCGCTCCGGATCGCCTGCCGCCTCGGCTGCCTTCAGCTCGGCGATCTCCTCGTACATCTTGTCGTACACGTCCTCGACCTTCTGCCAGTCGAACCCGACTTTCGCAGCCCTCTTCGTCATGACATATGCCCTCAGCAGGGCGGGCATGGCCGGGGGGATATTCGCGAGAAGCGAGTAATCATCATCCTTCTTCTCTTCCCTCTTCAGGTCTTCCCACTTCACCTCGATGGGAGCGTCGAGCACCTCTTTGCGGAAGACATGGGGATGGCGATGGTACATCTTGTTGTAGACGTTCTCGATGACGTCGTTGATGTCGAAGATGTTGCGTTCCCTGCATATCTGCGCGATGAAGACGATATGGAAGAGAAGGTCCCCGAGCTCTTCCTTGAGCTCATCCATACTGTCTTTCTCTATGGCCTCGATGATCTCGTAGACCTCCTCGAGCATGAAGGTCTTGAAGGCGGAGACCTTCTGTCTGCGGTCCCAGGGGCATCCCTCGTCGCTCCTGAGTTTCTCCATCAGCCGTACGAGCCTGTCAAAGGATTCCATTCTCAGCCCTCTTTCCCGCTCTGAGGCCCGCCAAAGAGGCCCCTTATGATCCGCGCTGTCTCATCCATCACGTGTTGCTGGTCGGCGACGATCGCGAAACCGGCCTGCCGTGTGGACTCATAAAGATCATTATCAGTGACCAGCCTCATCACCGTGCGGTGTATGTCGTCGGCCGTTTCCACAAGGAAACCTGCCTTTCTTTCGAGGATGGATGCAGAGATGTCGTGGAAGTTCTCCGTGTGCGGTCCGAACAGTACGGGTGTGCCCACGAAGAGGGGCTCGAGCATGTTCTGTCCACCGTAGGGTGCAAGGGACCCGCCGACGAAGGCGGCGATGCTTCTCGCGTAGATCCCCATGAGGTCGCCCACGGTGTCGACGATCACGATATCGGCACCCTCTTCCCCCCTGTCTTCCTTCATCCGGGAATACCGTGCAGTCCTGTAAGTCTTCGAAAGCTTCTCCTCTATAGTGACGGCCAGATGGAGCTCCCTGGGCGCTATGAATATCCTGTGATCGGGGAGATCGGACTTGAGGAGCTTGACTGCCCTGTAGATCTCGTCAAGCTCCTTTTCTTTTACGCTGCCGATGACGATGATCCTCTCACGCTCCAGGGTGCCGGAGGTGTTCCCCGTGACGGGGCGGTAATACTTGATGTTGCCCGTTGTGAAGACCCGCTCCGGGGCCATGCCGATGGTGATGAAACGCCGTCTGTGTTCTGCGGACTGCGCGATGACAGCGTCCATCCCGGCCAGGGCCGCCCTCATGAAGACGGACAATCTCCGGTAGGTCGCGAGGGTGTTGTCCGATATGCGTCCGTTGACGATGACGACCGGGATGCCGCGCTTTTTGGCCTCCCAGATCAGGTTGGGCCAGATCTCCGTCTCCACGATGATGATGACCGATGGCCTGTGGTGGTTGAGGAAACGGCGCACGGAGAAGCGAAGGTCGAAGGGGAGGGATGCCACCTTCCTGCCTTCCCTGGAGCCCTCTTTCCTTTCGAGCATTTGCTGCGCATAGGATGTGTTGGCGGTGAAGAGAAAACCGGCCGGACCACCGTTGATCGCGAGGTAGTCGGCCACGCCCTCGGCGATAATGGCCTCTCCTATCGACGCCCCGTGGATCATCCACGCCCCCTCATTCGGCGTGCCTTCCACCCGAGGGAGAAGACGCTCGCGGAAATTCTTCCTCATCTTCGCATTTGTGAGGCCGATGACGATGAAGACGGGCAGGACGCACAGGGTGAGCAGGTTGTAGATCACTTTCCACATGCCGCTTCTTCCGCTCTTTGGGTCAGTTGGACAAGCGTCGCCTCGAGCTTGAGGCGCGTGTTCTCGATCTCTTCAGCGTCGAGGTCACGGGTTACAGGGATAGGGTCTCCCCAGAGAAAGACAACCCGGGAGAAAGGGTAGGGGAGTATGAAGCGGTCCCAGGAATGAAAGGTTTTTTTTTACGTGCACCGTAGCTGACAGGGAGGAGCGCCTTGCCGGAGAGCCGTGCGAGTTCCACGATGCCTTTCTTCACGGTAAAGCGCGGCCCCTTGGGGCCGTCAGGGGTGATGGCGATATCGATATTGTTCTTGAGGTCGTGGAGGATCTCCCTGAGCGAGGAGACGCTGCCCTTTCTGTAGGAGCCGCGGACGGTGCCGATCCCGAAGTAGTTCACTATCCTGGCGATGAACTCCCCGTCCCGGTGGCGGCTGATGAGGACCTTGCCCCCTCCGCCCTTCTTCGCGAAGGGCATCATAAGGAGCCTGCCGTGCCAGAAACAGACGATATAGTTGTGGAGGTTCCCCCATGCCTCTTCGGGCGGCCGGTTCACGTGTTCGATGCGCAGTGTGAATCTCAGCGCCGTCAGGAACACGAATACCATGGGAGGCATGACGTGCAGCATCAGAAAGGATTTGATCTTCTTCTTCATCAGCGTTTCTTTCCCAGGGGGATGACCTTCTTGCGGGCCCCTTCACGGAACTGGATCTCGTAGAGCTTCCTGTAGGGTCCTTCCTGCTCGATGAGCGACCCGTGGGTACCTTCCTGGACTATCATACCCTTGTCGATGACGATGATCCGGTGGGCATTGATGATCGTGGAGAGCCTGTGGGCGATGATTATCGTCGTCCTCCCTTTCATGAGGTTCTCGAGGGCCCTCTGGACCTCTATCTCTGATTGGGCGTCCAGGGAACTCGTCGCCTCATCGAGGATGAGGATGGGCGCATTCTTGTAAAGGGCCCTGGCTATGGCGATGCGCTGTTTCTGGCCGCCGGAAAGACGCACCCCTTTCTCGCCGACGACGGTGTCGTACCCCCTGGGGAGCTTGAGGATAAAATCATGGGCGAAGGCCATCCGGGTTGCTTCGAAAAGCCGCTCTTCGTCGGGCTCGACCCCGTAGGCGATGTTGCTCCGGATCGTATCGTTGAAAAGGATGACGTCCTGCGTGACGAGGGCGATATTCCTTCTGAGGGAATCGAGAGTGACGTCGCGGATATCGGTGCCGTCGACCCTGATGAGGCCCTGGGTTACGTCGTAGAACCTGGGGAGCAGGTTGACGAGGGTTGTCTTTCCCACTCCGCTCTTGCCGACCACGGCGATCACCTCGTTCTTCTCTATCTTGAGGTCAACGTTGTTGAGAACCATCTTCTCATCGTACCGGAAAGAAACGTCCTCGAACTCTATGACGCCCTCGACCTTTTCAAGCTCGACGGCGTCAGGTTTTTCCATGACCTCCGGCTGCCTGTCGATGATCTCGAAGACGCGCTCGCTTGCGGCGAGCCCCTGCTGGACGTTGTGGTTTTCCTTGTTGATCTTCTTGATGGGTTCGTAGAGCATGATGAGGGATGCCATGAAGGCGAAGAAGGTACCGGGGGTGGAATTTCCCAGGATGACCTCCCGTCCGCCGTACCAGATCACGACACCGACGGCAATCCCGCCGATGACCTCCATCACGGGGTGGGACAAAGCCCGGATCTTCGTGCGTTTCATGGAGATCCTGAAGAGTGTTTCGTTCTCCGCGGTGAACCTCTTGTTCTCATATTCCTCCATGGAGAAGGCCTTGACGATCCTCTGGCCGGTGATGGTCTCATGGAGGAAGCTGGTAAGACGCGCCAGATACTGCTGGATATTGAGCCCTATCTTCCTGAGCTTCTTGCCGAAGGCGACGATGGGGTAGATGGAGAAGGGCAGGATAAGGAAGGCGATCAGCGTCAGTTTCCATTCCATGCGGAAGGCGACGATGACAAGCCCGATGATGGTGAAGGCGTCTTTGAGGACGGCCGCGACGGAATCGGAGACGGTGCTCTGGACGAGGGAGACATCGTTCACTATCCGGGAGATGTTCGAACCCGTAGGTGTTTTGTCGAAGAAGGAGAGGGGTTGCCTCTGCATGTTGTAGAAGACAAGGTTCCTGATGTCTGTGACCACCCTCTGGCCGACATAACCCATGAAATAGCCCTGAACGTACTCGAAGCTGCCTTTGATCAGGAACAGAAGGATGACCGCGGCGGGCATGATATAAAGCTTCGTCATGTCCTTCTCGAAGAATATGGAGTCGAGGACGGGCTTGACGAGGTAGGCGCTGAAGCTCTGGGCACCGGAGCACAGGGACATGAAGATCATGGCGAGGATGAGCTTTGTTTTGTAAGGGTACGCAAATTTGAGAAGTCTCAGGTAGAGGTTCATGTTCTCTCGAGAAAGTGTAATATGGCGTTGGCGGCCAACCGGTATGAATCCTGTTTCCTCAGTTTGTCGACGATCGATCCCAGTTCGCCCGCAACGTCCCGTCTTCCTTTATCTATCATAGAAAGAGCCTTCCTGGCAATGGTTTCGGGATCGAGGTGCTGAATGAACTCCGGAAAGACCTCCTTGCCGGCAACGATGTTGGGAAGACCGATGAAATCGACGTGGACAATGAGGCGAGCGATGGCGTAAGAGAGCCGGGATATGCGGTAGATGATGGCGGTAGGTGACCCGAGAAGGGCCGCCTCCAGGGTCGCACTGCCGGAGGCGACTATGGCGGCGTCGCAGTAGGCCAGTGCGTTGTGCGAATCCCCTTTCAGGACGGCAACCCCATGGTCGCCCCGAAGGAAAGGCGTGACGACCGCCTCGTCGATATTGTCCGCGAGGGGCAGAAGGACGGTGAGGTCGGGGATGTTCCGGCGCATGATGGCCAGCGTCTGCGCGAGGACGGGCATATGCCGCCTTATCTCGTTCCGTCTGCTTCCGGGCATAACGGTCAGGATGGGCTTGCCCCCGGGGACCCCCGCCTTCGCAAGGAACTCGTCACGGGTGAGAGAGGGCCGCACGGTCTCGGCAAAAGGGTGGCCGATGTAGACCGCCGGAACCCCTGCCTTCGCATACAGGTCTTCCTCGAAGGGAAGGATGCAGATGACCATGTCAACATATTTCCGGATCCCTTTGAGGCGCCCCCGCTTCCAGGCCCAGACCTGCGGCGGGATGAAGTATACGACGGGAATACGGAGGGACCGGGCGAAGGAGGCTATCCTCATGTTGAATCCAGGGAAATCGACGAGGACAACGAGGTCCGGCCGCTCAGTCCTGATATGAGACTTGACGGCACCGAAGGCCTTCCTGATGTTCCCCGCGTGGGAGAGCACCTCGCTGAGGCCTGTCACGGAGATGTCCCGGTAATCCCGGACAACCCTGACACCGGCGGCGGCGAGCCTGTTCGAACCCATGGCGGTTATGTGAAGGTCTGCCGTTTTGCTGAGGGATTCGACGAGATGACGGGCATGAACCTCCCCGGACAACTCACCCGTCGATATGAATATCTTTTTATCGATGGCCTGTACCCTGTCCCGCTATGCGGTCCTGGATCCTGTTTGCAAGTTCCAGCGCTCGGAGGCCGTCGGCTCCGCTGACGCTGGGGGCCGAGTTGCCCCCCACGGCCCTGACGAACTCCAGGAGCTCGTCCCTGACGGGGTCCATCTGCGTGGCGGTATACTCCGTCGTATGAGGCTCTTCCCCTTCCTTCCTGACAATGCTTGCCAGCTTTCCCTGCATGAGGTCAACGAAGAGGTACCTGTCCTCCTCGTAGATGGCGAGGGAACGCTCGCGGAACGTGGAGACACGGCTCGCCGTGATGTTCGCGACGCATCCGCCGGCGAATTCGACCCGGGCGCTGGCCACGTCCGAGAGATTCGTGAAGAACGGGACCCCGTGAGCCGTAACGTCGGAAACCTCTTCGCCGACGAGGGACAGGACGAGATCGATGTCATGGATCATGAGGTCGAGGACGACGTCCACGTCAGTGGACCTGCCCGTGAAGGGGCCGATCCTGCGGGCCTCGATGAACCTCGGCCTCCGAACGAGAGGAAGCGCCTGCCTGAGCGCGGGGTTCAGTCTTTCGAGATGGCCCACCTGCAGGACAAGTCCTCGCGCGGCGGCCATGTCGACGAGTTCACGTGCCTCTTCCGGCTGCACGGTGATGGGCTTTTCGAGGAAGACATGCACGCCTCGTTCGAGGCATGCCTTCGCGATGGAGTAGTGCAACCGGGTCGGTGTGGCGATGACGGCGCAGGCCGCGTCGGGCAGGGCGTCGGAGTAACGGGAGAAGGATGGCACCGTGTATTTTTCGGCGTACTCACCGGCGAGAGCATCGTCGACATCCACAACCCCGCAGACGCGGACATCCTCGAAGGAGCAGAGCTTGCCGAGATGGATGCGGCCCATGTGGCCAAGACCGATAAGAGCGACGTTTACCGGCATATCCCCCTCGTTGACGATTCTATGAACTCGATGAGGTACCCGATGTTGTCCCCGTCAAGTTCCTCCCTTATGATCTTGAGGGACGTCTTCAGAGGGAGAGCGGACCTGAAGAGGATACGGTACGCCTTCTTCAGCTTCATTATCTCCTCTTTGGAGAAATTGCGCCTTTCGAGGCCCACGAGGTTGAGGCCATAGAGCTTTGCCCTGTCACCGGCGGCGATGACGAAAGGAGGTACGTCCTTGGGGATCCCCGTCAGGCCGCTGATGAAGGCGTACTTGCCGACCCTGCAGAACTGGTGGACAGCACAGAGGCCGCTGAAAATGACAAAGTCTGAAACCTCCACATGACCCGCCAGGGTTGCCCCGTTCGCCATGATGATATTGCTCCCCACCTTGCAGTCGTGGGCGATGTGAGCGTATGCCATGATAAAGTTATTCTCCCCCACCTCGGTGACGCCGCCTCCCTTCATCGTTCCCCGGTTGATGGTGACGTATTCCTTTATGGTGTTGTTCCGGCCGATGATCACCCGGGTGGGTTCGTACTTGTAGCCGATGTCCTGTGGAGGCCCTCCGATGGACGCGAAAGGGCTGACGGTGCATCCTTCGCCTATGACCGTGTTTCCCTGGACGACGACGTGGCTCTCAAGGCGGCTTCCGGCCCCGATCCGAACCCCTCCTTCCACTATGCAATAGGGGCCGATATCGACATCTGCTGCAATCTCGGCGTTGCTGTCAATGATGGCGGTTGGATGTATCACTTAAGTCTCCCTCATTCCTGTTTTAACATGGCCATGATGCGTGCCTCGGCTACCACGTCGTCTACGACGTAAGCCTTTGCGTCGAATACCCAGATCTCCCGTCTGTGCTTCACGACGTCGACAACGAACCGGAGCTGGTCTCCGGGGATCACGGGCTTGCGGAACCGCGCCCCGTCGATGCCCGTAAAAAAAACGGAACCCTTCATGCCGGGGAAGGACTTGAAGGCGAGGACACCGCCGGCCTGCGCCATGGCCTCGAGGATGAGGACGCCGGGCATGATGGGCCTGGCCGGGAAATGACCCTGGAAGAAAGGCTCGTTGATGGTCACGTTCTTTATGGCGACGATCCTCTTTGTCTCTTCGAACTCGATGACTCGGTCCACGAGGAGAAAGGGGTATCTGTGGGGCATCAGGCTCAATATCTCATTTATGTCGACCATCGTCTTCCTCCGGTAAGAGTTTCTTCTCCAGTTCCCTGATCTTCTCGAAAAGGGCGGGGAGCTTCTTTATGTACATCTGGAGCCTCATGTATTCCTTGTGGGGCATGTGCGGGGTACCCCATATGAGAGACCCGGCGGGAACATCCTTCGTGATCCCTGTCCGTCCCCCGGCCATGACCTGGTCGCCGATGCTGACGTGGTCCCTGACCCCTGTCTGACCCGCAAGGACGACGTTGTTTCCTATGCGCGCGCTGCCCGCTATGCCCACCTGGGAGACGATGATGGAGTTCTGTCCTATCGTGACATTGTGGGCCACCTGGACGAGGTTGTCGATCTTCGTCCCCCTGCCGACCACCGTGGCGTCAAGTGCGGCGCGGTCAATGGCGGTGTTTGCTCCGATCTCCACATCGTCCTCTATGATGACGGAGCCGATCTGGGGGACCTTCGCGTGTTTTTTCCCGTCCCAGGTGTAGCTGAAGCCGTCGGCGGCTATGACGGTGTTGGCGTGGATGATGACGTTCATCCCCACCGTCGTGTCCCGGTAGATGGCGACGTGGGGATAGATGACGCTGCCCTCGCCGATGGTGACGTTGGGGCCGATATAGCAGAAGGGATAGATCGTCACCTTCTCCCCGATCCTTGCCTGTCTCTCTATACAGGCAAAGGGGCCGACGGAAGCGCTTGCGGCGACCTCGGCCTCGGGGCTCACCACGGCGCGCGGGTCTATGCCGGCGGGCGGGGAGGGCTCCTTCCGGAACATGCCCACGACCTCTATGTACGCGAGGTCGGGGTTGTCCACGATGATGACGCTCATTCCCCGGACGTCGTCACGGGGCGTCTTCTTGCCTATGATAAGGGCGGAGGCCCTGCACCCGGCGACATACTTGATGTAGCTTGCGTGGGAGACGAAGGTGATCTGGCCTTCCCGGGCGCTCTGAATGCCGGCAACGCCGTCGATCGGGACATCCCCGTCACCAATCAGATCTCCCTTGACTGCGGCAGCGATATCCCTCAGCCTGATCATTACTTGATAGGTTTGTTTTTGGCCGCCTGGTTGAAGAGTGTGATCACCTTGCTCGTGATGTCTATGGTGGGAGTCGCGTACAGGATGCCGGCCTGGCTCTTCTCGAGTATGAGGGAGTACTTTTCCCGTTCACCGAGACTGCGCACCACCTCTTCGACCTCCTTGAGGACCTTCTGGGTGTATTCCATGTCCTTCTGCTGGAGCTCGGTCTGGTAGTCGTTGTACAGCCTCTGGTAATCCTTGAGCTTTGCCTGATACTGTTTTTCCTTGTCGGCCCTGGCTTCGGGCGTGATGGTGGCGCCCTGTTTCTCAAAGGCGTCTTTGAGCCTCTGGAGCTCGGCCTGCCTGCCATCGAGGTTCTTTTTCAGTCTCTCGGCATCCTGCGTGAGGATCGCCCGTATCTGTTTGCCCTGGTCCGATTCAAGCATCACTTTCTGCAGGTCTATGTATGCGACGTTGACGGATTGGCTCATCGCCGCAAGGGGTGTCAAAAGAACGGCTACGACAAAAAAGACCGTGATAAAGCGTTTCATAAAGCCTCCTGACTAATATTGGGTGCCGATGGCAAAATCGAAAAGACTTTTCCTTTCGTTTTCTTTGGGGTTGAGGTTGAATCCCAGCTCCAGGCGGATAGGACCCATGGGAGAGAACCAGCGTATACCGAATCCTGCCGACGACCGCATCCTCAGGCTGTCGAAGTTGTCGAAACCGGCGCCGGTGTCGGTGAAAATGACCCCTTTCACGCCCGCCGGCTTGTAGATGGGGAATATCCATTCGAAATTGAAGTACATCTGGTTCTTCGCGCCGACGGGTTCGTCGTTCTCGTCCATGGGCCCGGCTTCACCATACCTGAATCCGCGGATCGAATTGAGGCCGCCGACGTAGTACTTCTCCGTGATCGGCACCTGGTCGCCGCCGTAACCCCTGATGGCTCCGGCGGTACCTTTGACGAAGAATGAGCTGTCCCAGAAGTTTATGGGGAAGTATCTGCCGTAGAAGCCGGTGAGAGCCCAGTACCTGTTGTCGGCTCCGAGGGGCCCGCCGGCTATCTCGGTGGATATGCCGCTGTTTATCCCCTTGGTGGGGTTCATGACGTCGTCAATGGTGTTCTTGTTGAGGCTGAAGGTCATGCTGCTTGTGAGGCTCGAACCCGACTGCTCTTTGATGTAGGTGCTGGCGTCGGTCGTGACGTTCGTGACGTCGATGTTCTCGAGCCGGTACATGACGGTTCCCTTGACATCATCGGTAAGGGGCTTGATGAGGGATACGTTGCCCCCCGTCCGTTTGTAATCGTACGTGTCCATGTAGCGCCTGAAATTGTAGAGACTGGTCCCCGCCGACAGCTTCTTGTCGAAGATATACGGTTCAAGATAGGTGAGCCGGAACTCGTTGGTGTAGCTGCTGAGTGCGGCCTCGAGGACCACCTTTCTGCCCGTGCCGAGGAAGTTCTCTTCCGAGACGGCCCCGGAGACGATCACTTTCTCCGCCGTGCTGTAACCGGCGCCGACGCTGAAGGTGCCCGTGGGTTTCTCCTCGATGCCGAGGTCGATATTGACCTTCCTGGGATCGTCGGTCTTGACGATCTTGAAATCGGTGTCCTTAAAGAACGTGGTGTTCTTCAGTTTCTTCTTGCTGTCCTTGATGGCGGTGATGGAGAAGCGGTCGCCCTCGGCGAACTTCAACTCCCTGCGCACGACCTTGTCGCGGGTCCTCGTGTTCCCGACGATGTTTATCCTGTTGAAATACACTTCCTGGTTTTTTGTGACCTGAAAAGTGACATTGACCACGTGGTTGGCGTCGTCGATGGTGGTCAGCGGAGCGACGTCGGCAAATGCGTACCCCTTATCCTGGTAGAGGTCCGTCACGGTGAGGACATCCTCGTAGAAAACGGTGGTCCTGAAGAGTTTTCCCTGCTTGGTCTTGATCTTCCCAAGGAGCTCTTCCCGGGGGAAGATGATGTCTCCGGCGAAATCGATGGTCCCGACCGTGTGTTTTGCGCCCTCCTCGACAGGTATCGTGATGGAGATGCTCTTGCCGTCCTTGGAGAGCTGGATATCGGGTGCGCCCACGTGGACCTTGGTATAGCCGTTGTCATGGTAGAAGGCCTCCAGGTTCCTGCGGTCTTCCTGAAGGACATCCTCGTCGAGTATGCCCGATCCCGTGAACCATGAGAACCAGCCTTTTTCCCTGGTTTGCATGTAACCCTGCAGCTTGCTGTCCTTGAAATTCTTGTTGCCCGTGAAGGCTATCTTCCTCACGTAGGACTGCTGCGGTTCGTCTATGACGAAGTTCACCGTGGCCTCGTACTTCTCACCGTAATCTATTTCGTAGGTGATCTTCGCGGCGTAGTAACCCTTGCTGCCATAGAGCTTGCGGATCTCGTCCATGCTCTCTTTGACTTTTTCAATATTGAGAACGGTACCGGTCTTGATCTTCAGCTTGTCCTTGAGATCCTCGGTCTTGATCTTCTTGTTGCCGGTCATCAGGATGTCCTTCACGGGAGGCCTTTCGATCACGACGAAGGTGACGGCCTTGCCCTTGTCGGTGTCCTTTACGTCTATCTGGACGTCGCTGAAAAAACCCGTCTTGTATATGTTCTTCATGTCCTCGCGGAGTTTGTCGAGGCTGTACACGTCGCCTTCCTTCGTCTTGACGTTGTTGGATATGACGGCGGTGTCGACACGTTCATTGCCGGTAATCTCCACCTTGGCGACCCTTCCGGCTTCTTGGGCTTGGATCAGGACAGGCAGGCACAGTATCAGGAAGAGGAGAGTGATACACTTCAATTTTTTCATATGTTTTGCAAAATTACCAAAAAAACATCCTCTTTGTAAAGGTAAAAAAAAGGCGGTCACCACGATTCGACCTTCAACCCGTGCGCACCCTGGTAGACGATCTCCCGTCCGGCGGAGTCCCGCGCCACTTTTTCGAGCAGCTGCCTCCTGTCGAGACCCGACGAGGACGTGAGCCTGGCGAGGAATCGCAACCTGTCCCGGGTTGCGATCCTCCTGGGAAGAGTGGTGTTGAGCTGAAGGAGCATCCTGTGGAGAACGTCCCCGTCCACCTCCCGGAAGCTGATATCCTCGACATCGAGGAAACGAAAGGTGCCGTCATCCAGCCTGAAGACATTGCAGGCCTTCAGATCGCGATGGACGACCCCGGTCCTCAAGGCCCCCTTGAGGAAGAGCGCAAGGGAATCCGCCAGGACCTTCCTCTGCCTGTCGGAGGCCCTGTCGTACACCCTGTCCACGTGGCGGTCCAGCTCCTCTCCCCGCTCGCCGAGGTCCTCCATGGCGATGTACCCGCGCCGGAAGAGGGCGGGCATAGCGAGGCAGAACGTGTCGGGGATGAGCGGAAGGTTCAGGTAGACAAGGGCGATGTGCGCCTTCCATGCCCTCCTGAGCCTCCTTCTCCCGGCGTATATCTTCCGCACGTGGTCGGCGTATCTCTCGACGGTGACCTTTGCATCCTTCTTGAGGGTCTCCACAAAGGCGCCGCGCCCGCGGTCCTGCCTGCCAAGGACGTACAGGTATTTGCCTTCCCAGCCTGTCTTTGAAGTGTTCTCGAAGGCCCGGCGCTGTTTCCTCAGGATCCATCGCATGTGCATTGCCCTGAGGGTCCGTTCGGCCTCATCCCGTATCCCGTCCTTTCCGTAACGCCGGAAGAACGTTTCCTTCTCGTCGGGGGTCATCGTCCAGTAGGCCATGGCGAGGGCGTGAGAGAGGTTCGAGATCTCGTCGGTCCGGGTAAAGGAGCCCTTTATCTTCATCTTGTGGAGGTCGATGAGGTAGAGCCGGCCTTTCGAAACAAGCACGTTGTTCAGGTGGAGGTCGTTGTGCAGGACATGGTGTTCCTCCAGGGCCTTGAGCAGCTGTGCGAGTGCCGCGATGAGCTTCTCCCGGTCACCGGACCTGTGAAAGACGTCTATGAAGCTTTCCCCCTCGATATACTCGTGGACGACGCAGGAGCGACCCGGTCCCGATCCGTATCCGTAGGACGTGGGCGTCGATATCCCGAGAGAGGCGAGTTTCCTGCTCATGAGATACTCGATGCGTCCCCGGGGATGCACCCTGTTCCGCAGCGCCCCGAGAAGGCCTTTTTCCAGAAAGGATTTTACGAACACCCTGCCGGCCCTGAAGGGATAGGTGCCGTAGAGCCTTCGTTCTCCTCCCCCATGGGAGAAAGGCTGCAGGACCTCGACGAGCCCCCTGTCCTCGAGGTGCCACTCGATGCCGTTTATGCTGGCGTTTGTTAGTCCTTCGGGGTCTTTCATAGCGAATCCACGATCCTGGCGAACCTCTTGCCCCAGGTCTGCAGAGAATACCTTTCCACCGCTGTCTGCCGCGCCGCCGCACCGATGCGGCGGCGAAGGGCCACGTCGGAGGTGAGAGCTCTTATGGCCTCGTCCCATCCCACGGGGTCGGTCCTCAGGAACCCGTTCACGCCATCCGCCACGATCTCCTTCGAGACGCCGACGGGGTTCGTGACCGAAGGAAGGCCCATCGCCATGTACTGGATCAGTTTCAGCCCGCACTTTCCCCTGGACCACGTGTCGTCCGCGGCGGGCATGATGCCCATGTCGAAATCGAGGAGCATCTCCTTTTCCCGCTCCTTGTTCCATCTTTGAAAGGTTATCCCCCGTTTCTCGACGCCGAAAGGTCTGTCGGCGATAACCCTGAATTCGATCCCTTCCCTGTCGGTGATGGAAAGTATAAGGTCCCGGATGCCGTCGAGGTACCGCAGCGTCGAGCTGGTCCCGATCCATCCGACGACGAACGTCCTCCGTTCTTCGTGCACCTTCACGGGGTATTCGTTGATGTCCACGGTGGTGGGCATGTAGTGGATGCCGGAATCCCTGTACCTGCCCGCCTCCTCCATGAGAAAGGAGTTCCCGCAGAGGACCGCCTTCGAGGCCCTGACGATGGCTGCGAACCTGTTCCTTCTCGTTGCGCTCTCACCCTTCCTGCCGTACATGACGGCATCGTCGAAATCGTAGACCATCTTCTTCGCGAACATCTTGAGAAGGGAGAGCTTCATGGGGCTCAAGAGGACCCTCTGCACGACGACGACGTCGGACCGCGAGGCGGTCCTTAGCAGGGTGCCGAGGTCCGCCTTCGTTGTCAGGAGAGAGACCTTGAAACCCCTTTCCTCGAGATACGGGAAATACTGCTGGATCCTGTATCCCACAGGGTTCTCCTTCGTGAATATATTGTGGGTGTAGAAGAGTATCTTTTTCATGGAGTACGGCGCGCCATCGCCTTTAAGGGACTCGTTGAATATATCATCGCCGTATCGGGCTGTCAACGCCGGGAATGGGTGGGCACGGACCGTTGCGGCGGCCGACCGTCATCTCGACCTCGCGACCCCTTCCCTCGGGCAGAGGTTTTCGATGGGGCACTCGCTGCATCTCGGCGACAGGGGGGTGCAGATCCGCTTGCCGAAGGTCACGAGCAGGGAGTTGTAGACGATCCAGTATTGCCCGGGCAGCACCCGTCTCAGGGCATCTTCGGTAGCGTGGGGATTTTTCGTCGAGACGATGCCGAGCCTGTTGGAAATCCTATGGACATGCGTATCCACGCAGATACCCGGTTTCCCGTACCCTTCGGTGACGACGAGGTTCGCCGTCTTGCGGCCTATTCCCCGCATGGAAAGAAGTTCTTCGATCGTATCGGGGACCCTCCCGCCGTACCTGTCGATGATGGTCCTGGCGACCTCCTCGAGAACCCTGGCCTTATTCCGGTAAAAACCCACGGGATAGATCATCCTCTCCAGCTCTCCATCGGGGATGGCAAGGAGCGCCCGGGGGGTCGCGGCGCGGGGTATGAGAGTCTCCATCACCTTCTCCGTCGTCTCGTCCTTTGTCCGAAGGCTGAGAAGCGTCCCGACAAGTACCACGAAGGGGTCTGACGTCTCCCCCCGGGATATGCGGGTGATGATCGGAGCTGCCTCCTCGGGGAAGAAATCCATGAGGCTCTTCATCATTTCATCAAAGGGGAATCCTCTCTTCACCGGTTTCACCTCGTATACCCCCGTACCCGACGGCTCACCGACCGGTGCGGCCGATGAGCTTCTCAACCCACTCACGCATTTCTTCCGCATGCGAGCCTTCCCAGTACACCTTCCCGCACGACGGGCAGGTCTTGAACCGGTCGTGATGGTGGTATATGTATTCCGGGACGAAGGGCTCGATCTCCTCCCTCCCCGTGTCGGTGAGCAAAATGTTGCAGTCAAGGCAGCGGGACATGAATGCGTTTGGATCGATATGTCTGTCTATAATCTCTTTTATCTCGAGGATCTGTTTCGCGGTGTCGTTGTCGCGGATCACGACCGTGTGGGGACGGCCCGTCCTGTCCTGTCTTCTAGTGAGGAGGATGCATCGGTCGGAAGGCGTGGGGAGAGACGCCGGGTCGTCCCCCTGGCGCACATAGCGGGCGTCGAATCCCAGTGTCCTCAGGTACCGGGCAAGCTTTCCCAGCATGACGTCGCAGACGAATATCATCTCGTGACGAGGGCACGGGCCGTCTCGGCGGCCCTTGCCATGATCTCCTCTTCGCCTGGAACGACACGGTTTTCCATGAGGACCTCTCCCATGCAGATGACCGTGTCGACGGCGGAGCCGTTCACCGCATAGACCATGTCGGAATAGATGTCAAAATTGGGGACAAACTCGGGTCTTGCGAGGTCGATAAGGATGATGTCGGGACTCAAGCCTTCCCTGATCGACCACTCGCCGAGGCGGAAGATGTCGGCGGCGGTGCGCGTCGCCATGTCGAACGTCTGCCGGGCCGGCAGCATCGTCGGGTCCGATGTGTGGAACTTGGCGAGCAGGGAGGCAAACTTCATCGTTTCCAGGACGTCGAGGTGGTTGTTCGAGGCGCAGCCGTCGGTCCCAAAACAATAGGGTATCCCTGCCTTACCGACAAGGCGATGGGGAAAGACCCTTCCCACGGCAAGCTTGAGATTGGACACGGGCACGTGGACGAGCCTTGCTCCGCGATCCCTGAGGATGGCCGCGTCGGCCTCATCGAGCGCACAGCCGTGGCACCCGATGTAGCGCTCGGAAAGAAGGCCGATGGAGTCAAGGAACTCCACGGGGGACATTCCGTACTTTTCCTGCGAGAAATGGGTCTCATCGGCGGTCTCCGCCAGGTGCATGTGAATGAGGATGTTCCTGTCTATGGAGAAGTCGCGCATCCATTCGAGGCTTGCCTTCGATACCGTGTACAGGGCGTGGGGGCCGAAGGTGAAGGTCGCGTAGGGCTCGTACCTCTTGGAGAGTGCGTGGAGATCGCGATTGAGTGTTATCTGTTCCCGGGCCTTGCCATCATCGAACATATCGATAAAGACGGCGCTGATGAAGCCACGCACCTTCATCTCGGTGACGGCCCGGGCCGTTGCCTCCCAGTGCCAGTACATGTCGTTGAAGGCCGTGACGCCGTTCTTTATCATCTCCAGGCAGGCGAGCTTAGCACCCCAGTACACATCCTCTTCGGTCAGCTTCGATTCGAGGACCCATATCTTCTCTTCAAGCCATGATTTCAAGGGCATATCGTCGGCATAGCCCCGAAAAAGGGTCATTGCGGCGTGGGTGTGACCGTTTATGAGAGAGGGCAGGGCGGCCTTGCCCGTGCCGTCTATCGTTCTGTGGGCACCGCGAGTGCATGACGGTGAGATCTCGATGATGACGCCGTTCTCGATGAGGATGTCCCTGACGGCGCCCTCGAGGAGGACACCCTTGATGAGGATCGTCACGAAAGGCCCCGCGTGATGAGAGTGCTGAGGACGGTCTCGATGGTCGAGAGGTTCCGCGACACATTCGCATGGATCTCGTCCATGGTCAGGGGTACCTCGACTATGCCGTGGCAGTAATTATCGATGGAACAGATGCTGGCATAGGGCAGGTCCATCTCCATGGCGAGGGTCGCCTCGGAGGCGAGCGTCATTCCGACGATGTCCCCGAAGCCCTTGAGTATATTGATCTCGGCCTTCGTCTCCAGCCTGGGCCCGATGGTCTGAACGTAGGTGCCGCCCATCCGTACCGCCATTGTGTGCTCCCTGCATGCAACGAACACGTCGTGGGCGAAATTCCCGTCCATCACGGGTATCATGAAACGCATCTCATCGTCGAAGAAGGTCTCGATGTGCCAGGGAGAGACGAAATCGTCGGGAACGAGGAGGGTGCCGGGCTCAAGGGAGAACTTGAGGCTCCCCACGGAGTTGACGGCCACTATCTTACGCACCCCCAGTTCCTTGAGGGCCGCGATGTTTGCCCGGTGCCGTATCCTGTGCGGAGGCATCGGGGGGTTGCCGTGTCTCTGGAGAAAAAGAACCCCATCGCCTTTCTTCACGGTGACGGTGCCAAAAGGGGTCTCTACAGTTTCCTCGGGCCAGCCGGAGAAGATCCGGCAGTCGAGCAGCGATGTTCCTCCAAGTATCGCGAACATGGTTTCCAGATATTCTTGTACAGGGAATGGCGCGTCGAGTCAATAGAATTGTTGGGAGACAGCGCTCCTGTCACCACTCCACGGTGATCGTGAGTCCATCTTCAAAGCTTTGTGCGGCCACATTCTGCCGTGCCCGAATGCTTCCGTAGACGAAGAACTCTTTCTCGCCGCCATCCTTCCCGAAGGCGAAGTCTCCCTTATATGTTCCTTGCTCGCCGTCACCCCAGATCTTTGTGCAGGACGTGTCCTCGTAGAGATTGTACAGAAGGATGTCACCCCCGTCTCTCTTCATCAATCTCTGACTGAAATTCCCGGAAGCGCCGGCGCTCAGTAGAACCCTGCCTTGAGCGGCGGTCTTGCAGTACACCTTGAATGAGCCGGCCCCCGTGGCAGGATTCGGAGAAAACGGATTATACTCGATAAACGTGATGCCCGACACGGATATTATCTGGCAGGGTTCCTGGGAGATACAGGTGCCCGCGGAAAGAACAAGAAGGAGGAGTGCAACGGAAACTACAAAGCAAATGGAAAACAGCGATGATGATTCTCCATGGTCAGTGCTGTTCTTCAACAAGGATGCCTCCAAGGTCTACCATCGTATCGTCGGACTGCGGTATCCTGATGGTGATGTGATATGTCCTGCCGGCCTTCTCTATGCCTCCGCGATGGCTGCCGGCCGGGATGTTCTCGAGATAG
Organism: Syntrophorhabdus sp. PtaB.Bin047; assembly: GCA_002067235.1. Classification (GTDB taxonomy): domain Bacteria; phylum Desulfobacterota; class Syntrophorhabdia; order Syntrophorhabdales; family Syntrophorhabdaceae; genus Delta-02. The sequence goes on from MVQP01000002.1 coordinate 59,104, forward strand.
AACTCACCCCGGGCGTCGGTGACGAAAGGGACTTCCTTCCCGTCTACGGTGAGTTTCGCCTCGCAGAGACCCAAGGGAGTGGTTCCCTCCCGGGTCCTTCTTTCGATGCGTCCCGTGAAGGCCCGGACCCTCACCGCATCGAAGGAGAGAAAGGTGCCGCCCCTTAAGGGCGGCGAGACATATCTTCCGACCTTCTCGAGGGAGTATTCCACGGGTACATCCCTGTCATCGATGGAGACGTAGTTGTCCTGATACGAAGCCATGACCGGTATGAACGCCTTTCCCGTTCCGTCAGTGCGTCCGATGAGGTGATTGTTGTGATATACCCGTACGCCCTTCAGGTCACCCACCTTCACCACGCCGTAACTGTCGCTGATAGGACGGCCGAAGGCGATCGTCCTGCCGACGTAAGCGATCCCCCCTGACGCGTTGAGCCGTATGGATTCGCTGGAATTCGTCGCCCCTGCCGGGTATTTTCCGGAGAGCTCTGCGCTGTAGATCCCGTACGGCCCGTTGTATTGGATGTAGGGGTTCACAAAGAGCGACCGGGTATCCGGCAGCTCTTCCCGCGAGGCCGACACCCTGTACCCGAAGCCTTCGCCAACGGGGGCGTTCTTCTGCATCTGCACGCCCTGGGATTCGCCGCCGCTGTCCTTCTGGAGGTTGACGGAAAGCATTACGTCCTTCCAGAGGTGAAAGGTGAGGCCAAGGCTGATCTCTGTGCTGGAGACCTCGTCCTTCGTGTGCCTTATGGAAAAGTAAAGGTTCGAGTCTCTTGTGATGCCTCGTGAGTAACTGAGGGTAACGCTCTGCCGCTCCTGCCCGGTGTACCTGCCGATACCGGCGTAGTCAAGGGAGATCGATCCCAACGTTCCCGTGCCGTATCCGATGGTGGTTCCCAGCTCGTATCTCTTCCGGTCATTCACGGTCCGAGGTGTGACCGTTGAGTATCCTTGTGTATAGGCGGCGTAGAGGAATCTCAGGTTGATGTTGCGCCGCTGGTAACTGTAACCCAGGGAACCGGCATATCCCGTCGATCTCACGCCGTCCCTGTCAGCGCTTGCAGCACCCGAGAGGCTTAGCACCCCGTAGTTCCTGATGAGGAACGACATCCGGGGGCCGATGTTGACGAGGTGGCTCGAGGATTCACCTCGCGCACCGACCGTAAGGGAGTCGGTGGCACCGTAATTGTGGAAGAAGAAAGCGGCGAACCGTCCGTAATCGTTGCTGTCGATCCCGTAGTTGTTCCTGAGGAAGCCGGCGTTGTAACTGAATTCATGCAATCCGGCGCGAAGGAGGACGTCGGAGGAATAGAAGGGGTACCTGACGGTCTCCTCCCGGCCGAAGGCATCCCTGACGGCGATCTCCAGGTTGTGGACACCGTTGAAGGAAAGGATGTTCTTCAGGTCGAAAGGCCCCGGGCCCACCCTGTCGGAGCGTATCCGGGTGCCGTCCACGGAAACCCCGACCTCCGAGGGCAGGGTGGCGAACCCGGTGTAATCCACCATGGGCTGCTTTATGAAGTAGGGGTCGATGGAGAAGTTCCTCGAGAGACCGATCCCACCCATGTTCACGGCGCTGCCGAGATATCCCGAGGCGGCGTAGAGATCGCCGACGACGGCGCGGTTCAGGTTGTGCCTTGACTCACAGGTCATGTTCGTTGACAGGCGCACAAACCTTTCGACGCTGTCGCCCCTGGTGTACAGCGAATCATTGAGAAACAGGATATCTCCCATCCGTGCGCCCAACTGGGTTGTGCCGGCAAAGGACCTGTAGTTGAGGAGACCGTCGCCGGCATAGTTGAGGCCGTAATTGAAGAAGGCGCCGGTATCCTTCGGATGATAGATGTCGGTCCGTCTTGCGGGCCTGACATCGATGGACCTTCTCCTGAGAAGGTGGGCCTCAGCCACGATATCGAGAGAGACCGTTTCCTGGTCGAAGGCGAAGGATACTCCTTTCATGGACCTCAATGATATGAACGTTTCGCCCCCTGTGACCGATACCATGCCCGTCGGATCGGTGAACCCCATTGCGGTGAGATCTTCCCTGTTCAAAAGGCAGTCGCCGTCCGGCGTGAGATAGGCAAAGAACTCGCCTTTCCTTTCCGTGTTGAGGACGACCTCGAGGACGAGATGCTCCCGGCCCGGGCAATCGAGCGGCGTGAGAAGGGCAAGGACAGCGAAGAGATACAGGGACAAACTCCTCGGCCAACGGGGGTGGTACGGGGCCATCTCATCCGCGGACCACACATGCCCCCTGTTACCTGCATCGTCTCCTCGAAGGAATTCCTGGTGGTCCTGACGGCCGTCCTGATCGTCGAGAGTTTTTCGCAGACTGCCGGAGGGATCTGCGTCCCGTAGGTCCTGGAGGCGCCGGCGAGCAGGTACCAGCCATTGAGGCTCCTCGAGAACGCCTCTTCGCCCCTGTCATCCCGGCCGCTTACCGTGATCGACTGGATGACGAGATGCGTATTGCCGGCATTTTTCATACTGAGAGAGAGCTTTCCTCCCTGCATCGCGAGAGACCCGACGGCCCCCCTGTCCTCGCTTTTCAGGGGGTTGACGAAAAGGGGTACCCCGATCTTCAACGCAAAGCTTACCCCCGAACCTCTTGTCTTCCCGTCCCCCACGGGCAGTTCCTCGACGTAGACCCTGTATGTCTTTTCCCGTGTCGCCGGACCTGCGGTCGTGCCGAGACGGATGAGCCGCTGTCCCCCCCTGGGTATCCTGACGATTCTGGGGAAGACCAGGATGTCGGAGGTATCTTCGTAGACATCCTTTCCATCATTGTCCTGCGTCCATTTGAAGGTCTTTGCCTGGACGGTGAGGTCGCCGTCGCTGAGATTGTTGACGACGAGCTTCTCCGCCCTTGTCCTGGTAGTGAAAGATACGCGCACGGGCTGCACGTCAAAGCCGGCGGCCCGCGATGTTGCAGGGGCCGAGAGCACGGCTCCACAGAGAAGGGTAAAGAGAAGGATAAAGAGAAGGCCGGTCCCTGGGGCCGGCCGTTCCCCGCGATACGTGCCCAAGGTCTTCCCCTAGTATTCCAGAACCGCCGTCAATTTGGCCTGCCAATCCGTGACGCCGCCTTTCACATCCTGGTTCTTCGCGATTACGCCGTATATTGTCTGCGTTATCGCGTTTTCCTCTCCGATGCCCTTTCCGATGCCTCCAAAGCCATCCGTCTTCACCGTGGGGATCTCCTGTAAGTACGAGGCGTCCTGATACAGCTGGAAGGTAAGCACCTGGCCGGCCGCGCTGCCGGATGTCATTTCCCGCGTGCCCGTGATGTAATAGCTGTACGCCTGGTCCTTGGTGCAGGTGAGCTTGATATCCGTCGATCCTGTCGTCTCGGTCGTGGCGAGCGGACTATAGGCGCCGAAGTCCAGGGTGAACGCGGTGGTGCTGAACTGGCAGCCGCCGTTCGACGTTGCCTTCACGATGAAATCGCTCGTGGCTGTGCCCGCCGCCGCGCCGGCGCAAAGAACCATGGTCGCAAGCAGGGCCACAGACAATAGAGCCATCGACTGTGTCAGAGTATGTTTCATTAAATACCTCCTGTCTCTTGATTTTTGCGTATTATCGCGTGTGGGGAGGGATGAAAAGCGTGCATTTGTGACCTGTCCCTGCGGAAAGGGGACGAATCGGCACCTGTGAAGGCTGGGGCTCTGTGATCCGGGTCCAAAGAAGGAGACCGGGGTGGTCTGAAATTGATCCTGGAAGAAAATGGGGTTGGGTTGGAGAGAGGTGAGAGGTCGGGGAGTGTCGGGTGTTATTCCCTTAATCCAGCAGGTCCATGAACTCCTGTTCCGTGAGTATCGTGAGGCCGAGCTGCCGGGCCTTGTCGAGCTTGGAGCCGGCCTCTTCGCCGGCGACGACGTAGCTGACCTTCCTGCTCACCGACGAGGCGGTTTTCGCGCCGAGCTCCTCGACCTTCGCCCGGGCCTCGTCGCGGGACATGGACGCGAGGGAGCCGGTGAAGACGAAGGTGAGGCCGGCGAGTCTCTGCGAGCCGCCCTGTTCGTATTCGAGCTTGACGCCGGCGTCGAGGATCCTCTTTATGGTCTCGCGGTTCTTTTCGTCGCGGAAAAAGGCGGTGATGCTGCCCGCCGCCTCGGGGCCGATCTCGGGTATGGCCAGCAGCATGGGGGTATCCGCGGACATAAGCTTCTCAATGGAATCGAAACGCTCTGCCAGGAGGTCTGCCGCATGTTCGCCGACCTGCCGGATGCCCAGCGCGTTTATGAAGCGTGCGAAGGGCCTGTGTTTCGACGCCTCTATGGCGTCGATGATGTTGCCGGCGGACCTGTCGGCCATCCGTTCCAGACCGGCGAGGGTTTCCTTCCTTATATAATAGAGGTCCGACACGTCGCGGATGAGCTGCCGGTCGACGAGCTGCTCCACGAGCTTCGTGCCCAGGCCGTCGATGTCCATGGCCCTCTTCGAGGCGAAGTGCTCGATGCTCCCCTTGATCTGGGCGGGACAGCTTATGTTGACGCAGCGCCGTATGGCCTCGCCGGGGGGCCTCACGACGGCCTCGCCGCAGACGGGACACTTCTCCGGCATCTTGAAAGGTTCTTCCCGGCCCGGCCGCCCTGCGTCGAGGACCCTGACGACCTCGGGGATGACGTCACCCGCGCGGGTCACGATGACCCTGTCCCCCACCCTTACATCCTTTCGCGCTATCTCGTCCTCGTTGTGCAGGGTGGCCCGGGAGACCTCCACCCCGCCCACGGTCACGGGCTCGAGGATGGCGACAGGGGTGAGGGCGCCGGTCCGGCCGACGCTGACATCGATCCTCTTGACCGTTGTCTCTTCTTCGATCGCCTCGAACTTGTAGGCGATCGCCCAGCGAGGGGAGCGCGAGACGGTGCCGAGAGTTGTCTGGTGCTCGATCCTGTTCACCTTGATGACAGTGCCGTCTATCTCGTAGGGGATTTCCTCCCGCATGGACCTGATGCGGTTATACTGATTCACCACCTCTTCGATGGTACGGCAGAGCCGGGTATTGTCGTTGACCCTGAAGCCCCACCCCTTGAGATGATCGAGGAATTCCATGTGAGTGGAGAACGATGCTTCGGTGATGCTGCCTGGGGCATAACAGAATATGTTGAGCTTCCTCGTCGCGGTGATCCTGGAGTCGAGCTGGCGGATGGAACCCGCCGCCGCGTTTCGTGGATTGGCAAAGAGGGGCTCTCCCGTCCGCTCCCGCTCTGAGTTGAGGGCGAGGAACTCTCTCTTTCCCATGTAGACCTCTCCGCGGACCTCGAGGCGGGACGGCACAGGCGCGTCCCCATCGGTTCGAAGACGCAACGGAATGGCCCGGATGGTCCGCAGGTTCTGCGTCACATCCTCGCCCACGTAGCCGTCGCCCCGCGTGGAGCCGAGGGTGAAGACGCCGTCAATGTAGACAAGCTCCACGGCGAGACCGTCTATCTTCACCTCCATGACGTATTCGACGTCGTTCGTCCCAAGGAGCTTCGTGACGCGTCTGTGGAAGTCCCTGACCTCGTCCTCGTTCATGGCGTTCTGCAGACTCAGCATGGGGATGGAGTGCGGGATGGAGGTAAAGGCATCAAGGGGCCGCGAACCCACCCGTTGCGTCGGTGACGCGGGGTCGGCAAGTTCCGGGTGTTCCGTCTCGAGGCGCGTAAGCTCGCGCATGAGGTCGTCGTATTCCCTGTCTGTCACCGTGGGGTCGTCGAGGACATAGTACCGGTAGTTGTGGTACTCCAGCTCCTTCCTGAGGTACGCAATCCTCTTTTCAGCATCTTCCCTGCTCATGGTCTCTTTCCGTAATGCCCGGAACCCGTCCGGGGCGCGTTCGGTTGATGTGTGTATCATATCGCAGGTGTCGATTTGGCGTCCACATATTTGCGGCGATGGTGTTGCCGCGTATTTTGAACGTGCGATATTCATAGGAATATGTTAAACGATTTCAAAGACGTGCCGATATACTGACTATAAGGTGGCCGGCAGCGGCACCGAAGAAGGGACATCTATGAACCGCAACAGGACCGTCGAGAGGTCCACAGACCGACGGGGCAGGGTCCTTCTGCTCCGGGTTCTTTTCGTTGTTCTGCTTTCCCTTATCATCGCGCCTGACCCTGCGGTGGCCGAAGGAGAGGACAGCGGGCCGTCGGAACTCGCCGCGATGCCCATCGAAGATTTGATGGGGGTGGAGGTATCGACGGTGCTCGGCGCTTCGCGGTACGAGCAGAGAGTATCGGATGCTCCCGCCTCCATCAGCATCATCACCTCCCAGGACATAAAGCGCTACGGATACAGGACCGTGGCTGACGTCCTAAACAGCGTACCGGGGCTGTACGTAACGTACGACAGGAACTACAGGTATCTGGGCGCCGGTGGCTTCCTGAGGCAGGGAGACTATAACACGCGCATGCTGCTCCTTGTCGACGGCCACAGGATGAACAATAACATTTATGACACCGCCGCGGTGGGCAACGATCTTATACTTGACCTCGACCTCGTGGACCGCATCGAGGTGATACGGGGACCCGGGTCGTCGCTTTACGGGAGCAACGCCTTCTTCGGCGTCATCAACTTGATAACGAAGGGGGCAAAACACGTGAACGGCCTGGAACTGTCGGCTGAAGCGGGCAGTTTCGATGCCAACAAGCAGAGGGCCACCTTCGGTCGCACCTTCGGCAACGGGCTGGAGATGTTGTTATCGGCGACCCGCTACAACAGCAGAGGACAGAGCCTGTACTACAAGGAATACGACAGTCCCGCGACGAATTCGGGATGGTCCGACGGCAACGACTACGAGGGATACTCATCCTTCTTCACCAACTTCAAGATCTCGGGGCTCGATGTTCAGGCCGCCTATGGTTCCCGCACCAAGGGTATTCCGACAGGCGCCTGGGGAACCGTTTTCAATGACGACAGGACGAAGTCCACTGATGCCCAGGGTTACATAGACGTCAGGTACCGAAGGACGTTCAGGGATAACCAGGACCTCTCGGTGAGGGTCTTCTACGATTACTATCGTTATGACGGGAAATACCTTTTCGACTATCCGCCTCTCACCATGAACAGAGACCTTGCGGTAGGCAAGTGGTGGGGAACGGAGGCGTTCTACAAGACCCGTATAGGAAACCGGCACACCGTGATAGCGGGGCTGGAATATCGGGACAATCTCGTTCAACAGCAAAAGAACTATGACGACAGTCCCTATGCGGTCTATCTTGATGACAACAGGGGGTCGTACAGCGTTGGCGTCTACGCCCAGGGAGAGTTCATAGTCAGCGACAGGGTGCTCCTCAATCTGGGCGCACGATACGACCATTACAAGGATTTCTCGGGGCGGCTGAACCCCAGGGCCGCACTTATATGGAATCCCATGGAAAAGACCACGGTGAAGCTCATCTATGGGGAAGCTTACCGCATACCCAATGCTTACGAACTTTACTACACCGACGGGAACGTAACGCAGGGTGCAAATCCAGGCCTTGATCCCGAGACGATCAGGACTTACGAACTCGTACTCGAGAAGTACGTGAAAGACTTCCGCCTGTGCCTTTCCGGGTTCTACTACGATGTGGAGAACCTCATAAGCCAGCAAAGCGACGCCGCGGGGCTCATGGTTTTCGCCAACACGGGAAGGGCCGAGGGCAAGGGCATCCAGTTCGAGATGGAGAGGAAGTGGCCGAACGGTTTTTCGGGGAAGTTCTCCTATTCCTTCCAGGAAGTCACGAGCAACCAGGACGGCGTAGGGTTTGCGAATTTTCCGAAACATCTCGCCAAGTTCAATGCCTTCGGTCCGATAATCAGAAACTGGCTCGGCGCGGGATTGGAGATCCAGTACGCGAGCTCGCAGAAGAACCTTAACAGCACCAGCGACGGGGGCTATACCCTGGTGAACGCCACGCTGCTCGCCGAGAAGATCTTCAGGAACCTTGACCTGTCTTTCAGCGTTTACAACGTTCTTGACAAGAAGTACAGCAATCCGGCCTCGCGCGAACATGTCCAGAGCGACATCGAGCAGGATGGCAGGACCTTCAGGTTGAAGGCGACATATCGGTTCTAGGAAGATGAAGACCCTGTCTCGCATGTTTCTCATGGCGGTCATCTTGGGATTGGCGCTCACCGTCCAGCCCGTCTGTGTTTGCGCGCAGGCCAGGCAGTTCGGGGAATATGACGTGAAGGCGGTGTTCATGGCGAACTTCTTCAAGTTCGTCGAATGGCCTTCCCCGGTCAGGGAATACAGGCTCTGCATTTATGGTTCGGACCCTTTCGGACAAAGCGTGCGGACCCTGGAGGGTATGAAGGTGCGGGGAACAATGCTGGAGGTCAGAAGGCCGTCTTCTTTGCGGGCACTCGGCGACTGCCACGTGCTCTTCATCTCCTCCTCGGAGAGACGGCGCATCCGTGCCATTCTTGACGCGGTGAGGGGCATGGACCTTCTGACAGTGGGAGACACGGAGGGCTACGCACAGGAAGGGGTCATGCTGAACTTCTACATAGAGGCGAGCAAGGTGAAGTTCGAGATCAATCTGAACTCGATCCGGAGCTCCCGCATCGCTGTCAGCTCCCAGCTCCTGAAACTGGGAAGGATGGTGGGCGATGAGTAGGGGCAGGGGTTTGCTTGGGTTAATGCATCTTTTCCGGGACTTGCCCCTGAAGCGCAAGCTTATCCTCATATACCTCATTTCCACGATAGCCATCCTCGGTCTCGTCGGGACGGTCATCACCGTCAACGAGATCCTGTCCGCACGGAGGACCTTCATATCCGATTCAGAGGGGCTCATGGAAAGCGTGGCGAAGAACAGCGCGGCGGCCCTCCTCTTCCGCGATCAGAGGGACGCGGAAGAGACCCTGAAGGTCCTGAAGGCCTTTCCCGATGTCCGGTACGCTGCGGTCATGGACAAGGTGGGTGCCATGCAGGCCGAATACAGGCGCGATGCCCGTCCCGGCAGGACCCCTCAAGGAACGAAACACGGGGACGGGCACGGTTTCAGCCTTTCCGATGCGTGGTTCTCCCAGGCCATCATGCTGGACAATGAACGGATAGGCTCCGTGTATCTGGTCCGCGACCTGAAGAGGCTGTATGGGAATCTCTATCGGAACATCGGGATCCTGGCCCTGGCAGTGGTCGTCTCCATTGTCATCGGGTACTACCTTTCGCTTTACCTCCAGCGGATCGTCACCGACCCCATGAACAGGCTGCTCGGAATGATGAAGGCCGTCACCGACAGGCAACAATATGAGCTGAGGGCGGATGCGGCGGGAAGGGACGAGATCGGTGACCTGGCGAGGGGCTTCAACGACATGCTCCGGAAGATAGAGGAGAGGGACGCGGAGCTTACCGCGCACCGCCAGCATCTGGCGGAGCTGGTGCAAAAGCGCACGGAGGAACTTGTCAGGGTGAACGCGGAGCTGACGCGGGAGTTGGAACAGCGTGAAAGGTTCGAGCAGGCCCTTGGTGAATCGGAGAAACGCTACCGCGCCATCTTCGAGAACACGGGCAATGCCAGTATCATCATCGAGGAGGATTCCACGATCTCCCTCGCGAACGCCGAGTTTGCCCGGCTCTCGGGATACGATCTCGACGAGGTGATCGGCAAGATGTCCTGAACGGAATTCATCCATCCCGACTTCGTGGAGCAGTTGAAGGAGTATCATGCCCTTCGGAGGATGAGCAGTGACGGCATTCCGAGCGGTTACGACGTCAAGGTTGTCGACAGGTCTGGAAGGATACTGGAGGTGCATCTGACCGTGGGTCTCCTGCCTGACTCGGGAAAGACCATCGCGTCGATCCTTGACATAACGGAATGGAAGGCCATGGAGGTCCAGCTTCTGCAGTCCCGGAAGATGGAGGCCGTGGGGCAGCTGGCCGCGGGTGTTGCCCATGATTTCAACAACATTCTCACGGCCATCATCGGCTATGGCAGTGTCCTGCAGATGAGCCTCGGTGCCGACAGTCCCGAAAGGTCGTACGTGGATTCCATACTTCACGCCGGGCAGAGGGCTGCGGTGCTCACGCAGGGTCTGCTCGCGTTCGGCAGGAAGCAGGTCATTGCTCCCAGGGAGATCGATCTCAACGATGCCGTCAAGAGCATGGAGGGGCTCCTGCGGAGAATGATCGGGGAGGATGTGGAGCTGAGCTGCCGTTATCGGCCGGAGGAGACGACGGTTCTTGCCGACTCCGGCCAGATAGGGCAGGTGTTGATGAACCTGGCGACGAACGCGCGTGACGCGATGCCGGGCGGAGGTGTCCTCTCCATAGAGACCTCGGCTGTTGCCATCGACAGGGAGTCCCGCCCGGCGGACTCGGAGATCGAACCCGGCCGCTATGCCCTTCTCACGGTGGGCGACTCGGGAACGGGGATACCGAAGGACATCATGGAGCGCATCTTTGAGCCCTTCTTTACCACAAAGGAGGTGGGGCAGGGCACGGGCCTCGGGCTCTCGATCGTCTACGGGATCGTCAGCCAGCACTCCGGGCACGTCCATGTTCGGAGCGAACCTGGGAGGGGGACCGCCTTTTCCATCTATCTCCCCCTGATCCAGGGCACGCACGCCGCTGCGGTCGATGAGAGCGCCTCCGTGTCGACAGGGCACGCGGACGGGACGGAGACGATCCTCCTTGCCGAGGACGACGATATGGTGCGGAGATTCATCGGCATGGTCCTCGCCGATCGCGGCTACAGGGTGATCGAGGCACGGGACGGAGAGGAGGCGCTCCGGGTCTTTCAATCCCGCGGGGACGACATCGACCTGCTTCTCCTCGATGTCGTCATGCCCGGGATGAACGGGAAGGCGGTCTACGACGGCGCCGAAAGGATGAGACCCGGCGTGAAGGCGATCTTCATAAGCGGCTATACCGCAGACATCATTCACAAGAAGGGCGTGAGGGAGGAAGGAGTCCACTTCATTTCGAAACCGATCATCCAGCAGGAACTGATGAGGAAGATCCGGGAAGTGCTGGACTCGTAGGGTGAGGGTTCAAGAGTTCAAGGGGACAAGGGGTCCGGGTAAGAAGGGAGGATCGGGGCGGATTGCTTCCGGAAGTATCGTGTGGGGCGTTGCCTGTTCGTGAAATTTGTCTTGACAAACAAGGTGTATGGCTGTAATTTGGTTGTACTTTTTGAGCTGGAATTTGCCGAATCCAACCGAATGAGGTTAATACGTGATCAAGTCACTGAAACTGAGATTCATTCTCATTGTTGTGTTTCTCGTCGTTTCCATCGTCTATTGCCTTCCCAACGTCATAGAACTCGAGGGTGTCTGGAAGAAATACCTGCCCAGCGATAAGATCCACCTCGGACTCGATCTCAAGGGCGGCATGCATCTGCTCCTCGAGCTCGATACCACGAAGCTCATGGACAACATAATCGACAGGCGGATGAATGCCCTCAAGGACGGCATGATCTCCGATGGCGTGAGGTTCCTCGGCATAGACAGAAAAGGGAGCAACATCACCGTCTCCATACGTCCCGACCAGAAGGAGAAGCTCTTCAACGTCGTGGGAAACAAGTTCCCGGATCTCAAGGCGGGCACGGCGAAACCGGAAGGGGACCTTCTGAACGTCGAGTTCCTTCTTCCCGAGAAAGAGCTTGCCTCGATAAAGGAGAACGCCGTCAACCAGGCCCTGGAGACAATACGGAACAGGATCGACCAATTCGGCGTTTCCGAGCCGGTCATCGTGAAGCAGGGGGAGAACCAGATACTGGTGCAGCTCCCGGGTGTGAAAGACCCCGACAGGGCCCTCGAGCTCATAGGCAGAACGGCACAGCTGGAATTCAAACTTGTCGACGAGGAGGCCATGAAACGGGGCGGCGAGACCGGGGCCGTACCGTCGGGCAGCGAGGTCCTGAAGATCAGGTCCAAGAACAGGGAGACAGGGGTTGAGACGACGGCACCCATCGTGCTCAAGAAACAGGCCGTCCTGACGGGGGAACTGCTGACGGATGCGCGGGTCCACATGGGCGGCAGGGACATCGGCAGCGAGATATCGGTGGGCCTCGAGTTCAACAGTGAAGGTGCGAGGATCTTCGACAGGGTAACGGCGGAGAATGTGGGCAAGAGACTTGCCATTGTTCTCGACAACACCGTCTATTCTGCGCCGCAGATCCGAGAGAGGATATCCGGGGGCAAGGCCTCCATCACCGGAGGTTTCACACTCAATGAGGCGAAGGACCTCGCCATCGTGCTTCGCGCGGGCGCCCTTCCCGCCCCGGTGAAGGTGGTGCAGAACATCACCATCGGGCCAACGCTCGGTCAGGACTCGATCAATAAGGGCATGCTGGCCACGCTGCTGGCGACCCTCTTCGTTGTCGTATTCATGGTCGTCTACTACCGGTATTCGGGCATCATCGCCAATATCGCCCTTGGACTCAACCTCATATATCTGCTCGGTGTCTTCAGCGCCTTCAAGGCCACGATGACCCTCCCCGGCATAGCGGGTATCGCGCTCACCATCGGCATGGGCGTCGATTCCAACGTCCTCATCTTCGAGAGGATACGCGAAGAGCTTCGGCTTGGGAAGACGGTGCGGGCTGCAGTGGACGGGGGCTACGCCAAGGCGTGGGTGGCGATATTCGACTCCCACATCACCACGCTCATTACGGCGGCCGTCCTGTTCATATTCGGAACAGGGCCGATAAAGGGGTTCGCGATAACCCTGATCTTTGGCATGGTCATAAATCTTTTCACCGCGGTGTTCGGGTCGAAGACCATCTTCGACTGGATACTGGCGAAATTCAAACCCAGAACACTGAGTATATGAGGCGGCGCCCATGATCGAGCTCATTAAAGATACGAAAATAGATTTCATCGCGTTGAGGAAGAAGGCATTTGTCATATCGGGAATACTCGTGGCCGTGGGGGTGTTCTCCTTCATCATGATCTCCCTGGGCAAGGCCAACCTCAGCATCGACTTCACGGGCGGGACGAACGTCCAGGTGAGGTTCGCGGAGAAGGTCAACATCGGCGACCTGAGATCCGCCCTCGAAAACGGCGGTATTGGTGATGTGCAGATCCAGGAGGTCAGCGGAACGCGGGACTTCTTCATCAAGACGAAGCTTTCAGACACGGAAAAGGAATCCCTTACCACAAAGATAACGTCCATTCTTTCGGCGCAGCTCAAGGGCATGAAATTCGAAGTGCTGGGGAGCAACATGGTCGGCCCCGGGGTTGGTAAGTCGCTGAAGAAGTACGCCATCATCGCCATCGTTCTGGCCCTGCTGGGAATCATTATCTATATTGCCTGGAGGTTCACTTTCCTGTCTGGCATAGCGGCCACCATCGCCACCTTCCATGACGTTCTCGCCATAGCGGGCGTCTTCTACTTTCTCAACAAGGAGTTCAATCTCCTGATCATCACGGCACTTCTGACCATAGCGGGTTACTCTCTTCAGGACACGGTCGTCGTTTTCGACCGGATCAGGGAGAACTCGGGCAAGATGAAGTCCCGCGACGATTTTGGCAATGTCATCAATGTGAGCATCAACGAGGTCCTTTCGAGGACGATCGTCACCGGCATCACCACGCTTATTAGTCTTGCCGCCATCATGATCTTCGGCGGAGAGGTGCTCTTCGATTTCGCCTTTGCCCTGTTTCTGGGCCTTATCGTGGGCACGTACTCCTCGATCTTTGTGGCGAGCCCAATTGTTTATGCATGGCGCCAGAAATTTCGTTAATGATCATCCGGCCGTTCGGATACCAGGGACAGATATAATGCGGACAATCTGCTGCGATCACAAGCAGCCGGGGGAAGCTGCGTGAAGGCGAAGCTGGAAGAGGTCCTGAAGGAGAAGGAAAGGGAACTCAAGCTTTACCGCAGGTTCCTCGAGCTCAGGAGCTATTGCGAGAGAAAGATCTTCCCGGGGATCGACGCCCCCATCAGGGAGCACGTGGAGACCCTGGAGGGCATCATAGAGAAGCTCATCCCCGACCCGAAGGACCGCACGGAAGAGATGTTCTCCGGCGAGATCTTTGCCCTGCTCGGGACCATCTATCTCCACGATGTTTCCCTGATGAAGGAATTCGACTGGCCTCTCAACGGGAACATACTCAATGCCCGGGACATGGATGTGAAGGGCGCATTTATGAACTACGAGATAGCGCGACGCCTCGATATCCCCGAAGGGGCGGTGGAGGCCGTCAATGCCCTGAGCTATGCCCATCTGGTCAAGAAGGTCCCCCTCGAAACGGAGATAACAGATAACGCCTCCAAGGCGATCATACGGAACATGAAGGTCTTCGAGTACCTCTTCAACTTCGCCCATCTCCTCGTGGACGTCTTCTTCACCGACCTGTCTCACAAGAGCCTGAAGAGGTACAGCGACCATGAACTGGCCTTAAGGCCCGGCGAGGCGGTACTTGACGTCGACAGCCGGGAGGGAATCATCTCCATTCAGTACAACTGCAGGGTTCCTTACGAAACGCACATGCTCGAGAGTGTCAAGCGGTACGTGGAAAGCATGTTCGTAAGGTTCAAGAACCACGTCAACGGAAAGCTCGGGTTCCAGTACCGGGAGATCGTGTGGGTCATAACAAGCAATTTCTACTACGAGCGTGATGTTTTCAGGATACCTAAGGTCTTGCCCTACTTCGAGTTCGAGGGTGTACCCGTACAGCGCTGGGACGAGGCATCCGTCGTTCTGGACAAACTCTTTAACGAGCGTTCCGTGGTGGTGGCGGGCGAGGTGTCGGCGGGCAAGACGACGCTCCTCACCTACTTCGTCCTGCCGCAGCTCACGACCGTTCACGAGAACGTCTATTACTGCGAGCTCTGGTCGCAGCCGACGAAAGAGCTGCGCGACGTGATGGGAAAACGACACAAGATCCCTCGCGTCGACGATCTCGACATAACTTCTTTGTGCAAGACACTCCTCAGGAGGGGGCCATGTTTCTTTGTCATAGACGGCCTCGAGAGGATAGTGTTCATGGAGCAGGGGGAACGGGAGAAGCTGATACGTTTCGTCGAGTTCATGCTCGGGGAGCCCGGGGCATATTTCGTGCTCTGCGGCGAGAAGGAAACATTCTTCGATTGGTACCGTGTGTTCCAGGGCATGCAGATATCCTCCCTCTATGAGTTGAAGGTTTTCGAGCGGACATCCTACGGGCGTGTGCCTGAGAACCCGCGGAGGATAGAAGGTAGCACACACACCCCTCCTCTGGGCGAAAACTTTCCGAAGAGTGCGGCCGAGACGGATGGGTTCGTGCGGGAGGCCCTCCAGAGGATCGAGTATGACGGTGACCTTGCCCTCATCATGTCGGTCTTTGTCGATGCCGCAGGCCCCATCATGAAAAGGTACGACGTTGACGACATTTACAGGGAGACCGCGGTTCCCCACGAGAGGATCATACCCCTCGTGGCCTCCCTGAGAGACAGCGGGATCCTCCGGGAGATCGAGTACCAGGGAAACTCCTATTTTGCGCTCGCCAACAGGGTTCTCAGAGAGCCCCTCTGGAGTGTTCTCGACCTCGGGCAATTCGAGGAGAAGAAGATGCTCCGCAACAGCCTGGGCAATTTCATCGTCAACGAGACCTTTCTCGATGACGAGACCCTGGACCTTGCAGAGAGATGGCACAACCGATTCGTGATGACCAAGGAGGAGATGGGCATTACCCTGGCGAGCCTTATCGCTCGGGGAAGGGATTGGAAGGTGCTCTTCGATGCCGCGAACAGGTCCGAACCGAGCATCGATATCCAGCCTATCCTGAAGCTTCTCTACAGTGAAGATGCGCAGAAGAGGAAGAACGCCATCAGCCTTCTCGTGGAGATCAACGATAAGGACATGATCAACCCCCTGCTCCTGCACCTCAAGGAAGAGGACGTCCTGGAGATCAAGAACCTGGTCATCCAGGGCATCGGCCAGACGGGCAAAAAGAGGGCCATCATCGCCATCATGAATACCCTGAGGGAGATAGGGGACAGGGACTTGAAGCTCCGCGCCCTGGATTTCCTCCAATCCCTCTTCGGCGACAATTCCCACAACATCCTCACCGAGATCAAAGAGATCGAAGAAGACCCGGTCATAACGAAGAGGATAGACGAACTGCTCAGAGCCTAAAGACCGTTTCAGGTTTCACGTTTCAGGTTTCAAGGAAAAACAGAGATTTGAAAGAGCCTTCTGAGAGGCCTTTTTCTGTCCTTCCCGAAACTTGAGACCTGAAACCTGAAACGGTCTTCTTATCCGATCTTTGCCGCACCCCTCATGTAAGGTCTTAATGCCTCGGGGATGGTTATCGTGCCGTCTGCATTCTGGCAGTTTTCCATCACGGCCATGACCGTCCTGCCTATGGCGAGGCCGGAGCCGTTCAACGTGTGGACGAGTTCCGTCTTTCCTCCCTGCCTGCGGAAGCGGATCTTCGCCCTGCGGGCCTGGAAGTCGGTGAAGCAGCTGCATGACGATATCTCGCGGTAGATGTCCTGCCCGGGAAGCCAGACCTCGATGTCGTAGGTCTTGGCAGAGGAGAACCCGAGGTCTCCCGTGCACAGGGAGCTCACACGGTAATGGATGTTGAGCCTTTTGAGGACGTCCTCGGCGTCGAGCAGGAGGCCCTCCAACTCGTCGAAGGAGGTGTCGGGGTGGGCGAACTTGACGAGTTCCACCTTGTTGAACTGGTGCTGGCGCGTGAGCCCCCGGGTATCCTTCCCGTGGGCGCCGGCTTCCTTGCGGAAGCAGGGGGTGTATGAGACATACTTGACGGGGAGTTCTTCTTCCTTCAGTATCTCGTCGGCGTGGATATTCGTCACGGGCACTTCGGCGGTGGGGATGAGGAAATAGTCCACGCCCTCCAGGTGGAAGAGTTCCTCCTCGAACTTCGGCAGCTGGCCCGTGCCGGTCATAGAGGTGCGATTGACCATGAAGGGCGGCAACACTTCGGTGTATCCGTGCTCACCGACGTGCAGGTCGAGCATGAAGTTGATGAGGGCCCGTTCGAGGAGCGCCCCCGATGCCTTGTAGAGGGTGAAGCGCGACCCGGTGATCTTGGCGGCGCGCTTGAAATCGAGGATGTCGAGACCCTCTCCGAGGTCCCAGTGGGCCTTCGGTTTGAAATCGAAGGAGGGCTTTTCTCCCCAGGTCTTGACGACCTTGTTGTCCTCGTCAGTCGTCCCCACAGGAACGGAAGCGTGAGGTATGTTGGGGATGACGAGAAGGATCTGTTCCCATTGTTCTTCGACCGCCTTGAGACCCTGTGCCGCCTCTTCGATCTTCCTGCCCAGTGAGCGCTGGTACTCTATCTTGTCCGTGGCGTCGGCACCGGACTTCCTCAGCTTCGCTATCTCGTTGGAGAGGGTGTTTTTTTCGCTCTTCAACTTCTCCGTTTCCTGGATGAGCCTGCGGCGGTCCCCATCCAGCTCGACGAGCCTGCCGGCATCGAAGGAAGCCTGTCTTTTCGCCAGTGCGGCATTCACGGCTTCGATGTTCTCGCGGATCATTTTAGGGTCGATCATTTAATCCTCCAGCATCTGGGAGTTGAACTCCATCGGTTTATAGGTGTAGACGGTCCCGCCTACTGTAAAGATGGCCTGGCCCGCGGCGAGGAGCTGAACGTTCTTCGCCTTCGTGAAGTTTGCAAGAAAGGAATTGACGATGGCATAGACCGTCTGTATCTCCTTGAGGGGATCGAGTTTCATAAGGGCCAGATCGGGCGTGAAATTGAGTATCAGCGTCCCCTCCATGTCGGCCGCGAAATCGGTGAGGGTGAGGGTGTCCGGAAGGGCCTTGCCGGTCTTGAGGGCGGATATGATGACATCGGCCTTTTCCCGGTCGGTGAGAGTGTTCTTGATGGGAACGCTTTTCAGGCTCAGCCTTGCCGGAGGGGAGGGATAATAGATTTTGAGTTCGTTCACCTCTTCTACGACCACCGTTCTCGGGGGCCTAGCCAGCCTGGCGTAGCGATAGGCGAAGATACCCGCCGCCGCGACGGCTATGATGACCAGCACTATGATGTAGGGGGTGCGGATTGGTTTCCTGTGGACCACCGGTGGTTTCCCCCCGATATAGATGTCCTGCTTCTTCCCTCTCATTGCATTTCTCTTTCGAACTCCTCGATGAGATCGCCCGACCTCATGACACGGAAAATGGGATAGAGAACGTTCTTTCGGTACGCGTCAAGGAAGCTTTCATGGATCTCTTTCTTGAAAGCCGCACTCATATCCTCAAGGATGATTGTCGCGAAGTCATTGCATATGGCGTCGAAAGCGGTCGCGAGCACACAAAAATGCGTATTTATCCCTCCCACTGCCACGGTGTCGACGCCAAGGGTTCTGAGCGTCTGGTCGAGGTCGGTCTTGAAAAAGGCGCTGAACCGCCGTTTGTCGAGAATGATGTCCGACGCCTGCGGTTCCAGCTCGGAAAGCGGTTTTGTCCCTTCTGTGCCCCGAATGGCGTGGGGTTTCATGCGGCCCCCGAAAATAAAGTCCTTTTCCAGGAAGCTGTCGCAGGCGAAGATGACGGGGATACCATGGCCGCGGGCCGTCTTGAGGAAATCCCGGACGACGGGGACGATCTTCTCTTCTTCCTTGATGCCCGTGAGGGGTTTGGTGTAGTTGCCTTCCAGCATGTCGACGATGATTATGGCCGGTTTCATGGTCTGTCCTTTCGTGGATTATTGAGAAAGAGGTTGACGAAATTATCGCGCAGGAGGGGAGCGAGTTCGCCGGTCTTTACGCCGCGCTCCCTGGCCATGGTCTCGATGGTTATCTTGACGTGGGAGGGAATGTTCCTTTTCCCCCGGTGCGGCACGGGAGAGAGGAAGGGCGCATCGGTCTCCGCAAGGAGCCTGTCGAACGGAGCGAACCGCACCACGTCCCTCACGCCTGCGGCGCTCTTGTACGTGACCGTTCCGGGGATGGAGATGTAGAACCCCATGTCCAGGAACTGACGGGCAGCCGCCACGTCGTAGGAGTAGCAGTGGATCACCCCGTATCCCGAAGGATACTCCTTGTTGAGAATGTCGAGCGTCCGGGTCTTTGCGTCGCGCGAATGGACGATGATGGGCAGTCCCAACTCCTGCGCCAGACCGAGCTGCCTGACAAAGACCTTCTCCTGGATGTCGCGCGGTGAGTGGTTCTTGAAGAGATCGAGGCCGACCTCCCCGTAGCCTACTATCCTGGGATGCCTTGCCGCCTCGCGGATGACGTCTTCGGTCCTTTGGCTGAAATCCTTAGCGTTATGGGGATGGATGCCGATGGCCCCGTAGATGAAAGGATATCGTTCGATGAGCCTTCGCACCTTTCCGAAATAGGATTCCTCCGTCCCGACCGTGAGGACATACTCAAGCCCCTCGTCGACACAGTTCTTGACGACATCTTCCAGATCCCTGTCGAAATCTTCCATCTCAAGATGACAGTGGGAATCAACGAACATGGATTTCTTATAACATAATTGGACGCGGGGCTTCAATTAAAGAGCTGTATGGGGACGAAGAGCGGACCTAGCTTACCCGTACCGGTTCGCAGGCCGGGCCATTCTTCTCTGTCCGATCAGTCGGTACCCATCGCTTGCCACCGAACCGTCAGCGACCATGTGAATCCGGATTTCGTGTCCGCAGTTGGCTCCAACATTACCTTGACAGTTAGTAGTACTATTTAATACAATAGTTACTAGGTATCTTGTAACAATAAACACGGGGAAGCCCCATCATTGACCTGACATCGTGGTTCATTGTCTCACAGTCGCGGGGAAGGATACAGAAAAGGACAATCAACCGGGAATGGCGAACCAAAAGTTCGCGGCAGGAGTAGATGCAAGCGAGTTGGCAACGAAGAGCGGTGGAAGTGTTGCGCGAATGCGAGGATTGAGGCCACGGTTGAAAGGGGAACGTTTTTGGGTCATAAAGCGGATCAGGTGTTGTTCTGTTGCCTTGTTGCGTCATGTTTGGTTCAATGTCTGCTTCCTTGCCCGCGATGTTATGCGGACGATCTGATACGGATAGCCTCTTACTCCACATCGATCGAGGATCAGGAAGAGAACGTCAAGAAGAACCTTCGCCTTGCGGCGGAACGCCTGAACGGGCACCTTGTGATACCGGGAGCGGTCTTCTCGTTCAATGAGGTTGTGGGAGAGGGTTCTGCGAAGAACGGCTACGTTCAGGGGCGGGTTCTGTATACCGACGAAGTTCGGTATGAACCGGGTGGTGGTTTGTGCCAGGTGTCGTCCACGCTTTATAACGCCTTTCTGGTCGCAGGATTTGTGATCGTCGAGCGGCATCGCCACCATCAGCCCGTTTCCTACGTGCCCCTCGGATTGGACGCAACCATCAAGTACGGCAAGAAGGACTTGAAGATGAGAAACCCTTACGACTTCGGCGTGTTCGTCGGAGTTTCGGTATCCGACAAGAGTCTGACCGTGGTCCTTTCGGCTGAAGCGAGGACGCCTTACCGATATGAGCTCCAGACCGACGTTGAGGAGATGGAACTGCCGCTTCTCACTGATTCGAGGAAAGTAAGAAACGGGATAACCATCTACGTGAACAGACAGAAGTACTCCGGAAATGACATGCTGGGGAGCACGCTGCTGTATAAAGACTATTTTCCGCCGGTGTACGTGAAATGACGATAAGAATACCCGTTATTATCCTGTGTTTTGTAATGCTGGGTGTTCTGGCCGGAGCTGACGCGCGGGGAGATGTGACCGGTCTGCGTGGATGGGAGGAGTTCTCGGCTTCGAAGGATGCCAGGAGATTGCTGGCGTGGACGAGGTGTCAGATGAAGGAGATGCTTGGGGGCGACAGGTGCCTTCAAAGACTGGCAGTTTCCGTCCCACCGTACTTCGGCCGACACGGCCTTTTCGTAACACTTGTCAGGAAAGGCCGTGTCCGTGGTTGTTACGGGGCGTTCTCCCATCAGTCTTCCGATGTGGAAGCGACCCTTAAGGACTACCTGTACGGGGCGTTGAAACGGGACGTGCGGTACCGTTCGGTCGAGCTGATCGAAGCCGGCGACACGAGGATCATAATTACCATCACCGGCGAGGAGCACACCATCGACGACATACATGCTGTTGACCTGTCCCGCCACGGTCTGGTCGTGACAACGAGCGAGAACGAAGCATACGTCTTTGTTCCCTCAGAGATAAAAAGCATCGATTATCTGAAAAAGAGGCTTTCAGGCAAAGAGATCCAACAGGTAGCGGCCTTCATGTCCGTGACACTGGAAGACGACAAATAGAATCTGAAGGGGAGGGTCTTATGAGATTCGTGCTCACCATGGCATGTCTGCTTCTTGCAGCGATCCTTATCTGTCCGCCGGCACATGCGGCAGGGAATGTCGACGGCAGGGATGTTATTGACGGGACGGTGAAGGATGCCGCGACGGGTAAACCTGTGAAGGGTGCGGTTGTCGAGATAAAGAATGCCAATCTCGGTGTCGGATACTACAGACTGATAACGGACTCCAGGGGGTATTTTCGTGTCGACGATTTCATAAGGCATGTGCGATACAGGATAGAGGTAACGGCCGATGGGTATGTCACGTGTACCCGTACTGAAAAGATCGAATCGGGCACATATCATATTGAGTTGCAGAAGGAAGGGATCTTGTCGGGGCTCGTCAAAGACTCATCGGGCAGACCGGTACAGGGAGTCGAGGTAAGGTTGAACCCCGGGGGCGCCGCCAATCCGGAGAAGATGGCGAGGAAGGCGAAGACGGCAGAGTGACCAGGCCTCTGATCACGTCAACCGCTGGAGACGGTTCCTATTCCTTCAAAAAGCTGAAACAGGGCCCCAGTCTCGTGACGTTCAGAAAAGAG
>MVQP01000003.1 GCA_002067235.1 Syntrophorhabdus sp. PtaB.Bin047
TGCCCCCGTAGCTCAGGTGGATAGAGCAATGGATTCCTAATCCATGTGCCGCATGTTCGAGTCATGCCGGGGGCATTTAATTTCAACAGGTTACGAAGCAGGATGATTCGCGTTAGCGACCTTTGTTAGTGACCCTTGCCTTTTTCCCCTTGGCCTCAGCCTCGACATATGTATCTCTCAGCCTTGTCTCAAGAGCGTTGGTGGCCAAGGGTTTGGCCGCTTGGATGGAAGACAGGTAGATGTCTGTTGTGGTTGCTCTCTCGTGGCCTAAAATGGCTTGGATGTCGGCAAGGGGGGTTCCTTCCTGATCCATGGTGAGGGCAGCGAAATGCCGCAGGCAATGATACGTGAACTCAGGAACCTCGGCATCTTCGCATTTGTTCCGCAGAAACTTGCTACGATACCTGAAAGGATTGCCAGTGGCCGGATGGAAGAATACGTAGCTTGAATTGATCTCTTCGGCTGCTGAGATTCGTCTGGCCAGAATTTCACGGAGTGTAGGACCAATGTTGATGCGGCGATACTTGGCGTGTCCGCCCTTTGCCTTTCGCGTTCTTAGAATAACGTAGCCGAGATCCAGACTGACGTTAGCGACCGTTAGCGAGTTGATTTCCCCGCACCTGGCACCGGTGAGTGCCAAGGTCCACAGGTAGTCCCGCTGTTCGGGTCGGCATTTCAAGAGCACGGCGAGTATGTCGCTAATCGGCGGGACGTACTTGTGTTTGCGATCCTCGGGATATTTCTCGATACCAAGAACAGGGTTCTTTTCAACCAAGCCCTTTTTGATGCCATGATTGAAAAGGGCCTTGAGGTAGGCAAGGTATTTGTTGGCTCGCTGCGGAGAGATCTCAACGGCTATTTTGTCCAGAAAATCCGTGACGTCATTGCGTGTGATGATTTGCTTGAGACCCCAGCCTTCATGTTCGCTGAGGCGAAGAATCAGGGCTTTGTTGTCCTGAAAATAGAGCCGGTCCCGTTTTTGCTCCAGATCTCTCAGCCGACTTTCGGATAGCTGCTCGAATACCATAGGGATCGTCGGCAGTTTCGACAGCTCTATCCGCCTGTTTGCCTCTGCGAGCTTGGCCTGGGCCTGTGTCTCGAAGCCTCCTTCCGGCGTGATCGACTGGCCCCGGTAACGGAACTTGTACCACCATTTGTTTCTGGACTTCCATACCGCCATTCAGTATCTTCCTTAGCCCGGATTCAGGAAAACGGAACAGCTTTCCAATTCGTATCGCGCCAAATAGTTCCTTGTGATCGTACACGAAGGTGAGACTGCAGTTGAACAGTTTGGCGACTTGCTCGGCCGTATATACAGTTTCTTCTATCATTCGGCAATATTTCCTGTCAATTCAAATATTTTGACGTCTCAATTCCTCATAAGCGATGTGCAGAGTGCTTGTGCCAATCGAACCGGCACGGCATTCCCGATCTGCTTGGTTTGTTGAGTCTTGGTTCCCGTGAAGGTGTAGTTCTCGAACGACATCGCCGCCGCCAGCTCGTGGGGCTGAAGCATCCGGAAGCGGATGTCTATCTGATATTTGCCGGATACCTCGACGAGGCCGAAGCGGTCCTTTGTGGTGATCGTCGGGACCGGATCATCTGTGCTGGAAACCCCTTCACCGGCGCCGTAATACTTGATGAGGAAGGGCTCGACGAGAGCGCCGGCGCCATGACTCGTTACTGTGGGCAGGGGTTCATTTATGGAGTGGTTTCGGGGCTTCTGTCCCTTGTTTTCTCCGAAGAAGGGGACCAGAAAAGGCTCGACGAGGGATATTGCGCCTGCCGTCGCGATGGTCGGTACTGGTTGATCCACATCGCGGGGAGCAGAGCAAGACTGTTGGCCGAGGAGAAAAGGTTCAATCAATGCCATTTCCCCGCGGTGGGCCCCGGTTATCGTAGGGACGGGTCGGTCGATAGAATGGGCCCGGTTCCCGTCGTTGCCTTCGTGGGTTATCGTGACCATAAACGGCTCGCACAGCCCCGTATGGTTCCCCCCGCCAGTGATCGTTGGCATCGGCCTGTCGACGTCCCTGGCGTCGTTCGTGCCGTAGAGTATGACCAGAAACGGTTTCGCGTTCGCCCCTCCGTACTTCTTCAATCCCGCCGCGATCCTTGCGAGCGTTGCCGGTGCAAGGGGGCGCTTTCTCTCGAAGATGCTCTCTCCTTTGATTGTCCAGTCGATGATCTCCCGCGCCGTCCTGTATGGCTGCAGGCCGTAAAGATTCCCCGGTTCCCCGTGGGTAGGATCGGGCCAGCGGATTGGACGTTTCCCCTTCCTGGCGAGGACGAAAAGCCGCTGTCTCGTCGTCGGGTCGCCGTAATCGGCAGCGTTCAATACCCGGTCCTCCACGGTATAGCCGAAAGACCTGATCGCGTTGATCCACGCCTGATAGGTCTCACCCTTTCTGCTTTTCAGGGGTTTGCCTGACGCGCCCACCGGTCCCCAATCCCTGAACTCGCGGACGTTCTCGATGAGCATGTTGTCTACCCTGAGAGATTCGAGCCAGCGGAGGACAAGCCATGCTGAGGATCTGAGCTGGTCATTGACGGGCTTGCCTCCGCGGGCTACGGAATGGTGGGTACAATTATGAACTACTATCCCATCGGCAATATAGGATTCGTCTTCTTCTACCGACAGGTTGAAGACCTGAACCGATCTTCTACCCGGTTGGATGCGTTTGACCAAAGACCACGAAACACCATTGTCAGCGTAGGCAGTTCTCTGCGATGCATTACTTTCCCATTGAACCCGCCATAGATCTCTGACATTCAACTGCCTTCCTTCAATGACCCTGCAATGTTGTTTTCGATGATACAGGTTTGCTCGATATCCAAGAGATTCTGCTAAGAGCCTGATGCCGATGGCAAGCCTCTTTGATACTGTGGACGCGAACGTGACCCTCTGACCTTTGTGGCCGTCGGCTGAGAGATATCCTTCGAGTAGGGCTTCCCTGTATCCCCTATAGAGCGTTAATGCCCATGCGGGGATAGTCTTGCCATGCGCAAGCCTGCCGAAGTGCTCCACTAACCAATCCACCAGCCCTTTGTGAGCGCATTCGAACAACCAAGCGGTTCGTGTTCTTCTCTTTCTCCATCTCAATTCGTCTTTAGCGGCGCGCGTCTTTCCGTTAGGCATCCATGCAGCAAGAATTCTGTCCAACTCATCGACTTCATGATCTCCGGCCACAATGCAAATTTCGCTACCTTGGCCCTCGCGGATTCGTACAGTTCCATCACCTAACCATCGGCCGATCAACCACCAGAAGTCTCGATTATTGATAGACATGCCCCGTCCAGGGACTTCTGGAACGCCCCTATGAAACATTGCGTTCGGCGTCGCCCATCTTACTGTTGTAGTGCAGAGCTTCTTTGCCTCTATCCATTCAGGCTCGCCGAATGATCGGTCATATTGCCGGATATCGTTATTCCATTTGCGGCTCTGTCGGCGCGCTAAGAACGGATGATTAGACGTTACTTCCAGACCAGGATGTCCCTGACCCTTGACAATTAATGTATCTGCCAAGTGGGACATGACTGATGTGACCGGCCGCCACCGGCCCTTGTGAGTAAGAACCACGTCTCCCTTTTTGATATTCTCGATGGGTATCAGGCCACGTTCGGCCAGGATAAGAGTCCCGGCAGGAAAGCATTCGGGGCTGGCGACGAGGATATTAACCCTTCCTCCCGGTATTTCGTCCTCGGGCCTGATACTCTCCAGGCGAGCGCAGATGTGACGGGCGCCGGGGTGATTCGCCTGATGTGTCGCAATGGCGACAGGCCAGTGATTGATTGCGAGGAGGTCTACTTGTTTGCCTATCGTGTGACAGGCGTTATAGAGGCCGGTAGAGGTGCCGCCACAGCCACAAAAAAGATCGACCGCTACAATCGCCAAGGTCAATTCCTCCGTCCGTCTGTTATTGCAGGTGGTAATGGATATCTCACCCCCGGCAGCTCCAACATGACAGCCAAAGCAGGGCACAGATAGACCGGAACCGGGGCAGGATCCTCGATTGGGATATCGTTCGCCTCCAAGAGCCGTTCAAGTCTTTCGATTTCCTCAACGTAGTAATACATGCCTATACCTCTTGAGCTGATTCGGGCTTCGATGCCTCATTCTCCTTCATTTTGCAGAGGATCTGCCGATGCGCCTGCAGACCATTGATGAGGACGTCCAAGCTTTCGGTGTTCGTGAACCTGAATATCACGGCAGGGTCGATATCATCCGGCTTGTCTTTGAGTGGTGTCCCCACTTCCACGGGCTCCGTGGGGTAGAAGACGAAAAGAAGTGCCTCTTCCCCGTCCATGCGGCTGCGCAGGGTCCCGAGACCGATATCTCCATCGCCAAACTCAATATATGGGCACCACTTCTTAGTTTCCTCATCCTTGATAGCTGCTTTTATGGGCATTCGTTCCTCCTCCTATATGCTGTGCGTTCCGCCGTTTGCCACCATCCATTCATCGAGCATTCTCGGAAAGCTCTTGCCTTCCCCGTATGGTTCATTCTTAACGACCACTATTGGCTTGCCGAGAGAGAAGGCCATGCCCATATCGAAATGTGTCCCCTGGGACCGGCCATTGTAGAAGATGTGAACCTCGTCGGCCCGTCTGATATTCTCCAAGTTCTGCCGACAAATAGTGATGCCAGGCTTGTTCTGATTGGTGTCGCGCGCTGGTAAATGAACCCTGTGGCCTTGGATTTCCAGCTTTCTTGCGTAGGCATTCACGGTATCGAAATAGGGCGCATCGACATTCCTTACCGAACAAATGATGAAGATTCTCATGCTACCTCCCCAAATAGACTGCCAGCGACGGCCGTTGGGCCGTAGTGGTATTTCTCAAACGGTATGTGTTCCAGAAACCGGAGTCGGCTGTAATAGCGCGTTACGTCCTCCAGTTCCTTCTTTGTCCATCCCTTCAGAACATAGGAGTTCTTGGCCATAGCAAATTCGCCCTCGATTGGCTGAAACCTCATGACGTTCGGTCTGATCCCGAGGGATCGTATCCATTCCAGTTTCTCTCTTGCCTCTGCCGGCGTGTCGTTGAAACCTACGAGGACATACACTCCGATATCATTGAGACCATGTTCGCGGGCAGTATCTATTGCCCTGTGGACTTCGGGCTTGTCTTCCCATGAGTCAAGAGAGAACCGGACCTTTGCGTGTTTGATCTCAGCTATCCGTCTTGCGTGATAGATCTCGAATCTACCGGCCTCCAAACCTTGGTTGAAGTCAACGAAGGGCAGGGTCTTGAGACGGTCGATGACCCGATTGAAATGGGTAATGCTGGTTGCCAGAAGGTTATTATCGCAGACTATCGGCCTGACCAGGAAATCCTCGATCTCGATCAAGTCACCTTCTATTCTATGGACGGCGCAGAATTCACAGCGGTTCACGCATCCACGGCTCGTAAACGTGGCCATGGGATTATGAAAATCCAGGGGCCTGTATGGAAGCTCACCGCCTATCTCAGCGACATCGGCCAAATATTCAGGCATGAGGTTCACAGCGCCCCCCCCGCGACTACTTTGAGCTTCGACGCTTCGGCTATTTTACGGGCTGTCGGCAAATCCCACGTGAAGACCACAGACAGATAAAGTGTGTCACCGACCCTCCACCTTGCTATACCTTTGCGCCAGTTATACATGTTTGGGATTCTCTCTCTTCCTGAACCCATACCGCCATACCCACGGGTTCGATTCCCACGGATGTTTCTTGCCGTTGATGGAGTCCCAAAGGGTCCAGAAGGAATGAATCAGGTTGATGTGCTGAGGTAGAAGGGTTACGCCTTCCGCCTTCGCGTCCTCCTCCGTGATGTCCTGCAACCTCTCAGGTCGCACAGAGATGACCGGGCTCTTAATCCTCCATGCCCATTTTGGCAGGAAAATAGACGGCCTCCACTTGCCACAGGCGGGATAACTATCGAGGCTCCATGCTGCCTCGCAAGGAGCAAGAATCTGTTTCTCCCCGATGTAGAAGGCTGCGTTATCGGCACGATAGACAATGATCGGGGAACCGTACTCATCACATGTTTCGGCCCATGTCTCCTTGACACACAGGATGTCGCCGGGCTGGTAAGGGGAAGGGTTCTCGTAGGGCGTTCTGAGCAAGGCTTGAAGGAACTTATTTTCATCAGGATACCGATTGGCGTCCCAATTCTCGCCGCCTACTCCGTTCCTATCCCATGTATGGACGTGACCGTTAGGAAAGAATGTGGCCCAGGGAAAGTGAACCGTCCCGTTTTGTTCGACGACGGGTTGCGGCTTTATCACCCTTCTCGTCTGTGTCTTCCTTCCTTCAATGATCGCGCGAACCATCGGGCCGCTGAACAGTATCGGCTTTTCGGGCATCAGTCCTCCTATCTAAACAAAAAGTTGTACGCCTGCCGAAATGCCGTAGCGAACACGCCTTTGGGTCTCTCAATCGGTTCAAACCACGGGCAATCGTTGTTCTCATTCTGGTCTGTTTGCAGGGCGTAGTGTTTTTCTAGCCGCCACGGGGTTTTTACTTCACGCAGGCCCTTTGGATTCCTGCAGACTTCGCTAAGCTCGGAATCATATCGACAGTTGATACAGAAGACGTCGTTAGGCATATTCTCTATCCCCCAGTGAGGTGTTAGCGTTTGCCGATCTCAAATCAAACAGCGGCGTGATGTTCACGTCATCCTCCCACGCCACCCCTATGTAGTCGAGGACTCTACCCCAACCCATCTTATACATCCAGAATTCCCATTCCTTGGGGCTCGTTTCCCTGAGTCGATCAAACCGATGCGGGCGTTTTTCGATGTGGATACCGAAGCCGCACATGGTACAGCCGGTCCGCTTTGCCTTGGTGGTTTCCAGGGTTCCGTCGCGTTGGGTCTTGATCTCTCCATAGATTTCCGGCACAGGAACATCCAGGTCGAGAGCCAGTTGAAGCAGGTCGGTCCGTGAGAAGATCGCAAACGGACAGCTCCTCTGAACGGTCTTACCGTAGTAATTGCAGCCGTTCTTCATGAGAGCTTTTTGCCGTTGCCCACCTTCTGAAGCCATGAGCCCCATGTATGGATGCACCTTGTTGGCCTTTGCCCAATCGTCGGCGGGCTTTTCCTTCATGTGGTAGCAACAGTCGGGGCTCACCCGGAACGGGGCGGTTTGATAGGTCGTGCCGTATTTATCATTCTCGGGGCCTCCGAAGAGGTCAAGCCATTTCTGCGGTAGCCTCATGCGTGTTCCCTTTCTCCATCCGCCGTAGGCTCCCGTGTCGCCCGTCATGATCGCGTGTCTCACGGTTGAGTTCTTCTCTGTCGGGTTTTGCAGGAGCTGTATCTTGCCCGCCTTATCCTTACTGATGACCGGATAGCCGTGATCCTTTATGACCTGGACCTTGGTCTTGTAGGGCTTGAGGATGACCATGTTATCGAGGGCCTTGTGGACCCGCTGGATGGATTTGTCCTCCAGGCTGGAGAGGGAAACGCCTACTATGTCGGGGCTCACGTACTCTCTGAGGAAGAGAAGAAGCGTGATGCTATCCAAGCCGCCGACCGAGCAGAATACTTGCCCCTTCATTTGCTCAAAGAACTCCTTGCCGAGCCCCTTGGCATAGGTGATCTTGTACTCGTAGGGAAGGGCTTGAAGTTCCATAAATGACTTGATGCTCATTTTGTGGTCTTCTCCGCGCGCAGCCTCTCCAGATTGTGCTTTTCCCTGACCTCGATACCGAGGTCGGTCAACCACCGGATCAGCTCCATAACCTTTTCGATAGGAGGTTCAGGCAGACCATGGCCTTTGCTGTCTGCGCCGATGTTAACAAAATCAGGCTTCACGTCGTTAATCCATGCGGCAAATTTCAGGACATCGAAGTCCATGATCGGTTCAACTGTGATGAACTTGTGAGCCTGCAGGGCCTTCATAGCCTCGAATCTTTCCGTGGGATGTGGGGCAAGACTGATTTCCGGGGGTATGTCCCGGTTGGTTTCGATCGTACAACCGAAGATGCTATTGCCCGGCATGAGTGCGTCCATCGTGAGATAGCGCGCCGGATTCTTGGTCTGCCAGACATACTCGTTATCAGGCCACTTGAGGCAGTGGTGAACGACCCTGTTGATAAATTCCTGGGGCATCAGCTTTGCAAACAGGTCGTTGCAGTTCTCCTCGAAGATCACTTTGCCGGAACCATACTTGATCTTGAATTCGTTTTCGATGAGCCGCAATGGACCCGTGTACCTTGGATGCCTGCCGAACCTTGGATTGTCGACGTAGCAGTAAGAGCATTTGTGCGGGCACTCGCCGCCGAGATGAGAATGGGTGTGAGTCACCCATGGGTACATGTTACCCTGGGATTTCTTAAGTGGCATCGCGGGCCTCCTTAAAATAGGGGTCGATCAGAAATTCCTTGAAGGTCAGATCGCTCCATACGTCGCGTATATCAAGATACTTTTCGTACCTCTTTTGCGCCCTTGTCCTCGTGTCTTTCGGAAGTTGGTCGAAGGCTACCTTCCTACCCGCGTCGGAGACTTGGTAGTAGACCATATCGGAGTTAACGGGAGAGCTTCCGCTGTTGATCATCAGGCCCTTTTCGACCAGCAACTCCAGGTCCCGGATACCGTCGCTGTCAGAGTAAACCGCGTAAAAGTTTCTATACGGCTTGTCGTGCGGTTTCGATATGCCAAGGCTGTGCTGCAGAATGTGGATCTGTTTGGGGGTGAGATCAACCATTGGCATTCTCTATGCCCTCCTCCTCATCGAATACCCCGAGATCCAATAGCCACTTACGGTGTTCCAGGGCCTTTGCGAACATTACTTCCATCCCGGCTCTCTTTTGGGCTTCGTCAGGGGAAGACGGCGGCGTGAATGACGCCATGGTGAGGTTGGCTACCTTCTCGGGGGTGTAGCCCTCTGTTCCCAGTAACCTGTCCAGTGCGGCACACGCATCATCGGGCAGGTCTTCATAGATAAATCCGTAGGCCACTTCCGGCGACATGTCTTTGATTCGCTTGTTCTTCTGTCCAATCCAGTCTACTTGCATACATACTCCTTCAAGGTGCAATCCTTCTTGAGATACAGAGGATGCCTGGGAAAGCCTTCTTTCGTTACTCCGAGACAGTAGACCTTACCGAACATCTGCAGGACCTGCCTGTCGCGGCCTCGATACCGGCCATGAATGCCCCAAGCCGCTACTACTGTGTGATTCCCGTCAGCATACTTCATGAGATACCTGTCATGTTCCAGTCCGCCTGTGGGATCTTCTACCTGTTTCATTTCCGAGGGCAGGGTAGCTCGATACGCAAACAGGTTCAGCATGACCATGCCGCCGAAGCCGAGGGCCTGCGCGAACCTGATACACCTGCGAACCGTTGGATCATCCCGTTTGGCGTCCGCGGTCGACGGGTTCAGGCCGATAAAGACGAGGCTTTTGCCGCTGTTGTGATGGACAAAGAAGTCAGACGTAAGGTAGAGGTGGTCCCGATCCAACGTGAAACCGTAAAAATCATCCTCGCCAATAACCTCAACGGTGAACCCCGTCCTCAAATGGTCCTTCTTTTGCCTCCTTTCGCTTGCCTTCTTTCTGTCCACGCGGCAGGGAATGGTGTCTATGTTGCCAGAAATGCTAAGTCTGGAGAAGAACCCCCCTGCACCGGTTTGGCATGACTTGAACTGAACCGATTCATTTACCGATAGCCCGAGGCTTCTCGCTATGAAAGCCACGTCAGAAGCGAGAACGGACGACTTAGTTACGAAGTCATATCCCCCCTTGCTGTAGTGGCCGTCGGTATCTATCAGACCCGCCAAAAGCTCACGCCTGTTTTCTGCCGAAGCGATCTTATAAGAGTGGGGGATAAATTTGTGCCCCGCTTTCTGCCCGGCAAGGCCCATCGACCTTATGGCGGTCACAACAGAATTGGGCTGTAATCTGTGCCGTTTATGGTTTGCCTTGGTGAAGGAAAGAGTTATGGCGTGTGTCTTGCTTTTCGGAGATTCCCTGAGACCCAAACCCCAGGCCTTCGCAAACTCCCTTACGCCGGAAATAATTTCAGCGTCGGCGCTTGTAATAGCCACGACTCCATTGAGAACCGTTCCGTCGCCGAGAATAACCCCTAAGACCCATGGAGGTACTGGTAGATCGTTGATATTGCCGAGAGGCAACAACGGGGCTCTGTGAAGTTTGCGGAGGTGCTTCCAGGACTTCGATTTAGCAATCCAAGATTCCACGGTGATGAACTGGCGTTCCCCGCCCTTCTGATGAGAGGGACACACGGCCTTCTTGCCTTCATTTGTGCTCACAAGAGAAAGGACGTGGTTCCCGTTCACCACAAAAGGCTTGCCCCCGCGGCGAGGGGTAATTTGGTACATCATCTCCCGAACGCGACACAGCTCCAAAACACGACGAGCTTCCCCGTCTGGTCCCATGACCAATTCACCGACAGTTATGTCCTCGACGTTTTTGACCGTTCCGTCAGCCATGAGGATGCCTGTCCCTTTTGCATGACATCCTGTGGGCAGGACCTCGATGCCGTTGTTCTTGCCCGGTCCCTTCAGGAACCTGAGAGCTGCATCCACGGCCTTTTGCTGATAGGGGCGCAGGACGTATTTGTCTGAGCCGAAGAGGGTCATGGGAATGCGAACCCCATGAGCTTCCCATCCTTGTGCTTCAGCTCTGTCAGATCGTTCTCCGAGTCGTAATAGAGCAACCGCTGACCTTCCTTGAGCGTTCCGGCCCGTGAGAGTTCTTCAACCACATCCTCAGCCGCGTTTGTGATAGTCATGTACTCATCCCAGGGGCCAAGGTCTCCGAGCGTGAGCGCTTCGGGCGTGTTGTCTACGATTGCATAGTTGGCATGTCTCACGGCTTGTCTCCTTTGGGCAGTTCGATCACGATGCCCCGGCAATACTTCTCGCCGTCTTCCATGATATCGAAGGTGGCGTGAGGTATGTTGGTTCTGAAAACCCATGCGTAACCGTCCGTGTCCCACTTGGCGCTAACCGGGTCCGTGATGCTTTCAGCGAGCTTCTTGAAGTAGGGGCAATCATCTTGTTCGCATTGGTTTTGAACAAGACCATTGGAATCGAAGAAGAGGTCCAGGTCATACCTCTCATCATTCACGGCTCCTCTAAGTTCAACGACGTCATCGGAATAGCCGAAGATAACGACTAGGCCAGCGGCCTTTGCCTCGGCTTCCTCTTCGGGTGTAATCTCTTTCAGATATTCCCTACCGTTAAGTCTTGCTGCCAGTTCTTCTTTGGTCATGAATTCTCCTTTTGAACCCTTAAGGATTCCTTAATAGTTGGCAGGGGACCGGACTGTAACCGGCCTGACTGAGCATACAATCTCGCCGCGCTCCGTTCTACGCCACCCCTGCCATGCTTTCATCGCATCAACCACCATGTAATCGCCGACCCTAGTGCGGCAATAGAACAAACCACCACCATCGCCTTGATAACTGCTTTCCTGACTTCGCGTTTGATTGCGCCGTCGATATCACCCATTTGCTGAACCTCCTTGATTCCTTTCACACATACATGCGCCACAGACTCCCAGCCGACCCTGACAAAGCCGAAGGGCAAATGAATCTCGACGTTCGGGCACCAGACCGAGACGTGGAGCCCGAGACTGAGACAATCCCAGCCGACAAAGAAGAAGTAACAGCGAAAGCGCGCCCTGCTCATCTTGACGGACCGCGTGGTCAAACACATCCCTACAGGTCCTCGAACAAAACCGGTATGGCTTCTTTGAACCCAGCGCGCATGGACTGAGCTAAGTCCTTCATCTGTGGATGGGCACCCTCGTGAGTGCGCAAAGCAAGAAAATGGCGCCACTCCCGGACGTTGCAGGTCATAACCATCTCGGTCTTCAGGCTGTTGGGAAGGACCGAGCGCGCGCGCTGGGGTGATTGACCCATGTCGAGGAGTTTGAAGTAGTAGGCTTCCGCTACTTGACAGGCCAGTTCCCACGCACGGTAAGGATTGTCTTGGGCGGCCATGATGTGTTCCAGACCGATGCCCTTGAGCCCGGCGCTTTCGTATCCAGTTTCGGGCAAGCCATCGAACCACACCGGCAGAATCACGGTGATTTCGCGGCCAAACTTGAGCTGACTGTAGTTGCAATAGCGAGTTGATTCCTGGGAATATGAGGCGAGCCTGTGCCTGACTATCTCATGCGTCACGCCCCTATCGGTGATGATCCTGACAGTGATATTAACGTGTTCAATAACCGACAGATGCCCCGTGGCGATCCGCTTCCTTATGAAGTCCGGGGACGTTCCCGGTCCCATCTTGCCTTCCGTCTTGTAACAGACCCGGCCGGCCGTCTCGATCAGGCGTAATGCTTCGTCTGCATCCGGTTTGTTCAAGAATTCCCATGACTGTCTGATGATCTTCAATTACCTTGCCTCCTTACGGTCTTATAGATTTGTTGCCATTGTTCGGCCTTGCCACCCAGGAGTTCTTCGAAGTCCGGGAGAAGTAAAAAGTCTCGGAAATGATTGCACCCCAGAGACTTCCATGGAATGCCGCTCGACATGTCCATGAGGCTCCACCAGCTACCGACCCGCACGAGTATATATTCGCGGTCATCCACGCTTAATCTGTCTCCGGGTCTCAGGGGCGTGTACTCGGGCTCATCGGGGACGTTCTCGATTATCTGGGGACCGAATGTCACCTTCCTGCCGTACTGGTCGACATATCTATCCGACCTGATCTTGCAGCAGCCGTCATAAACATCTTTTTCCGTCCGGATCATGTACACGGTGGTGATCTGTCCCAGGAACCGGGGAACGATATGGGGCCATTCTATAGCCTTTACCGGTTTGGTCCAGTCGATCTCTTTCAACTGCTCGTTCATTTCTTCTTTCCTCCATCCGCCATCATCACGATCCCTTCGGTGAGCGGTCCGATGTACCGGGACCCCTTCTCGATGAGTTCCTTCACGCTCCAGCAGACCTCGCGTGTCTGTTCAAGGAAGTCATAGCCCTTGCCGAGATCGACTGTATCGCCAACCTCAAGGCGCGGCATGTTGCGGAAATACTTGTTCATGAACTTCTCCATCTCGTCCTGTGAGACTTCCGCCAAGTATTTCCGTCCCGGCTCGATGATGCCCATTATTTTCATCCCGTCTCCTTTCGTGTGCTGCATCCATGGCCGCACCTGTCCATCGCGCCGGGGCTTCTTCATTCAATCTTTCCCGGACCTGTTCGCTCATGGCTTCTTCGATTGCCTGTATTCCGATTGCCGAGAAGTACCTTTTCGGCATACCGTTGACCGTATGGATCTCGATGTCGTAATCATCGACGCAGATCTCCCCGTGCTCGCGGCGATCGCGGACATTGAAGACCTCGTACTTGATCTCGTGATCGTTATTGAAAAGAATTAAGCTGAGGTTATCCGTGGTGTGCAGCTATTGACAGGGCTTCCCCCTGCCTGCAGGGCTATGCCTTGCCGTCCGTTGTGGTTCCTTCTCCTTTCTGTTGGATTCGCTTCTTGGTATGATCGGCGAGCTTTCTCGCTTTCTCTGCTTTCTTTGCCTGAAGCTGAATATATGCGGTGAGGCTCCCGAGATCCCGAGGATCGAACTTGCCGGCGCGCGCTGCCTCCTGAACGGTTCTCGGGGCTAGGCCCGCGGCTTGGGCAATGTCTTCGTAGGTGAAGGGAAAGACACGATTGGCCCGTGCCCGTTTGGCCTTGATGAGATCCCACATCCTCTTGCCAGCGGGAAAGCCGACTACCGGAGGCTTCTTTCCGGGAACCTGTTTTTTCCGGGGTCCAGTCAATCGCGCCATGGGAATATTGTAGCGAGAACAGCTTTTAACTGTCAAGATGGGAACGTTTTTAAAATGGGTTTTCAATACGCATCAGTCTTTCAATGGATCGGGAAACAGTAAACCGTTCGCTGTAGCGGGTTTGTGCTCCAGCACCTTGACAACAGTCCTCTCCATCTTCAGAGATCCGGGGATTTCACCGGTCTGATTGAACCTGACGCGCGCAAGAAGGCTTTCGCCTTTTCCGAATTTCTCACCGGCATCTACCTTCGTCAGAAAATCAGCATCCTCGATATCGGCGTAGAAACTGTTGGTTCCGTCAGAGAAGCGCCACTTATTGCCCTCTTTGAATGTGGGGGACTCGATCAGCAGGTTAAGCGTCATTTCATTGTCCAGGACGGGTTTTTCCGGCGCAACCGGCAGGAATGCGGGGGCATCTTTCTTCTCGATCCTTGCGACAGGTTCCTCTTCATGGTATGACCTGATTTCGACAG
The DNA here is from genome assembly GCA_002067235.1 of Syntrophorhabdus sp. PtaB.Bin047. Lineage (GTDB taxonomy): Bacteria > Desulfobacterota > Syntrophorhabdia > Syntrophorhabdales > Syntrophorhabdaceae > Delta-02. Next base: position 14,226 of record MVQP01000003.1, read on the forward strand.
ATGAAAGGTCATTCTCCAGGGGTCTCTTGATGAACTTCTCCACGGCCCGGCCAGCGGCGGGATCTACTACAACGTTTATGGTGTCGGCATTGAACTGGTAAATATCTCCTTTATGGTTCTCTACCTGCACCATGTTCCTTCTGTCCACGCTGGGTTGAAGCGATTTTGGCGGTTTGCCGTCCAGGTGTATCCACGCCTTGACCGCCTCCTTGATTAGGGCGAGAAAGTCTTTTGTTTCGAGTGGAGTCGACACGAGGAGGTTGGCGGCGGCGGCACCGACGAAAAAGAAAAAGTCTATTCCAAAGGACCCGCTCTTGAAGCCTTGGACCTCGGTTCGGATACTGACCTGATCGCCGTAGGTCTTTCGTGACGCGATCCGAAGGAACTCGCTGAATCCCACTATGTTGTTGGCGACTTCATACGAATCCATGCCCCCGCTCTGAACCTGCGGGCCGTCATACTTCAAGGCAAGTTGATCTTCGATTTTGTCAGATTCCATACCCAGCCCCCCCTTTCTCTGAAATTTATATTTTGGCGTGGAAGAAAAGTCAATATGTTTTAGGTACTGAAAAGAATAGCTTTGGGTAATAGTTGGCGCGCGAGGCTCAGCGCAAATGTCATGCCGCTACATCTAAAGCAACGGCTATTTCTCGTTCAGGCCGCACGATTGGGGTTCTCATGGAGCAGAAAACCCACATATCCCTGTCGTAGTGCCAGGCGCACATACCGCAATCCGGGTCTGAACAGATCTCTGTATGAATCCATCGGTAGAGAAACGAGGCTTGATGATGCACCGCGAAGTGGCATCTCACGCATAGAACGATCAGGTTCGATCTCTTGCAGTTCAGATAGTTTCCGTCCCGGTGATGAACACCCAAGCGATGCGTGGAGCGACAGACCGAACAGTAGGGCTGCTCCTTGCGGAGCTGCCTTGTAAGCTCTACCCAGAGCCTGCTTTTCTTGAATTCCCCAGAGGCGCTGTCCCAGCAAGGCGGGCGTACAAGATTGTGACGGGATACGAGGCGGCCGAATGGATAATGGTATTGCCGATAGATCACTTCTTACCTCCGTATTCGATGATGCTCTTGAGGTCCCGTGGGTCCAGCTTGCCTGCATATATTGCTCGCTTCACGGCATAGATTGATTTGCCGGTGGCCTCGGCGATATCGGTTAACGTGAAACAGAATACTCGTGTGGCGTTTTTTCGGTTCTGCCTGACTCTATCAATCATCTTTTGCGCCATCCAAGAGGCCTCCCGGTTTCTGCAAATCGGAGTGATACTCCAGTGTACGACACCGATACGGGGTTTCGCAAGGGGTAAATCTTGTTTGGCGGGGCAAATTCTACGTGCTGTACCGGTTTATTGAGGAGAATTCTGGTTATTTTGGGTCTTTTTGTCTCATTTTAGGTATCTGATGTGACTGGTTTTATGGGAAATCGCAGTGATACGTCGGCGTACGACACCGATTGGGGTTTTTGGGCTCTGTAGGGGTTTGCTGGTAAGCGACGTTAAACGGGAGAATAGGGGCCTGAAGGATCATGAAAGGCATGGGGATAGGCGTAACTAACTGGAATAACGGGCTTTGACGGGAGTTTTGCATATATGGCAGAGGGGAGTCTCACCCCTGTATCCAGGGGCGCGCGTAAATCCAAACGGGTGGGGGTAGGGCGTCCGGGGTGGTCATGTCCGGCGTCAAGGGGCAAGTGTCAAGTATCAGGCAATAATTGACAGCTTGTGCACTATGTGAATTAGGGGCTATCCCTTGTGGTGACGGGACGTTAGGAGAATACGAGACCCCTTGCAAGTGTCAATTATTAGCAGGAAGGCGCGGCGGAAACCCAGCGAAAATATGGCCGGCGCGTCGACAGACCCCCCGTCTCCACCCCTCTCGCTCTACCACCCCGCAAACCCTTGCCGGGCCTGTCTCTACGTGCTACACCTGGTACACATAGTAACACCCGCTTACTCCTGCCTATCCTGCCACATGACAGACACCCCGTCACCCCTTCCCGTTCTTCCCTTGCTACTAGTGCTATGGGTTATGGGTACTGGTTACTTATTTGGAATGGTTATTGATTTGGAATGGGTACTATCTGACAACCTATATTGACTACTTACCCGCAATCCCAAACTATACCCGCCTGCCTGCTGGGTTAGCTGTCCGGTCGGTTCCATCGTGTTACTTCTATCTAGCTTGGTGTTACTGATATCATTGGAGTATAGCACGTTTCTATTTTCTCGTGCTACTACCTGTAGCTTTCTCTAACCCTAATTATTTTTACTTTTTCTGCATTTTTTTCTTGACAGATTTTAAGGGTATCGGGGCATGGTAGCTAGATGCATAGATAGTCCTATGATATCAGGTAGTTACGGACTAGTGCGAGTTCACGATATCCCTATTTTGACCTCTATTACTGTCTTATTAGCTAATGATATTGAGTACTTACGACGATAATAAACCTGTGTTATAATAGATTCATGGCAAAGGTAAGAGATATCATCAAGCTGATTACGCAGGATGGTTGGTATCTTGTTTCTACTGAAGGCAGTCACAGGCAGTATAAGCACCCTGTCAAGGCGGGACGTGTCACTATTGCCGGGCACCCTAGCGACGACCTAGCACGCGGCACCCTCAAGAGCATTTTAAAGCAAGCGCAAATTGAGGTAAAATAACCATGGCTAAAATCATCGTAAGGGGTGCAAACATGGAAAGAGGTAAAGAGTATATGTTTCTGGTTATCATCGAAAAGGCGGAAAGAAACTTTTCGGCTTACTCTCCCGATCTTCCGGGGTGTGTTGCTACTGGCAAGACCCTGGAAGAAGTTAAAGGGAACATGCAGGCAGCAATCGAAATGCACGTTAGGGGAATGATCGAAGACGGCTCACCGATCCCTGAACCTAGAAAGCGGGAAGAGTTCGCAGGTATCGAGTTTATGGCTGTAGCAGTCTGAAGAAAGTAAGCGAAATAGCTCCTCAGTGTTGCGAGCGCTGAACAAGGAGCAAGAGCAAGAGCAGCACAAAACATAACGAAAGGGGAAAACATGTTAGACCTTACCGATTACACCGACAAGACAATTGACGAAATAACAGATGATACTATTTCCGCCGTTCTGGAAGTGCTCCATGGGTGAGCCCGTCACGTTCTACGCTGTTGTTCCGGCCGGAAAGAGGAAACTCGCGCAGCTATTGGTTGCGGTCGTTGACGGTCACACCGTGAAGAAGGAATACACGGGCAAGACCTACAAGACGAGCCGTGAAGCATGGACCGACATGGAAAGGCTGAACTGTATTGAGAAGGAAAAGCCAATTACGGACAATTCCCAGTTTTGCGGATCATATCCCTGTGACGGCGGGAAAGATTGTTGGATGAATGTTCACCCGACACGGTTACAGTGTGCCAAATGCCTGTGCTCATTCTGCACGCTCGGAAAATGCACGGGCGGGGATCTTATGAGGCAAGAAAGAAGGGGTGCAAAATGATGGTAAATGATATCAAGGTAGGCGATACGATCACCTTTAAATGTTCATCGGGAAGGGATTCAAGCTATTTCAGGAAGGCGACAAGAAAGGTGACGGAAGTTCTGCCTGGCTGCAACATGGTGACCGTGACAAAGTTCGTCGGTTGGGAAAACTTCTATGTCCGGGGATCGGAAATACTGGAACACAAGAAGGGGGCATAAAGTGAAAATCGGATATATACCCCTTCATACCCCCGTGATTTATCGGGGCTGGCAATACGAGACCCGCACAGCGTGTAGCAGAGCATTTGGGACAATCGGGATCATGAGCTACACTCCGGGCCTGTCTGGACCTGATGACGGGTATCATGTCAAGGTAGAAGAACTGGAAGAAATAAGGGAAATAGGGGTTTACCATGACTAAAACAGCTAAACGCGTCGCCTGGGCATTATCTACGGTAGAACCAATAGAAAAAAACGTATCAGAGCATGCCGTTTGGTGGTCGGCTTGTCATGCGGTGGTTTCTCAATTAGAGCTTCCGGGCAGCCACAACCAGCAATTTTTGCAGATGTGCCGATACGACTACTACAAGACGCATGCACAACCGAAGTAAGCAAAACCCCTTGGCATAACGAGCCGGGGAAAGGCTCCCAGTGTTGCGAGCACTGGACCAAGGGGCAACATAGTGTAGCACGAAACCATAACGAAAGGGGAAAACATGAAAGTCGAAGAAGTAATCACACAAAGAATCATGGAACAACTCGAACGGGGTGTAATTCCCTGGCAGCGTCCCTGGTCTGGTGGCGAAATGCCGAAAAACCTTGTCACGAAAAAGGAATACAAGGGGATCAACACCTTCATGCTCGCCGCGGCCGGTTTTTCGTCTCCCTTCTGGATGAGCTTCAAGCAGGTCAAGGAGCTTGGCGGATCGGTACTAAAGGGGTCTAAGGGTTTTCCGGTCGTGTTCTGGAAACAGCTTGACGTTAAGCCGAAAGGCAGCGAGACCGACGACGGCGAAACCCCGCAAGGATCGAGAAAAACCATACCTTTGTTGCGGTACTACACGGTTTTCAACGTGGATCAAACCGAAGGGATAGACCCGAAGAAAATCCCCGCACTGATTGCCCGGACCTACAACGACCTGGAGAAGAACAAGCAGTGTGAAGGCATCATCAAGAACATGCCGAAAAGACCTGGGATTGTTCACGCTGAACCGCGCGCGTACTATAGACCGTCTTCGGACGTCGTCAACATGCCGCGGTTTGAAACCTTCACAAGCTCCGAATACTACTACTCGACGCTGTTTCATGAGCTTACGCATTCAACGGGGCACGAATCCCGCCTTAACAGAAAAGGGGTCTCGGGGTCCGATGGGCAATGGTCCGCCTTCGGATCGACGCCATACGCGAAAGAGGAGCTTGTCGCCGAAATGGGCGCCGCCTTTCTTTGCGGACACTGTCAGATTGAAAACAAGACCATCGACAACAGCGCCGCCTATATCCAGTCATGGCTAGGGAAATTAAGAAACGATCCGAAAATGGTCATTGTGGCCGCGGCACAGGCACAGCGGGCAAGTGACTTTATACGGGATCAGATAACGGAATAACCCCTTTCAATAGCTGTCCTATCGGCTATACGGGGAAAGGATAAAGCCATGAGAACGAAAACGATCACGATATATAAATTCGATGAATTGCCCGAAGATGCACAGACAAGAGCCGTTGAAAATCTTTATGACGTGAATGTAGACAGTGATTACTGGCATGAATTCGCTATTGACGATGCCAAACAGATTGCCGCCTTAATGGGCATCGAGATCAAAAACATCTATTTCTCGGGGTTCTCTTCCCAAGGAGACGGCGCTTGTTTCGAGGGGTCCTATTCCTACCAGAAAGGCAGCGTTAAGGCAGTGAAGGAACACGCGCCACAAGATGAAGAACTTCACCGGATAGCTCAAGACCTTGCGGACCTGCAGAGACGTCATTTCTACAGGCTCACGGCCAAGGTAAAGCATAGCGGCCACTACTACCATGAATACTGTACGAGCATTGACGTTGAAGACAACGGCGACGGCGCGCCGGAAACAGTTTATGACGGCATAGCCGAATTCCTTCGGGACTTCATGCACTGGATTTATAGGCAGTTGGAGAAGGAACACGATTACATGACAAGTGATGAAGCGATTATTGAGACGATCCGCGCGAATGAATACGAGTTCTACGAAAACGGCAAGCTGGCCGCGTAGAGAAGGGGGATAAAATGGAAGACAACAAATCTTTGGAACTGGCCGAAATCCACAGACTGAACCAGTTGAACGCAGAAATGCTGTCCATGCTCAAGGACGTTGTCGAACTGTTGGCCGATGATACCGGGGAATGGATAGATCGGGTAAAAGCCCTGATCGAGAAGGCGGAAAGGAAATAACATGGATACCTCGAAGCAAAAACGCGCTTGGCAGTCCATCCATCAGGAGCTTAACGGGTTTGTCGATCCCTATCGCACATGGAAAACCTACCGTACCGATAGCGGCATGGGTGGAACATTTGACCTGAAATATCACGGCATGGAGCAAGGAAAACATGTGTTTTCCGTTCTCAACAAGGGGTTTGAGGAGCTGGTATTTGTGTGGACACCCGAACAGGCTGAAAGAAATATACAGAAGGGGACGCCATGAAACAATCAGAACAAACGCAACTTTTCGATCTGTCAAAAACATTCAGCCTGTCCGGGGATCAGCCAGTAAAGGTGAAACAGTTTACCCCGCCTGTTCACGAGCAGAAAACAACCTTGTTCGGGAAAAAGGTCATGAAACGGGACTATGAAAGGGTGAACCATGGCTAGAAAAACGCTGCACAGTGTTGTTGTCTCTATGGGCGGTATCTCCAGGGACCGGGCCGGAAAAGCAGGATATGACAGCAAGACCTTTCTGGAAAATCGCTTGAGGGGGATTTTCAGGAAAGGCGGTCGGTCCGCGGATGACCTGGCAAGCGAGATCATAGGCATGGGGATCATCCCGCCTTGCCCGGACAACATGAATACCGACGATTGGCTGATTAAGTGCCTCATGGATGAAAGACAGGGGCTCGACGTTACGATTGAACAATTGGAAAATCTTGATAAACTGTATGCGGCACAGGAGCGGGAAGCTCTGAAAGAGCTTGAGGGGGCATTGAAGGATGAAGGAAAAACAGAAAGAGAAATCGAAACAGTCGTTGAAAGGGTTCGAGGACGTATTGAAGAAGAGGAGTATCTTGAAGCGTATTATCTCGACGCTGAAGAAGACGAAGAAGTATTGCTTGCAAATTTTGGCGCCACTATAGAGAAGGAAGAGTCGACCGCTGCGCCGGCGATCCCCAGCACATGGCCGGGCAAGGTGTTCAGGCAGTACCTCACCGAAAAGGGTCTGTCAACTATCCCGGCCAATCCCTGGGAGCTTGAAGACTATGTGCCATGGCTCCGAGAAAACGGATACAAAGCAACGTCCATCGTCGCGCTGCTTGCACCGGTCCGGGAAATGTACCGCCGCGTAGGCATCGAGACCAAGCGGATCATAAAGGGGCCGAAAAACCGGGTGACGTTTCTCAGGGATCCTTTGTCAGAAGAAAACGCGCGCGCGCTCATGAGCTATGCTGAAACACATTGTTCTCTCCGGGATTGCCTGATCGTTAAACTAATGCTTTACCTGGGGCTCCGGGACGTGGAAATCTCTCGCATGGATGCCGGGGACTTCTTCCCATTCGATGACACACATATCGTCAAGCTGTGGCGAAAGGGACACACAGGAAAGGATATCGAAAAGAAGGTCTCGGGGGGTCTATTGAAGACTTTCCTTGAATATCAGGAACAGGAGTCGTCAACGAGTCGTAAACCGGATGAACCCATGTTCCTGGGAGCATACGGGGACCGGATCCGGCCGGACGTGGTGAGCCGGACCATTGCCCGGATCATGAAAAAGGCCGGGGTCAAAAACGCAAGCAACAGTCACAGGATAAGCCCGCACAGCCTGAGACATACGGCCATAACCAAAGTGGCGAAAGAGACAAAGAATTCTTTCCTCATAATGCAGTTCGCGGATCACGAGGATCTGAGATATACAAAACCGTACCTGCATCACGTGGAAAGCCCGGAACTGTTGATAAAATGGTAAATCCAGAAAAGAAAGGAGAAGACAAAATGGAAGAGAAAGCGAGAACGAATGTAAACTGTGCAAGTCCTTCCTGTAAGTGGAACCGTGAGGGGCAAAAGTGTGTCTACCCATTAGACAAACCGCTTGTGATCGGGAAGGGTGGCAAATGTGAGGGCTACGAAGCTCGGGAAGAGGGGTAAAAGATGGAACTGCTTATTCTGGCTGTACTCTTCGTGGGGTATCAGGCGCTGAAAAGGAGAAAACTTTAGGGAACCATCAAATCGAAGGGGCCGACATGCACGGCCCCTTCTGCCACCGAAGTGGACTTAAGCCCGATGCCAACGCAGAGCGGGTACAGTAAATCGTCAAAGTCCCTTCCTGGTGCTCTTTCCCCGCATAACCATCTTCACCATGGGGCGCTTCTTCTTCCATGCTTTGCGGGATTGCTTCAGGATCTCAACCGGATCGGCGCAAACCATGTTCTCTTCGGCCATGGCATGACGGAACCACGGCGGCGGAAAGATCGTTTCGAGCCAATAGGTGCTTCCCGATCTTGGCAGGTTCTGGTAGCTCAATTCCGGTTCCTGTTCAGGCAGGTAGATATCAGACATGTCCTTCTTCGTCGGCTTGATAAAGATGAGGCCCTGCAGGTATTCGCCAGTCGACGGCCAGCACTTTCCAGTTCGGAACTCGCGCCAGAAATTATCCAGTAGGTCTGCCATTAGTTATTTCCCTCCAGTCTGTTCACGTAGGCCGACAAGAGACGGGTAATGCACACAGAAAAATCGACATTGTATTTGCGCTGAAATGATTCCTGTCCTATCGTGTGCAGCTCGCTGTGCAGCTCGGGTGTAAGGGGCACCGTCAGGTAGTCACTGCCCTTCAAGGCCATGCCCGCCTTGCTGGTATGATGGGGCACGGAAGGGGAAGATCCGGACACCACACAGGGCTGTCGGCGGATGAAGGCTAGATACTTGGGAGATCTATGTGTCTTAGTTATTTGCTGCATTCTGGGCATTGCGCAGGATCCTCCATATGTCCATACGGTTCGTCTTGAATGTCTCGCTCAACTCTGTGCACTTGGCCCCGCCGTAGTGCCGCCCGATGATGATAAGAGCCGCGCGTAACTCGTGGGTATTGAAAATGTGTTCCATGGCTTCGCGGAACTGGACCGCCATGAAAAGCTCCCGAAAAGCTTCGGGGTCGCCTTCACAGGCCCTTTCCATCATCATGTGCATTTCCTGCTTGGTCATTAGCAGTCCTTCAAGAGGGCGTTCAGCTTCTCGCAGATTGTCCTGCAAGTGGGTCGTTTGCCGCAGTTCGTACAGGGGGAAGCGGTCTTTGAAGGAGATCCGTTCTTGGATTTCTTGTCGATGATGTAAGACTTTTTGGGCACGATGAACGCTCCTCTACCTGCACCTGCAGGTGATTTCGTCTATCGTGCCCATAGAAATTATACAACAACGCAGGGCGAATTCAAGATGGAAAATTTACGATCCGTATTCCTCGTGAGCATACATGGCCAGAAGGACAGCATCGGCCTCATTGTCGTCTTCGGGCTGCCTGCCAAGATATTTAACTGATGCCTCTATCATGGCTTCCTTGTCTACGTTGCCTCTTCCTGTAGCCCATTTCTTGAGGGTTTTTGTCTCAACCGGCACATGCTCTATACCCTTCTCTGCCCCAACTTCCTGTACACGACCTGCCATATTGACGCCTATTTCCGTGGCCGCTCCGCCTCGATGGTGAGCCCTTTCGTAAACCAGCAGCTTCACACCGGGGATTTGTTCAAGGGTCACAGACAGCCACCGTCTGAACCGCAGGAACATGGCGCCATTCGATTCCCCGCGGCGCTTGGAAAAATCCATGGTCCCGGACTCGATGATCTTACCGGTCTTCACCAAGGCAAAACCAGTCTTTGTTGCGCAATCCAAGGCCAGGATCATTTTTCTTCCCTCACTTCCCCGCATTTCCGGCACTGCCATGCCTTGCCCTTGACGACCGTTTTCCATCTGTTGTGGCCGCATTCCTTACATGGTTCAATGTCCTTTCTCGGTTTCCTTTTCATTGGCCTTCTCCCTCGGCTTCCGGCGCCTCGTTGATCGGTATCAACCGCTCCTTTTTGCACCGTTTGTTCGTGCATTTGTAATACCAGTAGTGGGAATCCTTGGCGAACGCTTCCATCATGCCTGGATCGCAGTTCTCACACTTCACTTTGCCGGGTTTCTTGGGCATATTATCCTCTTATGGGCATGACGATGGCGGTGTATGAGCCCTCCGCAAGCAGGATCGCTCCGTAGGCATCGGGAAGGGCCAGCGTCATATTGTCTTCCCTGAGCGCTCCCATGGCATCGAGAAGATTCTTGGTCTTGAACCGGAACGTAAGCTCGGGTGAGGCATATTCGGCATTGACCTCTATGGTAGCTTCGGCCTGTTCGCCTACCGACGCCACAGACAGCTTGCCCTCTGAGGCCGTGAGATCTATTAAACCTTCGCCCTTGATGGCCTGGGCCTGTCTCAATGCCCGTTGAAAGTCCTCTCTCTTGACTGTGGCCACGTTCTTGTTGTCGGGGATAACGTTCTTGTAAGGGGGAAAGCCCCCTTCGATGAGGCGTAAATATACCGTGGCATCGCCAGATTTGAGCCTCAGCATCTTTTTCCCCACTTCAATGAGTATTTCCCCCTCCAGAAGGTCCTTGACGAAAAAAACCCCGGTTCTTGGGATTACACAGGAAACATCGGAGAGGGTCAGGGACGGATTGCGGGTTGTGACCAGAGCCATGCGGAAACCGTCCGTGGCTACGACGGCTATGTTTCCGTCCTCGTCAACTGAGAGATGTAGGCCGGTCATGATATAGCGGGTCTCATCGGTAGCGACTGCATGATCCACAGCATCGAGATATCCCTTGAACTCCTCAGCCTTAAAAGAGAGCTTTGTGGTAGCCTCGATATCGGGGATATCCGGGTATTCCTCAATATCCGCCATGGGCAGCTTAAAGCGGGACTTGCCCTGGGAGATTTTGAAAACGGTTCCGTCAACTTCCACCTTGACTTCATCCTTGTCGAGGGTCCGGAGCAGATCGAGAAGGCTCTTTCCCGGAACGCAGAGCCGGAGAAACTGGCTGTTCTCATGGGGTACGCTAACGATTGCCGTGATATCGAGATTCGTGGCCATGAACTGGATCTCGTGTTCGAGCATGGTTATAACGACGTTGGATAGTATGGGCATGTTCAACCGGGCGTTGACTATCGGCATGAGCTTCTGAAGCGGTTTGAGTAGTTCCTGTCTTTCAATGTTCACGTTGCTTCCTCCTTACGATGGTTTGGGTAGAATTGCATAATGGTTATGCTTAAGGCATCTTCCAGTACCCCGGCGACGCTTATCTTCGGGCGGCGGAGACCGCTGAGGTAATTGTTCAGGGCCTTTCTGGATATCCCGATCTCCTCGGCCAGGTCCTGGGCACTGAGATTCCGGCGCTTCATCCCACTACGGATTATCCCTCCCAGTTCCAGCCATTCCCGATAGTCCCCTTGGGGCACGGGGTTAGGGTTGGGTCTAATGCCGTAGGCGGCTAGGTTAGAGCGGCTTTCCTGGATCAGCCTTTTCTGGTACTCTTTCTCCTTCTGTCCGGGCCGTCTCGGGTATTTGTCAGAATCCTGATACCCGCAAATGCAGCCTATCGTCTTGACTCCGTGAACGTCCGTGTCGACGCTCATATGATTTCTTCCACACTTCGGACACGGCATATATCTACCTCCTTTCAAGTCTTCTATCGGGTCCCGTGATATGCAGAATATTGTCGGGACCGCACATCTCCGCGATTCTGGATGGAATGCGTTCACCCAGCCTGTCCGCAAGCTCTTTCAGGCTCAGGTTGCTGGTGAACACGGTTTGCTCCATGTTCCGGTAGCGCCTGTCGATGATCGTGTAGAGAGTCTGCAACGTCCACTCGGTGGGTTTCTCTACCCCGATATCGTCAAGGATGAGACAGGGCACCTTGGAATAGTGATTGATGACATAGGTTTCACTCTCGTCCGCGCAGGGCTCAAAGGTGGCCTTGATCTTCAAGAGGAGGTCAGCCATGGTGACAAATCTCATGGTGTCCGGTGAACTGATGGTTTCCCTCATGAGGGCCACCGCCATGTGGGTCTTGCCGGTCCCCGGTATTCCGAACAGGAAATAGCTCGATCCGGATTTGAAACCCTCAAGGAGTGCCCAGCGCTTTGCCTCGATGTCGGTTCGTGATGCGTTGACGTGTCTCCGGCTGACGCCAGCTTTGAGCAAGATATCCGTCTTCCTACTTTCCGGGTTGGCTTGCAGGGGCATGTCAGCAGTCCTTTCCGAGCTTGTCAAAGGGATCCTGTTCACCCGGTTCATGACTTCGTTTAGCGTTTTGCTTATTGGTTCCATCATTGCGCTTATTCTCCGGTTCTATCCATTGTCTCCAATACTCGTGGCCTTTTCCGTCCAGTAGAAACCTCTTCGGATCCTTTATGCCTATTCCCTTCTGGATCATCTCGCTGTCCGCATAGTTCTTGGCAGCGGTGTTAACGAGTTCGAGTTCTGCTTCAGCTATCAGGCAATACCGTCTGAAGGTTTCTTCCTTGTCCAGTTTCTTGCCGTTCCGAGCTGGGTACGCGCTCCAGAAGGCTGTGAACATCTGGGTAGAATGGGCTGAGACTGGAACTTTGTTCTGAGTGGGTTTGTCGCCTTTGGGCGGGTTATCTGTCGGTGTTTCTTCGGATGACGGGTCCGCTGGTTTCTCTTTCTTTATATCTTTCTCTTCTTCTAAAGAAGAAGAAGATGAAGAAGGTAGGCTACCTTCCGGTTTATCGTTCGGTTGTAACTGTGGTGGTAACTTCGGTTCAACCGTGGATTCAACCGGGGGTGTAACCGTGGTTACATTTTTTCCCCATCTTTTCTTTGCGCTCTTTCGCCCCTTACTCCTTTGTTTCTCTATAAATGCGAGACGTTCTTGTCTAACTTCTTCAAGGCGGGTATTTATCAAATTACCGTCTTCATTTTCGACAAACTTTGAAGAGACAGTTTCCCACAATCTGAGGAAGTTTTTGAGCGAGGTTATGGCGATTTTTGCAAGCTTTTTCGGGTCGTTTTCGAGCGGTCCATTTGCCCATTGTATGAAGAGCAAGCGGGTATAAAGGCCGAGTTCATCCAACTCCCAGGTGATGGTGTCGACGTAAAAATCATTAACGTATAACGGGAATGCCGGATTTTTCATTCTCACTCTCGCCGAAGTCGGGGACGGGAGGGTGGAAGGTATCCCGTCCCCGGTTGTGCCATATTGCTACCAGATTGGATGATTTGCTCAATCACAGCGGAACGTCGTCGCTGTAATCCTCTTCATGCACGAAATCGCCATCGTCTGAACCGCCGTACTGACTACCGGAAGAGCCCGTGGAGCGCTGGCCAGATGATTTGTTCGATGATCCGTTCTTATCCTTTCCGCCGAGCATTTTCATGTCGTTGATTACGATCTCATGGGTCTTCCGCTTGTTGCCGTCGCGGTCCTCATATTCGCGGACAACCAACTCGCCTTCGACATACAGAAGAGATCCTTTCCTGACATGTTCTCCGATGATTTCCGCGAGCTTTCTCCAGGCAACGATCTTGTGCCAGCTCGTGGAGTCGTGCTTGGTTCCGTTTTTGTCCTTCCACGACTTCGACGTGGCAAGATTGAACTGTGATACCGGGGTCCCGTCTGTCGTGTATCTCAGCTCGGGATCGGCGCCGACATATCCGATCAAAGTGACCTTGTTAAGCATTGTTGCCCTCCTCCTCGCGCCGTTTTCTTTTCGGCATCATCTGGCGCGCGATTTCGTTATCAGCCCATTCTCTGACCGCTTCAAGCCGCTTCTCCCAGTCGGGTTCCTTGATCTCGACGGCGCGAGCCACCTTGTCAACGAGGAGAACGAGTTTGTTGGTTCGATTTTTCAGGGCCTGAACGTCAAGCCGCTCACACCTTTCGCACATTGTTTCCATTTTTATCAGCCTCCACTTTGGCTATTCTCTCGGGATACTCCACAGCAAGGCAGGATGGCACGAAGGATGCCGAAGGTGCATGAACTCTTGCCACCCTGCCTATTCCTGTTTGGTCGTTGATGATAAGCACGTTGTATGCGTGTTTTTTTAGATCCTTTTCGTCGTGCTCACAGCCTTTGCATTTGAGACAGTCTTTCACGTAAGTTCCTTTTTTGGATAGAGTTTGTATGGACGCACACTTTCATCAATACGAATGCCCTTGATGACGTCCGTTTTAATCCACATCAAAATGTTTCTCTTGGCAGCGGTCGTGTCATTATAGTGGTGACTAATTCCTTCGATGAGTTCATTAAGCGTACACCCTGGGTGCCACAGCACGAATAAAAGGACGTTTCTAGCGGTTTCCTTGAAAGGCGTCCAATGTCCACCTGATGCGCTCCCAGCGGCACAGAATGTCTTTTGCTGTTCATACAACTCAATACCCTTCGCCCGGCGAAAGAACCGAGGTCTCACGGATTCCTCTATCTGCCCGTCGCTCCATACACCCAGTAGGCCAACGCCAAGAGCCCGAAGTAATTTCCATGGAGCCTCGCGCCTTTTCCTTGCGGGAACCGCGGCCGAAGTAATGTGCGCTGAGGCAACACGGTCATCAAGTTGATTGAGCAACTGTATGCTCATGCTCATCTTTGTCTCTATGAGCCACGTTACAGAACCACTCTTAGCCACAATATCGGCAATTCCATTCCCGACAGGAACCTCCTGATATACTTCCCATCGAAGTTCCTGTAGCCACTTCACGACAGCGGCGGCCAGCTCTTGTTCAGAAGCAAACGGGGGTTTACGCATCCTTACACAGTTCCTTGTACCTTATGATGGCAGCTCCGATATAGTTGATGGCCCCGTAAAGCTCTTGGATGGCATCGTAGTCGCCGAGGTTGACCGTCTCATAGATCTTCTTCACGGCCTGACCGAGAGAGAACGCCACGGGACTCTTCTGGAGCCTTCGGGTCACTTCGAGGATGATCTGGTTCTCAAAGGGCTCGCCGGCCTCTGCGTGACGCTCCTTCCCCTTGCCGTCCTGAGCCTGTTCGAGAGCTTCCCCGAAGATACGTTCCAGTGAGGCGTATTCCGGCCTAGCATCCATTGAGCCGCCCCTGGGCACGTTCGCCCCTTATGTACAGTTCCGCTTCATCACACAGGTCGTTCAAGGCCTTTGCGCATCCATCGGGGAGAAGCTGTCTCGCGTCCCCATGCTCGCTGTAGAAGGTTTCTGTTTTGTGCGGGGTATTCAGGATGAGCGGAGCCGTGCTGTTCTCAAGGGTCATGATCGACGTGATCGTGGCGCCCATTGTCTCGCTGGCGCCTCCGTAGGAAAAGCTGACACCGCGAACCTCGATCTTGCTCTCGTAAGAAGAGGGAAGTTCGCAGATCTTGATGGCGAACGGTTTCAGCTTGTTCAGGGCCGTGAGGAATTCGGGACGGGGCCTGTCCTTGCTGGACAGGGTGAGTTCATCCACTTCCCCGTCGTTCTTCTCAACTTCGTACTCGAAGCGATACCGGGCATCTTTGCTGACTTTGATCTTGTTGAATCGCATTATGCCTCCTTTCTCTGCCAGAACTTCCACCAGGGGCGCTTGGGGGCGATTTCGGACAATATGGCCGCGCCAGCCTTCATGGTGGGTCCAAATATCCCGCCAGTTGCCAACCTATCCAGTTCTTCCTTTAGCTCACGGAATTTGTCTCCGACCGTGATTTGGACGTAAGGCGGTTTCTTGAACCATGGGCAATCGTTGTTCGCGTTGATCTCGGAAGGCTTGCGGTCGGGTTTGCTTTGTGGCGCTCTGTGGGTATCATTCATGTTCTCCGGGGCCAAGCAGGCGTCGGGCAGGTCTTCGATGCTCAAGGGGCCGATAATGTTCCCTATCGGTCCACGTCTAAAGCTCATGCAGTTCATGCAGTAGACCTTTGGCTTTGAGATCGGCACGAAATAGGGACAGTCATTGTTCTTATTGACGTCCCGCGCCCACTGGGCCTTGTTCGGTGCTATCGGGTCCTTTGCCATTACCTCGCGGTGGGTACAGAACGCTTCATCCTTAAGCATCCCGCATCCAATGCAGTACACAGGCTCCTTTTGCTTTTCGGGTTTCTTCGTTGACACTGGATCCTCCTTTATGCCGCCTTCTTTTCGATGGCGTCCCGTACCTCTTTCTCGAAAGCCTTCAGCTCGTTGATGGTGCATTCCGTGATATCCGGTTTATACTTTGCCCGGATCGGCTCGAACTGGTCTTTCGTGAGCTTTCGGCGAAGCTCCTTGATGTTGTTTATCAGGGTCTCTTTCTGTTGCTCGTCTGTGAGCTGGGTTTCCGCTGAACCGTTGTTGTCCGTGCCGCCTTCGCCGGATCCTTCGCCGACGATCTCGCCTTCTATGAGGACGTCCCCGGTGTCCATGGCGGGATTGATGTTCTCAGCAGGGGGCAGGGCATACTGATTGTGAGACATGATGAACCTGGTGTCCTGCCTGAGCCTGTTGATGGCCGCTATGTCGATGGACGGGGCCGGAAGAAGCTGCAGAGTGTAGTGTATTTGCTTCTGCTCGTTGAAATGAGTTTCCGTGGGAACGCGCCGGAGAATCAGGGGAACCATGGCAAAGCGGCCTACAAGCTCTCCGGTTTCGCCGACCGCCGTCACGCCGGCGTCCCGCATGATCGTCTGGACATACTCGATGCCAGAGTTTACGTCTATCGTACTGTTCTTGCTTGACGTGTCGATCTGGTATATCCCCCCCATGGAAACTTTGGGCAAGAGACACTGCAGGTGTCCCCGCAGGGTGCATTCGCCCTTCGGGTTTTCGTCGGATCGCAGGTTTGAACAGGGGCACTCGATATCTTCCATGCCCTTCGTGACTTCGTTGTAGCGTGTTGCCTGTTCGCCGTCGCCCATGCACTTGACACCCTTCGATTTGCCGTACCATGTATAGGCTTGTGGAAAGACAGCGCCGATATCGTTCACGGGCAACATGATCTCGATCTGTTCAGCGAGCTTGCCGTAGTTCTTCTGGATAAAGGTGAGAACGTCTTTTCTCTTTACCTCAAGTTCCTGGGCGCGCTTCATGGCGTCTTCCTGTGTCTTGAAGCCGTAGACCGCCCCCACTTCCTGGGGAAGGACAAAGAAGGGACATTCGGCCGGAAACTCCTTGTCTCCCTTAACCACCTTGAAGCCCAGGCGGATTTTTCCGAGCCTGGGGATCCTTCTTCGCTCGCTCAAACCCTTTACCTTTGTGATCTTACCTACGAAGCCACTCATCACGCTGCCCCTCCTTCGATTTCGTGTTCATCAATTTCCCGGAGAAGATTGCAGATCATGCGGCCAACTTCTTTTTCATCCCCGTCGGCAATGTTATGGAGCCTTTCGAGATTAATTCCGCTCATAAGCCGGGCTATGACCGCCGCCATGCTCGGCGCCTGGATCGTGTAGCCTCGCTGTAAGAACTTTCTGAGCCGCATCATAGACCCGCCAGCGTCCTCGGCGCGCCGGGGAGCTGTGTAAACAAGCCTGCGCGCGGCCAGATCCGGGTAGAACTCATCGGAACACAGACCGTACCAGACATGTTTACCGGTCTCGCCGTCTATCTGCATGCCGATGGCGGCTTGCGCAATCGTATAGTCGAAGGACTCAATGAGCTTTTCCGTGGAGTCGAAGCACCAGCGGGTGATGAATTGCGCCGGCTTGCGCGGATAGGCAAGAACGGTTATAGCGTTCTTGGTTTCATAGGTCCGGCCCTTTCGGGTGAGCGCAAGTTCCTGAGCGGCCATTTTCAGCGTGGACTTGTCGGGGCCGAACAGGTCGATATCCGAAACCTTCTCGCGCGCTATGGTAGCCCTGATGAAACCGCCAGCGATGTTCAGCGACGGATAATTCTGTACCAGCTCGCGGATATCTTTGGGAATCCGCGAAACAACGAAACCGAGGTCGGTTCTCGTCAACTCTCTCACAAATAGCCTCCTTTAGTTGGGCCTTCTGATGGTCAGGATCTGCTTGAAACGTTTCTCTGTGGCTCGCATTACGGCCCCAGGGTCCAGTTTCTCCCGATTCAGGTAGGAATATTTATCAAGACGGTTATCAACAATGTATGGGCCTGCCGTGGCCTTACGGACGCGGTTCTCCCGGAGAAGGTCGCGCACTTCTGTTTTAACCGCTTCCTTCTCCTCCTCAAGGGCGTCTATGTGGCCCTTCGTTTCGAGGTAGTAAGCACAGAGTTCGGGCAGGTTGGTTTTCAGGAATTCGTTGGCCTGATCGAACAGCGCGATGATCTTCCCCTTGAGGTCGATGTATTCCTGTTCAAAGCCGGGGTTCTTCTTGGTCCCGAGATCCGCGTTGGCCTGAATGTATTTGGCAAGGATGTCCTCTATCCCGTCGAGGACGCCGTTTGTCGCAAGGGCACTGTACTCTTCCTCGAATCCCTGCCAGCATGTGCCTTCGATGGTTCCCCATGGGCAATAGTCGCATCTCCAATCGGAAAGCTCGTACTGCCGGTCCGGGAAAGTCCCGTTCTGGACATGCAAATAGACTTCCCTAAACTTGGCCATGGCGTTTCTTACGATGTTTTCCATGACGAAGATCGGTTCTTCCCGGCTTCCCACGACCTTTTCACCACTGGACCGGGACATCTCGATGATGTAGGCGGTATCGCTCTCAAGGTCATACTCGATGAGAAAATCCATGTAAGCCGCAGTGTTCTTGTTCTTGATTAACAGAACGCTACGGGTTATGTCGGGGTTAAGGTTGACCCTGATACCGCGTTGGTAGATGCAGCATTGCGTGATATAGTCCTGCGGATAGGCTTCGCTGTTCCAGATCTTCTCGAACGTGAAGTGATTGAGGCCCTTGTGTTCATAATGAGTATCCACGAACATCATGTCCGTGACGATGCCGTCGATGTGACCATGAATGACACCGGCCGGAATAATCTCGCTACCCGGTTGCAGGGCTCCACTCTCCACGAGCCTGGCGCAGGTCTCACAGATTCTTTCCGGTATCCACTCCTTGGCGTCCGGGAACATGTCTGTTACGTCGAGGTTGACCGCCATTTGCTGGCTGTGAAGCTGAAAAACGGTCTTGTTGAGCCAGTCCTCGGTGAGCGTTTCGTGTATGCTCGAATCATCGAGCACAAGGATGAACCGGTCATTGCGCTTCTGATCCGGGGCAATCCCGAGAGCGTGATAGACCATCTGCCTCATGCACCTTTCCGGGCCTGCACCGCTTGGCCGGGGGAAGTAGGGCTGCGATTCGGGCGGCTCCATGCCTGCCGCCTTGATAATTACATCGGCAATCATCTGTTCACCCCCGCATCCTTGAGGACCATAGCGCTACGATAGGTTAACGACGTAATACTGTCCCGTTTCGCCCGGTCGTTCCATCCGTCCCGATAGCCCAATCTGTAGAGCAGTCCGATGGAGAATATGACGAACAGTACTCCAACAATACCGAACAACAACGGCTTCATCCTGTGACCCCTCGTTTCCTCTTCTTCCTCGTCATCATCGGGAAGGGACCTGTTAAAACTCCTCATTGTGCACCTCCATGACTTTCTTGTAATACCCTTTCGCCCCGCCTGAATAGCTGTGAAGGGCTTTCCTGACATCTCCCCGGTGCTTCTTGAGATAGTGAGCAAGGACGAACTTACCGGCCCGTACGTTTACCGTTGGGTCCAGTAGTTCGCCCCTGTGTTTGGCTATGCCTGCTTTCTTCAACTCGTCTTTCCAGACACACCAGCGGATCTGCATAAGCCCTATTGCACCTTTCCTGCTCACCGCGCGCGGGTTCCCGTTCGACTCCACCTTGATGATCTTTGGGATAAGGGTGTCAACGGGGCTCTGTGCTCTTGTCTGGTGCATGTGCCCCGTTGACATTGGGAGTAGTGAGAAAGCCAGAATAACAAGGGCAATGATGATGCCCTTCGCGCGCTGATAGACGCGCCGCTTGTCAGGCGCAAGAACGCTGAGCTTATTTTTCGGTCGCCGAATGGCCTTGTAGTTCTTGCCGTCCACACGGCCGTACATGGCGATAAGGAGAAGAGGGCAGGTTCTGAAAGCCTTGCGGATGAGCTTGGCCTGTCGCTGACTCATGCCGCTTTCTCCGGCTCGGGTTTCGTTGCCGTTACCGAACCGCCGTCACCGACAAACAAGGAGCCTTCAGGCACCTTCTGGCCTTCATGGTAGACGGAAGTAGCGAACAATTGAACGTCGTTCTCGATGACCCACCGTTGCAGAACCCCGAAAGACTCGTCATCCAGGGACTCGACACGGTCACAGATAAGAACCTGAAAGGGGGCACCGGCGTTCAGACGTTTGGTCATGTCCAGACCCATCATCATCTGTTCGGACGTGCTCATGTTGTCCACGCTGATATCGCCTACCCAGACGGTGTTCCCCTCGATGCGCAGGTTGTCGATGGGTATGTTTGCTTCCTTCGTGAGCCTTGTAGCCAAATCCTTCCGCAGGTACTTCAGGGTGTCCGTGAGCTTGTCGGCTTCGGCCTTCTTCTTCTCGTACTCGGGCCGGATGTCCTGTTCAGCCTCAAGCCAGATATCGTACTTGGCTTCGTCGGCCAGGGCAGTTTCGTGCTCCGCCTCTTTGGCATGAAGGTGGGTGTTCAGCTCCTCGATATTGGGCATGTCCTTGATCTTGATGGCTTCGAGGGTTTCACGCCAGTTCTTCAGGCTGTCTTCCAGGTCCCTGCGTTGCTTCTTTGTGTCATCAAGGACCTTGAGGGCCGTTTCTTTTCCTTCGAGTTTTTTCTGAAGCTCACTGATTTGCCCGCGAATGTCGTCTATCTCCGTGGTGAGCGTGACCCGTTCATCAGCTATTTCCCTGTCGCCCTTGAGGGCATTCAACAGCGCTTCAGCACTCGCAATCTTCTTTTCGAGGTCTTCCCGAAGCGGCTTGTTCTTCTTTTCCTGCTCTTGGAGTGTTTCAGCGTTTGAGATTTCCTGTCTGAGAACGCCGATCTGTCGGGACAATTCTTCGACTGCTCCAGGTTGATAGGCGTTTGCGTCGAAGCCCTTGATTGCCTCCAACTTCCCGGTCAGTAAGGCCAGCTTCTGTTCGGCGATCTTGTTCAGCTCCGCCCGTTTCCGGTAGATGAGGCCGGTCTTTTCGTTGGCCAGCAAGTTGATGAGGTCCATGCCGTCCATCGTGTAGTCGATACCGTCCGTGAACTCATCGGAAACGTCCTTGAGGTCTTCAGGTTTCATCGTGGTCTTGAAGAGATCCCGGAGGTATTTGGCTTTGTCGTCGGAAAGGACGAGAGCGATCGGATTGAACAGGAAGCCCCGCTTTCCCTTATCAGCGATCCCTATGAGGCTGTCAATGTAGGTCTGGAGTGTGGTATTAACTGACCCGTCCGCGCTCGTAACCTTGAGGCCCTTGGTTCCCTTCTGGGTGATCGTGCGCCTGATCTTGTATGCTTCAAGGTCAATGATGATCTCCGACTTCTCTTCGCCGGTCCGGATCATCGAGGGATCGAGATTGCCGAATAGCCCGGCCGGTATTGACTTCAAGACGTCGGTTTTACCCTTCTTGTTCTTGCCCATGAGCAAGTTCATGTGCGGTGACAGGGGAGCACCATCACCACCGAGCTTCAGTTCCTTGAAGATAAGAAAGTTCTTAAGCTGTATGCCGGTAATCTTCACTTGTTACCTCCTTGTATTTTTTGAGTTCATCCATGCCGTAGAAGATTTTCTTGCCTAAGCCCCTTGCCCTGCCAAGCTCAATGAGACAGCCCTTGGAGGATTCCCATGATCCTGCCAGGAGAATTGCATCGGCGATCTCCAGAAGGGGCAGGGCATACTTGAACATCCAGTCGGCATGGGAGAAGTTTTGAAGACGGCCGTCAAGGTCCCAGAAGGCGGACATGACATGGGGGATTATGGGGACGTGCCCCGCAACGAGAGCCTGCTTGCCTATTTCGTTGGCAAAGGCTACGTTCGCCTTGACCTGTTCAATGGTTTCAGCAGAGTAGGGGGACGAGACGTAAACGATCATATTGTCTCCGAGAATAGGGGTATTTGCTGGCCCGTACCGTTCTGGGCCTTCTCGATGTTCGAAAGGGCCATGCGGTGGTAGGATTCTTTCAGCTCGAAGCCGATGGCGTTCCGGCCTTGCTCCACTGCGACGTAGGCAACGCTTCCGATACCCATAAAGGGGTCCAGAACCGTATTGCCTGGGTTGGTATAGAGCTTTATGCAGCGACGAATCACTTCGAGCTGGAGAGGACACACATGCTTTTCTTCGTCGTTTTCTCTTGCGCACTTATAGCCGTCCAGGGTGTCGATCTCCAAGATATCGGTCCAACAGCCGTGAGCCCACTTTATCCAGTCTTCCTTCGTAAACCAGCCGTCCGGGTTTATACCTTCACCGCCAGTCACGGTCCGGGTGACTGTGGCCCCCAGCCGTTCATCAAAGGACACAATCCGGTAAGGGATGATCTGATAATCCTTCTTGACTCGTTTGATGTTGCCGTGGTCAATGTAGTTGATGATCGGAGACGGTTCGACAAGCATGATCTCCTTTTGTGTCTCAATGATCCCGTGGACCCTTCCGGCCGGGTCTGCATCTCCGGCAGGTTTGCGGAAGAACAGAACGTAATCGTTCATTGCTGGGGACAGGGATCTTGCGTCGCGCGCCCCGGTTACGAACATCAGTGAGTGTAGGTTATTGCGCTTGGCTATGTTTCGGGGGTTCTTGACTATGGCCACTTCACCGTGCGGAAAGAAACCGTGGTTCTGTGCCATGGTGATTACTGCACCGCGGAAGTCGCGCATGCCCATAAAACCGTGCTGCACCTTGTAAGTCAAAAGCTGTTGGACATGACAGCAAAAGATGCTTCCGGGCTTCAATACCCTGAATAGCTGTTCAAAGGCATACCGGATATGAACCGAGAACTGGCAGGCCATGAGGTTATCGGAATCCTGGCAGTTGCCGATATCTTCGGTCTTGTGGCTGTAGCTGAAGAGGGCTGCAAACGGGATTGACGTGATGCAGCAGTCTACCGAATTGTCCGGTAGAAAATCGGCCATTCCCTGTACGCAGTCACGGTTCCAGATCTGAACATCAGACATTGAGTACCCCTTTCATCGCTTCGATATATGCGGCTTCCTGCATCGCTATCCCTTGCAGGAACTTTTCTTGCTTTGCCTTCACGTTGTCCCAGACCACACCTTCCAGCTCGGGGATGTAGGGGATGTGGACCTTGACCTGTTTCGTCTGACCATAGCGAACGGCGCGCCGGATGCTCTGATAGTGCTGCTCAAAACTGTCCGAAAATCCCGAATAGACCATGCTTCCGCACATCTGGAAGTTCAGGCCGAAGCCAAGGAGAGACGCTTTTGAGATCAGCACGTCGGTCTTGCCCGATCTGAACCGTTCGATGATCTCCAACCGGTCCGCTTCCTTTGTCTTGCCCGTAAGGGTTTCAACGGTAAACGTCTCGTTCTGTAGTTGTTCCGCTATGATGCTTGATTCTTCATCGAAGATGGTCCAGACGAGGACCTGCAGTTCGTGATGAATAACGTCCCGTCTTACCAGGTCGGCAACGAACGCAGGCTTAAGGCTCGGTATCTTTGTCGTGCCTTCTTTTGAGTAGACAAAGCCTTTGGCGACCTCGGACAGCTCGATCCTCCTGGGCATGGTCAGCTTCGTGCGGTCAATGAAGAGTTGAGCCCGTTTGGACCGATCATCACCGTTCAGGACGAATGATCTTTGCTCCGCGGTCATCTCAATTCTGTACTCTTCGATCAACGGATCCGGCAGATCCTTGAGATGATCCTGAAACCCGTAGTTCTTGGGGTCGTTCAGATAGATTGACCATCCCGCCATGAACCGGTAGAAAGCGGCCTCTGCGTGTTGCTTGACCTTCCAGTTGCCGTCCCTGTCGCGCTTGAAGAAGGTCCACAGGATCTCGCCTTCGTCGCGGAGCTTTTCAAGGAAAGAGCCTTGCGATGCGTATTCCATCGTGTCATTAGGCGCCGGCGTGGCCGTGCAGGCCAGCTTGTACTCGATGCCCCTGCAGGACTTTATCAGTGCCCATTTGATCTTGCCGCCGCCCGCCTTCAGAAGACTTGCTTCATCGAGCACAACGCCGGCGCAATGCCGGATCTCCGATATGACCTCCGGTTGCTCTTTCCGGGGGATGAACTTCTCGGGGTTGACTATGCCGGTTGTCGGCTTTCCATCCGTGCACCATGCTTTAAGGCTCTCTCGGGTCTCGATCTGTTCAATGGCCATTTCATCCCCGTAGAACCTCCGGGCCATGTCGATTGTCTGCCTGATGATGTTCAGGGGAACGATAAGCAGAACCTTGCCGCCTGTTCTATGAGAGACCTGGCGCGCCCATTCCAGATACATCGGGGTCTTGCCACTCCCGGTGTAGCTCCATATGGCGTAGCGTTTGACTCTGAGGGCCTGCGAAACAATGAACCGCTGGTAGTCAAGGAGATATTCGGACAAAGGGAGCCAACCATGGTCTTCCGTTGCTGCTTGGACCCCAAGGATGTGAGCGAACCGGGCCGAACAGGAGATCCTGTACGTGTCGGATCGCCAGTCGTATGCGAGTTGGAACTCGGGGAGCTTCTTCGTCTTCAGAAACAGGTAGTACTCGTCAAGGGTCCACCGGTTGAAGTTCATGCTGATGGTGTCATTTTGAATCTGGACGGCCTGCATCAGAAGCCTTGTCCTGCGCGAATGAGGTAGCCCACGGCGATTCCCAGAACGAGGCTTACCAGACCTACAATCCACAGGTTTGAACCAATCAGTTTCGACAGCCTTTCCATAGATCCTCCTTACAGGCTCTCCGGCGTCGGTTTGATCTCGTAGCCTTCCTGCTTGAGAGCATCAACGAGCCATTGCGCCACGACCTGCTTGATACCGAAGGCTTTCATTACGGCCGATTCAGCGCTTGTTGCTTGGCGTTTGGGCCTGAGCTTATTTGGTTTTGGAGCGTTGCCGAGTATTTTCCCGAGATAGTCGAAGAACTTGCCTTTCCAATCTATTCCCATGATCTACCTCCGGAAATTGAGAATATTCGCCGTCTTTTGCGTGGCGCCCATCAGTTCCGAGGGCGTGGGAAGGCCAAGGGCGTTGTATTGTCGGATGAACTGCCAGGCGAGGTCGTAGATCGCTGGCAGGGTAGGGTGAAGCAGCCTGCCGGCGGATGAGGGAATGGCCACACCCTCGTTGACTACAGCGGCGCCGCTGACGACGAACTGTCTGAGCTGATCGTAGATATCGTGAGCATCCCTGACAGTGATATTCTGAAGGGCGGCCTGCAGGGCATCGACCTGGGGGTTACGCTCCATGCGTACACGCTCCTTCCCTGGACACGGCGTCCACGGCGGCCATGAATTTCACCTGCTTGTTCAGCTCGTAGTCTTTCAGTTCACAGGTCAACAGGAGCTTTTTGCCGTCCGGAATGTCGATGATGACGAACCGCCAGACGTCGGCGAACCAGTATTCGGCCTCTCTTCCATGGCGCGCCTGTCGATTCAAATAGCTATTGAGGTTAATGTGACCGCGAGTAGCCCGCTTTAGGAGCTTGCTCATTGTCGATTCGGGGTCCCGGACACCAGAGGGATAGGCTACGGCACAGCGCTTGGCGAACTGTTCGCGGGCATGAGTCGTGATGACAACGTTGGAGATATTCATCTCAGGCCGCCACTTCTTTCTCGAACTCGATCATGGATTGCTTGAAGAGCTTGTAGGGGCTGATCTTTTCGAGCTTTGCGGCCCGGACAAAGTTCATGATGCCGCGGTGCCTGAGAACCCGTGTCGAATCCCGAAGCTCTTCTTTTGTCTGGGGCACAAAGAAACCCTTCGTGCATGACCCGATGAATTTGCCATGTTCAACTACAAGATGAGAAACGATCTCCTGAACCCGCTTGTAGGTGAGTCTGGTTTTTCTGGCGATGGCGCGACCGGGAACGGCGTTGGCCTTACCCTTGAACCTGATTTCTATCCACACCTTTCTCTCGTTGTCATCGAGACCGTAGAATGAATTATGCAGTAGATCCATGAATGACCTCCTGTATCGTTATTGTTTCAACTGCCTGAGCCCTTCGATGAGACGGCCAATCTGACCGACCTGCGAGAGCACGGACTGAAACTGCTGTTCGATCTGTTTCTCGAAAGTGTTCTTGTTCTTTCGGGGGGGACGCTCGAAGCCAAAGTGATCGCACATGAAGTAGATGATATGCTCAGGGGCTTCGGTGATCTCCATGGTTTTAATGAGTTCTTCGGGGTCTAGATTGACATCGCCGTATTCCTCGCTGATGGCCCTGGAGAGGGTGTTCCTGGCAGTATCGGGGATCTTTGAGGGGTAGAGCTTGATACCGATCTCTTTCATGCTCATTCCCTTCGGGTTGGCTCGGACCATACGGTTCAGAGCATCCATGATCCCGTCATAGATGAGCTGCACGTTTTCCGGCATAAATTACCTCCCTGTGATTTTTTGTGAAAGTCTTGCGTTAAGTGATGGACACAGCATTCTAGACATGTTGCGGCATCTCCTTAACGGTCACGAAACACAGCGTTAAGTGCTGTTTTCCGATTTGTTGATAAATTGTTTTCATGTTAACAAGTAAACAAATTGACAAACCCCCCGACCTTTCGGATAATGTAGTTTCCGGGGCTACTATTATAGAAAGGCGAGGGGTGTCATTGTCTTTAGAAGGCAAAGGGCCACAGTCGGGCGCGATAGACTTTACGGGGGGCAAAGCGTATCCTGTGACCCGTTGCCGGTTTTTTGTGTGTTCAGGGGTTTTGAGTTCATGTTGTGTGATCTCTACCGCGCCCATAGTGGTAGTCTCTCAAAAACGAGATAAACAGTCAAGAGGAAAATCTCAAAAACTAGAGAAAGATCATGGATAAGTTTAGGCAGTGGCTCAGGGACTACTTACAACTTCGTGACAAGGCAGCGGAACTATCCAGACACACAGGCATTAACGACAAGACCATCAGTCGATGGAAAAAGGGGGAGCTGCCTGACCAATGGGCAAAGCTCGCTCGCCTGGCGAAGTATACGGGCATATCCTTGGATGAAATGCTCCTGGAATCTCCCGAAAACGGGACAATAGCAGGGGATACGGGTATTCCATCGCACTTCCTAGCTTCTCTCCACGCCCGTCTGGCCAAATACAAGCTTGAGACGCTATCCGAAGAGAGAAGGGACCAGCTATACAAAATGCTCGAGATCTTAGTGCAGATTCTCACGTCAGAAGATGAAGAAACCAAGATCGCCATTACGGCCAATTTGAAGAGCTTCAGGACCTCGGTCAGGCGAAGAGACGTGATTGTTGGCAACAAGCTCCCCGATCCAGCAAGCAGCATCGACCAGTCAGATGAGACTGACCGAGCCTCTCCGTCTGTTCCCGACAAGCCTCAAAAGACAATCTTGGGGGGGACCGGGGGGAAATAAGGAAGGGCGGGCCAAACTTACGGCTTGTTGTATCCAACGGCAAAAGGGTAGTAGAGTAAGTATAAAGAAAGAGGCGGTATTCGGCGCCACTTAACCTGCTTCGGGGAAAGGTGCTTGAAATAATGAAAGCGGAGCGTTAAATATGAAACCCTTCCTTCTCCTTCTGTTCCTGC
Organism: Syntrophorhabdus sp. PtaB.Bin047; assembly: GCA_002067235.1. Classification (GTDB taxonomy): domain Bacteria; phylum Desulfobacterota; class Syntrophorhabdia; order Syntrophorhabdales; family Syntrophorhabdaceae; genus Delta-02. The sequence goes on from MVQP01000003.1 coordinate 41,453, forward strand.
TTCTCACCGGATGTGCCGGGGCTATTTATGACACGTTTCCCCGCCAGTATCCGGAGACACATACGGTCAATATTACCGTCATCCGTAGTGCCGCAAAAGGTATACTTATTGCCAAGGATGTTCTCCTTGATGGTACGCCCATTGCCGAAATAGGAATGGGTGAGTATCTTGCCTTCCGCGTGACACCTGGTACACACAGTATCGGCATTCCTGAATCGCTACTGGCAATCGATTATAAGGCGGGCAGGGGCTATTATCTTCACATCGTACCCGATTCAAGGTGGCATTCCGGCTACTTTCTGCGCACCGAATTGATAGACGAGAAACGGGCAAAATCGTTGTTGTCGGAATATGCCAATATTACCCCTACCCGGTGATTCTATGGCAAAAGTAAATTGCACGAAACATGTTAGAGAAATTGCATTTGGATGTTAGATAATTGCATTTTGATGTTAGAAAGTGAAGCCTGCCGGAATGCACCAAAATGCTGCGGCGTCGTGCTTGCCGCGATCGTTCCAAATTACGGTCAATAATCCCGCCTTCATGCAGGCATTTCCGGCCACACCTGGTTGGCATAATCTATCGTCGCCGGCAGATCTCTGAGTGCCTGTTTATACGCCTTCCAGGCCGTCTTTTGTTCAGTCGTCATTCCTTCCCACCTTTCGGCGTTGCAGTATCTCAGGTCAACCTCGTCGAGCAGCCTATCCCTCTCCGGCCGAATGCCCGCGTTGAGCCATGCTTCCCGGCTGAACTGCCACACTCCGTTGACCCAGGAATAATGGGGTGACGGCCGTTCCGGAACCTCCTGATCACCGGGGTCTATCCTGTCGCCCTGATAGTATCCAAACTTCTCATTGATGTAAAAACCCATTAGAACCTCCTTTTGGCTATGACCTTGTATGCCCAGTTGTTTGAGTTGGCAATAGATCTGTTGCCGTTCGAGATTGCGATCATTGTGGGCGGCCCAGAACTGGCGCGCTGCCAGTAAATCACGTTACGTGACCTCATGACTATCTGCCGGGGAGAATATTCGGTTCCGTTCGCCTCCATCCACATCTCCACCTGATCATCGACGAGATAACCAGCCTCAGCGGAAATGCACTTTAGTATGATCTGCACATCGATGTCCCTGACGCCTATATTGTGCGAGAACGATACCGTCGTGGCGTTCGCTGGCAGATTATTGGTGTATCCCGAGTCATACCTCCCGGCCAGGGCGTAGTTGACAACCGAGGTAACCGAACTGCCGTCCGTCACGGCCTCGCCCAGAAATACGACCTGCTGTGCCGTCCATGTATCGCTGCCGTTGCTCAGATACATGACCCCCTCGGCGATCGAATACCAGTACTGGTTAGAGGCGTGCGACGGTGCGGAGTACGAGTAAACAGGCATTACAGCCGTCTTGCCCAGGGTGATCGCTCCCGTGCTGGGGTTTCGTTCCGCATAGAGATAGTTTATGGAACTGGCCGTTAACGAGGAGATGGACGTATCCTCGTCTATGGTCCCCACATAATTGACGGCCCCCGAGGCCCCGAACCCGGCCGCGAACGCAATCCGGACAGGTGTGGGAGACGCATCGATGTTCACGGCCAGGCCGGTGCCGACCGAGATAAAGGTCGGTTTGCCATAGGAGTCGATGACCGCTGACAGCACGGTCTGACGGACAGGAACCTCAACACTGGTGCTCACTCCCAGATCGTTGAACAGTGAGCCGTCGTTGCTGTATTGCCATTTGGAGCCGCTCGCCTGATACCTGAGTGTCGGTTTGTTCACCGCATCGTTGTTGGCAATGATGTCGATATCTGAGGCCGTACCATTGCCTACCCGCAGGGCATTGACATCGATGCGTGTCTGGACCGTCCAGGTCGGGGATCCTTCCGTTCCCGTGTTTTTGACGATCTCGAGATTCCCGCCGTCGGACCTGATCGCCCACTCCTCGCCCGACGCCCCGGTGTCCTTCATCCTTACCAAGAGGCCGTCGCCCTTCAGTTTCTGGGTAGTGACGAATTCGTTCTCCGCCGCGAGGGCCGCGAGTCCGAGGTGGACCTCCTCCAGATTGCCAATCGTCAGCCATCCATCGTCAGCCTGGTTCCGCAGCTTCAGCAGACTGGCAGTGGTGTCAGGCCACAGCATGCTGGGGTATGTGACTGCTGGCTCGTCGGGTCCCTCATTCTGTGTCGCCAGCGCCTGCAGAGCCGCATTGACTGCTGCGCGATAGGCCGAGCCGCCCTTGGCGGCCAGATTTGTGATATTGTAGCTGTGTTGCATAGCCCCTCCTATCAGTACTTGATGCAGTACAACACGTTGATGTTGGCCGGTCTGGTCTCGTTCCCTCCGTTGTTGCCAATCGAGGTCGTTACGTACAGCCAGTCGGGCACCGGGGCGATCCATTGATAATGGGTGCCCTCGCTGTACGCGGGTGCTCCGCCGCCTCCAACGGATGGATACACGTACGCCATGCCGTAGACGGTCGGCCAGTTGGTATTTATGGACGAGGACGCCGAATGGCTGTGACTGTATAACTGGTGACCCTGCTTCGTTCCCACGTTGTCGCCCGTCGTGCCGTCACCCCTGTTGGTGCGGGATGCCCTGTCGGGGTCCACACCGGCGCCATTATCCCGACCGCGCAGAAAATAGCCTCGATAGTCAGGCAGATTGAACGTCGTTGACCCGTTACCAACTCCATACATGGTTGAAATGACTGCAAAAAGGTCCGCGTACGTTGTCCGGCTGACCGCGGCCCCGTTGCATTGCAGGTAGCCGGCCGGAGCCGATGGACCGGCGTGGGTGATGACCGATCCTACGGGCATCGCGGACGGCGACGAACCACCGCTTCCTAGATCGTTGAACGTCTCGCCGTCGTTGCTGTATTGCCATTTTGACCCGGCTGCCTGATACCTGAGCCGTGGCTTGTTGCCCCCATCGTTGTTGGCTATGATATCGATGTCCGCCGAGGTGCCGTTACCGATACGCAGGGCGTTAACGTCCATCCGGGCCTGGACGGTCCACGTCGGGGAACTCTCGGTGCCCGTGTTGAGTACGATCTCCAGGTTCCCCCCGGTGCTGCGGATCGCCCACTCCTCGCCGCTGGCCCCGGTGTCCTTCATCCTTACCAAGAGAGCGGCGCCCTTGAGCTGCTGGGACTGAGTAAAGCTGTTCTCGTCAAAAGTCGCGGCTAGGCCCAGATAGATGCTGGACAGGCTACCTATGGTGGTCCATGCCGTGTTCGCTGAGTTTCTAATCTTCAGGTAGTTATTGGTCGTATCCGCCCATAGTTGATAAGCATAGGGAGTTGTCGGTTGCGTCGCCCCCGATGAGAGCGATGCGAGGGCCTGCAGAGCCGCATTGACTGCGGCACGGAACGTAGCTCCAGTATTGGCATCGGCCGTGCTGATATCGTAGTCATGCTGTGAAGCAAGGACGGGGGACGCAACGAGCATCAGCCCAATAGCCACCCATATCAAGAATCGCTTCGCGGTTCTCATCATTTCCTCCTTAGTAGCCTACCGCTACCCAGTCTATTACGCGCTCTACCGTTGTGGCCCCGTTCTTGATGGACAGAGAAAAGCCTGCCGTGGTTATCAGGCTTGGATCAAGATACGGGTAATCTCCGTCCTGCATATCTTGGATGGTAATTCCTATCCTGGGCTTGGCCATGAACGGGGTTGCGAAGATCGGCGTGATGCCGCCCGTACCACAGGTGACGTCCTGCCCCGTCTCACTCCGGTCGGGGAGATCGGCGACGGCGTGAATCGCGCTTATCAATATACCCACCGTAGCGTCTTCCACTCTCATCGTGACCCTTCTCTTCGCGTAACGAAAGGTAAAATCCCCGACAATGAAGTCCATCCAGTCCGTGTAGTTTACCCCGTCAAGGCTTGTTGATATCTGTGTTCTGATAGTGGCCCCAGAGGTATTCCCGTCCCAGTTTTCGACAGCGTCAATATCGGTGATTTCGTCGAAGGACTGAGACCTGTCGAACCCCGAGAACTGGACGAGCATGCTCATTCTAGCGGTCTGTACGCTTCCAAGGTCCAGGGGCGGCAATTCGTAGGTGCCTTCAGTGACGTAACCGAAATCGAGGCTGTCAAAGTCTTCAAGGGCGTCTATGTCTTCGATGTCATCAAGCCCCAGAATCGTGTCCAGGTGGAGCGAGCCGTTGCTAACGGTGAGACCGGTTTTTGTTCCCGAGAAACCGGATTCCTCGATGTCCTCTCGGTAAGCGTTCCAGGCCAACACTGTCGGAACATCCGTGACGATATAGGCCGCATTTTCACTCTCGTTTGGTGGTACGCTCTGGTCAACAGCCTTAACTGCATATTTTCCGGACAAAGCCGCAGGAAGGGGTATTGACGTACCGTAGATCTTACCTACGGTCGTCATCTTGTTCCATGTATCGGCGGTATTCTGTGAGAACTTGAGCAGGTAGTAATCAATGTCCGGATCCGCTACGGCATCCCACGACAAGAGCAAACCACCTTGGGCCGGGCTTGCCCGGAAATTTGTCACGTTCGATGGTGCGCGGGTTTTTCCCCATATGTAGACGCTTTCTACCAATCCCCCTTCAATGGTCTTGTCCGGAGTGACGCAGAAATAATAGAGAGATCCCTCTTTCAGCAACGGGCTAGTCTCGTAGGAGCGCCGTGTCGTGCTCCCGAGGAGCGTCCATGGACCCGAGGCGGCAGGAGCCTGATACACCCAATACTGTATAGCGTATCCTCTCCACGTCAGAGAGGCGACGGATTCAAAAGCTCCGAGAGCACTTTTCCTGAAGATTTCTGTCACAGACAGCCCGGCCATGCGCGTCAGACCGGAAATATTGCTGATAGCCGGTATTGCAACCGCATCGTTGTATACGTCGGGCACGTGCTCTACGGCGGTGATCCTGCGGCGAAGATTCTCCGCTCTTGTAATCCCTGTTATTCTGAAGAGCTTTGTTACTCGTCCCTCTTCGCCGAAGCTGTACTTTGCATGTCGGGTCGGGATATTCTCCCAAACAGTTGTTAAAATAAGTTCATCGGTCGTTGTGGTGGCTGCTACCGGTTCTACGGTCAACTCCTCTGAGATATCCGTGTCGATATGCTGGACCTGGACCTTGTAGGTTGTGTCGGGTTCCAGAGTAACCTGTCGGTCCAGCGTTACCGTGTTGGCCCTCGCAAGAACGACTCGACCGGAATAACCCCATCTGGGCACGTCATGTGCCACCTCGATGATATCTCCCGGTAGACAGGCAATGGAATCTCTGCTGGCCTCAAAGGATGTGGTGTTCGTGATGTACCTGTTGCAGTTCAAGAGGAACTTGGCGTGCTTCAGCGCCATGCTCCGATCTGTACAACCTACGAGATCGACCTGTCTTGGAGATATGTCGACACCCAGGGTATCGAAACCATCCTGTTCAACAACGGCCAGTCGTTTGCTGTAGTTCAGTTCCGCGTCGTAGTAGGTTATCTCGATCTGGTTGGCTCGGTCATCCATGGGCAACCACTCTTCGCCGAACGAATCCTTGACGATGTTTCCCATCGTGAACAGGAAGCGTTGAGAGGGCAGGGTGTCGCCGTCATAGATACAGGTGAATTTGGAGCCAATCTGAAGAACGTTCCCCCGTCCAAGTGTACAGACGATGTCGATGGCCTTCCGCAGGTTCTTCATGGTGTCAAAGTAGATGTTGCAGGTGTATCCATTCTGGTCGCACCAGCCAGCCCACTCCTCGAACTTCTCATATATGATTCGGTTATAGGGAACCGCTCCCCCGTACTCGTCATTGTGGAGGATATCGTAGCAAACCCACGCCGGATTCGTGGCTGGCTTGTTCTCGTAGGCCGCACCGGTCCAGACCGGCACGGTGAGACGGGAGGCAAGGCAGGAAACACGCGGGGTGGAATTCGAGAGTTCGTCTGTGGCAAGGGCGTTCACAGCCATGAGCGCAATGCCAGGATAGGCAAAATCGTCGTAGATTATCTCCTCGACGTACTCCCAATAGGTAGCGTTCCTGTAACGAGCCCCCGCCGGTAAGGCCGAGGTCAATACAACGCGCACATCGTATTGACCCGGTGTAAGATTATCGATCCGGTAGTACCGTCTGATCGCGCTACTCTGGGCATCGCTGATGGTGTAGGTGCCCCACGCAGTCCACGACGGATCGGACGTCTTTTTGTATTCTATCTGGAATGTGACTGACTGAGCCGTCAGGCCACCATTGTCGTTTGCATAGTAAAGACCGTTCGGCAGAAGGATGCCCACCCCAAGGCCCTGTGTCGTGTTGCCGACCGTCGACCGGGTAATGTAAGACGTCGATAGCTTGGCACCTACCGCGATATCCGATATTGTGTCGTTAAAGTAGGGGATCGCTGACTGGCTGTTCGTGCCAAGCCGGGTCACAACATTGAGGTCATTGAAATAGGTATACGGATTGCCGTTGATTTCGTAATTGGTGATCGAATCAATTCCAGTCTTCCCGCCCTCGCAAACAGCGTACAGGATATTGAGGTATTGCAAACTGCCGCTTGTTGAAACGTAGCGACCAATGATCGGGGGAATGATTCTGTGAGTTCCATAGAGGACGGGCATCATCCCGCCTTCCTGTTCAGCGTTTGAAGACGGGTCCCAACCATAGGTGGCTGATTTGCTGTAATCTGAACTCGCATATGAATAGTCTGCGGCATCATCGGACGCGACCGATGCTGGAAGCAGGGCGTTGACAAGGAGACCAGCGGCGATCATCATCCCCATCGAGGCCATAGTATAGGCCGCTCCGCCTACCGCAAACCCCATTCCCGGTATGCCCAACATCCCTATCCCGGCACCGGGGATGGTAACGGCCATAATAACCACGGCCAGCATGGCCACGGCCCGTACGATGTCCTTGCCCCCTCCACCGCCTCCTCCTCCGTCATGAGGCACGGCCGTGAAGATTATGCAGTCACCAGGACAGGGCATCAGGGTATCGATCTCGCTTTCGGAAAGGAGCCTGGAGGGACAGGTATTGGTCGTCAGAGAGACTACGATATCCAGTCCACTGTCAAGGGGGGCAGGATAGAACTCATTCAGCGCATGCCGGATAGAGGGGAGATGGTCCACTCGCTTGGTGACCTTACTCTCAACGGGCCTGAACGGGTTCTTTATGCAGGTTAAGAGGATGCTTTCCATTTGAAGTATCCTTTGATCTTGTTTTTCCAGACGGGATCGTAGACGATGGAAGTTATGGATGCGGTCTTTCGCAGCGTGTGAATGAACTTTCCATTGCCAATATACACCCCGAAATGACAGATCATGCCGGGGAAATGCGGGTTCGCCGCCAGGGCTACGGCGCAGGGAACTTCCGGTTTCTCCAGTTCTTCCCATTTACCGACTTCTTCTTCGAACTGAACCCGGATCTCCTCTGTCGCGAAGCAGGAGATTCGATAATCAGGCAGCTCGATTCCGTAGCACTCCCTGTAAATCGCTATGAAGAGCCCGTAACAGTCATAGAAGGGTTTGCGGGTGACGGGGTCGAATTCGCCCCTGCCCATGTTCTTGAATGGACAGCCTATAAAGTCGTTCAGGCTTTTCATACGATCACCGGTGAGTTGCCGACGCCGGGAAACCCTCCGAACCGTTCCGAGTTGCCCAGCTCCCGACAACGGGCGAGCGTTCTGTCGCAGGTTGTTTCCGCACCTGCATAGCCACACCGCCAATTCCGGAATTGCTTGTACCGGCAACGATTCTTGAGGAGCCTGTTCAAGGGAAAGCGTTTGCTGAAAGGGTTATTCGCCCCCAGGGTGAATGTGGCCCATTTAGCGTTCGTCTTCGGCTGTTTCAGATGAAAGACATACTCCGTTTCCGGGACAGGTAGATCAAGATGCGCCGAGTGGACAACAGATATGGTCAGCTCTATCGGGCTGTAGCCGTTCAGCTTCGTATAGTGGTCGTACTCCTGTAAGTATCCCTCCATGGCGCGGGTGATATTGGACACCTTGATGTCCACCCGGGGAACCTCGCCCTTGGACGTATCGCTGATCTCGTCGATCTCAAAGGGGAATGGAACGTAGGTATTACCGTTCCAGACGGTCTCGTCATTATCACTCGTGACCCTGATGTTGTCCTCAAGGCCCGGCACGTCGATGTCGAGTAGGATAATCCAGTATTTCCCGCTACCGCCAGCGAGCTTGTTCTTTTCCTGTATGGCTGCGGAAGATATCTCCAATGGCATTTACATCTCCTCCAGTTCCAGACTGAGTTTTCGATGGCCAAAGGGTGTGACGAAGTCGGTTTTCAGTTTGCCAGTCCTGAACATAACCGTATGCACAACGCTTGTGACGGGATGTGTCCACGTGAACTCTTCGCCCACGTGGGAATCAAAAAACGTCTTTATGGACTGGTACTGAGCTTCCGGCAGCTTCTCCCATGTTAAAGAGAAGGGACTGTGCCGTCCCCTTGAAGCGGTTGCCGTTACCTGAACGTAGTTGGCCTCGAACTCGGTGTTATCCATGGGCCTGTAGTACTCTTCCGAGGACCCGAAGGACGGCTGCTTCGTGTATGCGTCGTTAAAGCTGTCCATTGATTTTCTCCAAATAGAAAGGGGATGCAGTATAATCTGCATCCCTGTTAACTTATTGGCCCGTTGAGCTTATCTTCCTATTGCCGTTCTGAGACCGTAGGCGTTCCTGTCCAAAGCCTCAAGCCACAGTGTAACGATCAGCTCCTGCGGATTGACTCCCCGTGACGTTTCTTGCCTGGTGGCGAACTGCTGGCCCGTGTTGTTGTTGACCACCAGAGAGACCTTGACGGTCGGCGCCTGACCGACCCCTTCGGCTTCCACGCCCAAGTTGCCGGACCGGGTCCGCTTGAGGGGCATGATCGCTTCCGCTCCGTCCTCGCCAAACACCCCTGCGCCCTTGGCAAAGGCAAACAAGGTGGGCCGGTCAACAACGGTGTTGAGATAGGGCTTGAGACCGGCAGTTGAAAATACGTTGCCTTTGGCACTGCCAAGAAAGCTGAATGTGCTGCCAAACGAAGAATAAGCACCCGAGTTGCTGGCGCCAGCAGTTGAACCGCCGCTCAAGTATCCCATGGCCAGATCGGTCAGCCCACCAATAATCCTGTTCGTGATGAACTTCTGAACCATGCTGTTGTAGACATCATTCAGAACATTCAGGGCCAGTTCTCTGAAGTCCATGAACTTATCGGAGGAATAATTCAGAAAATCGCTAATACCGCTCTTCATCGGCTCGAAGTATGTGGACCGGATATCGTCGGCCAGCTTGCGGTATTCGTCGCTGACTGCGGTAGCGGCCTCTCTCTGGGCCTGAGCGATGTTGCTGGCCAGTTCCCGATCTCTCTTTTCCTGCTCACGGTAAAGCTCAGCTAGCTTTTCGTGTTGCCCATAGGCCAGTTCGACCTTCCTCTCCCAGAGGCTCTTCCACTGGTCGTACTCGTTCTGGTAGGACCGGATGGCGAGTTCAAGACTGAGCTTGATTAGACTGGCGCGCCTCTGGTAGTACTCTCCCATGTTGAGCGCGCCATTTTCATACAGCCAGTCGATCTGCTTTTCTTCCTCTTCGACGGCCCACTGATTCTGCTGGATCCTCCCCTGGATTTTGAGCTTCAGGATTTCAGCTTCGTGCTGATACTGTTGCATGAACTTTTCGACGGATTTCAGATAGAACTGTGTTTCGAGGTTCGAGACCTCCTTGAAGTAGTCATTCTGGGCCTTGACCCGATTGGCGTTGTTCTTTGTGAGATCGGCATCACGTTTGTCAGCCAGAGCGGCTTTTTTGTCGGTTGTTACACCCTTTTCGCTCATCCCTTTGCTGTATGCTTCTTCGATTTCCTTTGCTTCAAGCTGAAGTATTGCCAGACGGTTCTTGCGGTTCTCTGCCGCGTTCTCCAACTCGGCCTGATAGTATTCCTCAATCGTGGACCCGCCGAGCTTGTGGAAGTTTGAGAGAACGGCAAAGCGCAGGTCATAGTTGCTTTTCTCAATGTCGAGCATGGCCTTCGCGTGTTCTTTTGCGGCCCCGAGTTCGAGGCGGTAAACGCCCCTCGTTCCCTCTCCGCCACCACCCAAGATGTTTTTGACGTAATCGGCAACAGCCTTCTTGTTCTTGGCATCATCCTTTCCTCCATCGAATGAGAGGAGGGGCTTGTTCATTATAAGTTGGATGTGCTCAGATATCGTCCCGGCTCGCCCGAGAGATGTGTCACCTATTTCCGCTATATTTGACCATTCGGCCGCGATATCTCTGTAGCCAGTCTTGATTGACTCAACGATACCTGACCAGTTAAAGGTCGTGATGTTGTAAAAGACATTGGCCAATTCCCGAGCAGCTACAAGAACGATGCTGAACATGCTCCACATGGTGCGGAAAGCATCCACGACAATCACCGACGCCCCCGCTACACCTGACATGACAAAACCAAGCGTTCTGAGCATCTGTATGAGAAGATCAACCCCACCCGCAAGAGAGTCTGTGGCGAACAGCGACGCCCCGAGTTCCTTCGAAAGATTCTTTAGGATCGTCAGTTTGCTTCTCATGGATTCGGACATGGCGTTGGCTGTTCTGTCCAGTGCCCCTTCCGATTTTTCCGACGCCTCGACAAGTTCCTTGTACTTTTCCATTTCCCTGATAAGGGCTATGAGAACATTCCGTCTCTGGGTAGGGGCAACATCCCGCAGAAACTCCAAAGCGCCAAGGGTCATGCCCTTGCCTTCACCGGTGCCGACAGCCGATCTCAGACCCTCGATGATCTTGGAAAACTGCTCCGCCATAGTCTTGTTCTTATCGAGCTGGATACCGATGCTTTCGAGGGCTTCGAGGCCCTTCTTGGACGATAGGGAGTCTATGAGGCCCCTGAGCGCGCGCGCCGCGGGTGCAGCTTTTGAACCAAGGTTGGTGATGATTGCTGACAAGGAAAGCATCTGGTCAACAGAGAACCCAGCGGCTTGTGACATCTGCCCCATATACTGGATAACCGGCGTAAGGTCTTTGGGGTCCATGACGCTCTTTGCAAGGACAATGGTTACCTTGTCCAGTATGGACTTTATCCTCTGAGCATCGTTTTCCAGATTCGCCATTCCGGGGGAGCTTCGGAACGTGTTGACCAGGCCCACGATAGCCTTTGTAAATTTCTCTGGCTCTATTTCGGGGAATGAAAGTTGTACCTGCGCGAACGACTTCAAGGAGGCTTTTACAGTATCAATGTCTACACCTGCCGCAAGCAGCCTGTCGGCGGCTTTGACCACCTCGTTGAAATCTATTGGGAGACGGGTTGCCATTTGCCGCGAGTAAAGGATTACGTCTCCCACCATTCGCCGATGGGCACTCGTGACCTCTTCTTCCATGGCCGAGTATCGCAGGAGCTTTGCTTGTGCCTGATCCACGTCGAGGACGTGCTGCGCTCCCATGCTAATTGTTTGTGTGGCTCCAAACAGCAGGGTTCTCGCGCCGTACCACCGGGCCTGAATCAGGATCATGTTCTGGACATCCTTGATATAGCCCGAAATCCCGCCGCGCAGGTTAAGAATGGCTGAGTGATAGGCATCGAGAACACGGCCTCCGTCCGAGTGGGTCTGGCTGACCCGCCGTGTCGCGCTGGCCAGCTTGTCGGCTTCGCGCGCCTGTTGCTGGTAATAGGAGACCATCTGAGACCGACTACTCGCGTCCATCCCCCCGGTGAGCCAGCTATAACCACCAGAGGCGGTGAGGGACTTGTTTACGGCGGAAGCCTGCTGATAGCGTGCCTTCTGGAGAGCAATGAGTTCGGCGTTTACTCTCTTCGCCATGGCCACTTCTTCGCGGGCAAGGTCGGCGTCCTGAGCCTTCTGATAGGCCACGAGGTCGCGTTTGAGCTGCTTCATATGATCGGATGCCGCCTTGACCTCTTTCGTCAGACCGTCGATGGACCCGGAACCGATACCAAACGATTTCGCGGCCTCTTGTACAAGGGTGCGCAACTTCTCCAGCTCAATCTTTATGGAAGCTGTATCAAGCTTGATGCCTACGCCTAGCCGTTTGATCTTGTCAGCCATTTCGTTCCTTCTGCTTCTTCTTGAAGTCCTCTATCTCCCCGTCTATTCGGGCGATATGCGAATACGCGTTGAAGAAGAGCTGCGTTTCTTCAAGCAGTTGAGAGGGCAGGGCACTTATGCCTCCCATGCCCCCCGTGCTCATGTTGACGAGGTTCGCTACCTGAATGCATCCTTCATCTAGAAAGGACAACGGACACTGCTTATAGACTTCACCTAACACGTTGACGGCAAAGGACTGATTGCCCTTGCCGTTGCAGTTCCTTACTGCCTGCAGGTGGTTCTTTATGCAGTCTCCGCAGCTCCATTCCTCATCTCGGGACCACTCTGAGATGCGGAGACTTCTTCTAAATTTTCCGATTCCTCGGGGGAAACGACACCCATGACCTCGTTGGCCAGCTCGGTGATGATAGCCGCATCAAGGTATTCTATGCTCTCCTTGTCGAACGAGAGGAATTCGGTATCCGACACGGGCACGTTTTTCCATCCTGACAGACAGCGCTGGAGAACTTCGAGATGGATATTCAGGGTGTTGAGGGATGCCTGAACCATCGGAGTGAGGTCGAGACCGGACAGAACGGAAAGGTCCTCCTCGGTGATTTCATCGGGCTTCTTGCCCTCGATGGACGCAAGGGCGACCTGTATCTTCGCAAGGTCATCGGTAACGCTCAGTCTCTGGGGATGGTTTGCTTGGATTTGAAGCATCTCACGCCTGCTGATGGATCTCAGCGTGAATTCGGGGGGGTTTTCCTCATCCCGGAACTCTTTCGGGATATAGGCGCGGGGTTTCTTGGAAAGTGCTATCGGTCTCATCCTTTTGCCTCCTGTATGGCTTATTGGATTTGGAATAGAAAAGGGACAGACCGAAGCCTGTCCCCGGTTATTCAGTTCTTGTTATGCGATTACCACCTATACGATACGTCCACCGCTGTCTTACCCTCGGGTTTACTGTTGATCTCGCCGTACAGACCAACATGAATGCGCCCAACGCGAAACACAGTCCATCTTCCGTAAAGATCGACCTGCTGTTTCAGGCCGCTTTCGCCGGCGACATATCCGAACCGGCCACCAAGTTCTTTCTTGTTCTGGAAGGCAAACAGGGGCACCGGTTCTTGCTTCATCACCATCGACCCTTCACCGGTTTTCGTGTCCACGATGGCCACTACGTCTGTATCACCCTCATAGGCCGGGACCTTCGTTGTGGCTATAATCTGCTTGTCCGGATCCTTTGCTACCTCAATAGGCAATTGTAGCTTCTCAACAACCTTCTCTTTTTCAATGGTGATGATGCGTTCCACCGGAACCTCGATACGTTTGATCTTTACCGTCTCGCGCATCTCGGCACCGGGACTATACTGGGTCATATTCACAGGATCCGGTTTCTTAAAATGAAAGTAGGCCGCTGAGGTTCCGGCAAGAATGGCAAAGACCCCGGCAAGAATGCCAATGGATTTAAGGCTGAAGTTGATCGTCATCTTTCTTGCCCCCAAAGTAGGCTTTGATACCCTGGAATAGAGGAGCCAACTTCTTGACGCCGTACAGAGAGACGGCCAACCAAGCGATATCTGTCGCGCTCATCCGGAGAGGCTGTATCTTGACCGCCGACCAGACATGGTCGAAGGAATAGACCAACACGACGATGAGAAAGGCTAGGCTACCTATGGAAGGGTTGCCGTCGCCCTCGACTAATAAGTCCCTGACCCACTTTTTCATGCCGTGCGTTCCCTTAACTGGAAATGAGGTCTGTCCGGAGTCTTCCATCTTCCACCCCATTCCAGACCGACAGATTCACCGATTTCCCCGGCTTCTTCGTAGTCGGCAATATCGTTATTGTTGACATCCGCTTTAATGTCCCACGAGACTTTGCCGTCTTTCACCAGAGCAATGTCGAATGCTGTTCTGCAGGTATGGCGGCTATTCCGGGTCCACGTGACCTTGTTGCCCGGTTTGGTCCTGCCGCGCGCATACAGTTCATCCTGTTCATCCTGGGATCGATAGGTGCAAGTGACGATAAACTGCAAACCCGCATCGTGCATCTGCATGGAAAACTCGTGAAAGAGTGTCTGTAGCTCGGGCACGAGATCTTCAATTTTACGGCTTGCCATTGTTTTTACCCCTTGACCGCGTCGATGATCTTGTCGGTCCTTTCAGACGTTACCTTGCTGTTTTTCCGGGCGAACCAACCAACGATGAACCCTGCCGCGCCGAAGATTGCTGCACAAACAAAACCTGTCATGAATGCTGCCATTCTACACCCCCTTGGTTTTTACCCGGCAAGCCGGGCATTTGACGATGACCACCATGGCATAGTTGTCTTGGGTCTCTGCCTTTGTTGCTCTATCTTTTGGAAGAACCCACGAATTGCCCCTACGGACCCTTCCACAGTTGCAGACATAACGAATCGCCCCATCTGGTTCTCCTGTTATTCCTGAATGAGCACGCCAGTTGTCTTGGGCTTGCAACCTGTCACTTCACAATCGATGGAGTGGCCGTGACTGTTCGCGCGCTTCCACAGGTCCTTGATATCGATCTTTATCCAACCGAGCAAAAGAATCTGGATGGTTTGGAGGCCACCCAGGGCCCAGAAGACGGTCGACCGATCATCTTTTTCCACGATCCTGCCTACCTCTGTCGCCCAGACGGTAATTGCGGCAAGACAAAGGAATGCAGCGATGATGATTCCCAGAATGATCCGGTCTCTCTTGGCTTTTGCCATTATTGCCCCTTGTCTCGTTTGAATGTGAGGCCACAGTCTGCGCATAACCACCTGGTGCCGCCTGAGTGACGATAGAGATGGTGAGAACCACATCTTAGACAGGCATTTTCCCGCAACAGCTTCTTCCGTGGATGTGGCTGCTTTATCCAGAGTCGAGAACAATTGCGGCACTGCCACCGTGGGCCTTGAGATAGGGGATTAGATGCTCCACAATCGGGGCAGACGGGCCGCTCCTCGGTTTTCGACAGATCTGGGACTATAAAGTCTGGATTTTCGATTTTGCCAAACCTCTGAGGGTTTCGAAATGCACTTTGACGGCACCAGTCTTGCTGATGTCGATCACGGTTATACCGAAGTGAACAACCCCGCTCCACTTCCTTGCGCCCTTTGAGCCGAGGCCCTGTAGGGCAGGGGTTATGATGAAATGACGGTTGCCATCGAATATATACCGGCTATAGTGAACATGACTTCGAATAAACAAGTCGGCCTGGGTTTCTCCCTCAAGCATCCATTGGAGGTTCCACGTCCCATCTCTCAGTATCGCCGTGTCCCTGCCATGGGGAATAGATGATCCGGACACGAAATGTTTCATGTTGATGATCCGGTCATTGATCTCGTAGAGACTTGCATCGTCTATGTTGGCGTCCACGCCTTCAGCCTTCAGCTTATCGATAACTGCCGCTTCGAAGTCTTCTGACATACCGACGTGATAGGGTGTCCCAGGCTTTGCCCTGACTACCCTACAGCCCGTCGCCAGGATGCACTCGCTGGCCATCTCAGCCTGTTTCAGGCGGTCCGTAGTAATCAGTTCCGTGCCGCCAGATCTCTCGCCTTTGCCGTCTACCATGTCACCATTGACAAAGACGATATCAAAGGGCTTCCACTTTCTCAGCGAAGAGACGTAGAAGCCCCATAGTCTTGTCTGAAGTTCCTCTCTCGCGGTGTCCCCAAGGCCGTTACGCCAGCGGGGCGGTGTCAATCCCACTACGTGTCCGCAGTGAAGATCCGATATTACAAGGATGCGCTTGTCTCTCTTGGCTTTCACGGGCCGGGCTCCGGTGTCCTCTTTACAGGAACGCAAGGACAGCGGCGTCTTCCGACCCTACAAGCCCGTTCATGGCCTTGTAGGAGACGTCGTACTTGAACAGATTGTTATCCTTCGTGATCGGGGTCTTGATATAGCGCATGGCCGGAACGATCAGAACAATGGCGTTACCGGCCGTCACCTTGCCGTCACGACCGCAAACAATCACAGCGGTGCTCTGGGTGTCATTCTTGAAGGCCGTGTAAATGGCCAGCGACCTGTAGAGTTCCGAAAAAGACCCCTCGACGGTCCTCGCCGTGTGGATCTTCTGGCCTATACCGTTCGTGGTCAGGTCCTTGTCGTCGTAAATCTCATTACTGATCTTGAAGCTGAACTTATCGCAGTTGTGCGAGGAGCCACCGATTAGCACCCGCATATTCTTGGCCACTACGGGAACCTCGTCGTTGAAAGAGGGCGCTCCGAGACCGTAGGAGCCGGTTTCCTTATTGAAGGACACGCCGTTGAAGGAGAACTTAGGGACAATGACCTTGCCTGTCTCGAAATTGAGTTCCAGGGAGTCGATCTTGTTGCCACCGTAGCTTTCATGCACCACGTCACCACGCCACAGGTCAATCCAGAAGCTGGGCAGATCACTCAAACTGAACTGGTAGTTGACGCTGGAGCGCAGGTCTGTATACCGGTCAGGCGCCGCAGAGAGGGCAGGGGAGACCGTAAGCGTGTCGGTGTCGGTGTCCAGTGCCGTGACGCGCGTGAACTCAATGGATGCTTTCTTGACGGTCGTCGCCGCATCAGGGACCGTCGTCACCGCGGGGGATATAGTGATGTTCTTGTCTGTCGCGTTGATTCCCGTGATCTCCACGGCTTCGATGAGTGCCGTTCCATCACCGTTCGGAACCTGTACGATGTCTCCGACCGCAAGGCCGGTGACGCTGGTAAGTTCGATGGTTGTGGTTGTGCTACCGCTATCGACCGTAAAGGTGGTGACGGTGGGGATGATGCAGGCAAGAACATCGTTGACATGGAAATGGCTTGCGTCGGCGACGGGGATCGAAGCGGTTGAAGCGCTGGCCCCGACGACGTCCGCCGTTGACGTCTTCTTCGTTCCGAAGCTGCCCTCATAGAGAACGTCACCCTCCGGCGCCGTGCCCTCTGCTCCGGACGCGCGCATGTTGATGGAGATGTTACCGGGAGCCTTGGAAGCCCCGCGCAGCTCCGGTGTTCCATCTTTCGTATTGGAGATTTCGGTATAGGATTCCTGATCGTACTCTCCGTCCAGCTCGAAATCGGCAACGCGGATCACGTTGCTCGACTCGGCAACCGGGTCAGCATTGAACAATAACTCCTTCTTTATCGCCAGCGTCGATTTTCTTACAAGGGCTTCATTAGCCATCTTTGAATACCTCCTCTATTCGTTGAGAAAGATCTCTTTTATCGGTACGCTGTCTGAGAACCGCTTGCATCGCGGACACTTCAGACAGATATACCCATCGTTAATGAGCGCTACGCGGGACCGGAGAACCGGGGGATCATAAACCTTGAAACCGCATCCGCTGCACCTGACAACGGTCTTGCCGTTCTCCTTGTTGACTCTCATCGCTCGGTTGTGCTCTCGTATGACAGTGCGTTCACCTCAAGCAGCACAAAGTAGATCGTGTCTTTCTCGGGAAGTTGCCTTATGAGCGTTCTGCCAAGTTCAATGTCTGTTACAACGCTTCCAAGGGTGCAATTTGCCGATATGGCCTTTCTGACTATCCTGTCGTAGTCGCTCTCATAGTCTTCGGCGTCCTTCTCGTCTTCTCCTTCTACTAACTGGAACACGACAACGACGTGGAACCTGTATTTGGCCCAGACGTATTCAGTCCCGCCTCCGAAATCCGCCGCCTCCTCTGCTTCAGTCCCGGTCCCGCCCCTTCCGAGCTGCACGACCCGGATTGATCGGGGAAGCATGTTCTTGTTGATGTTCCGGCCAAGACCATAGCCAACCTTGTCCGCTCCGATCTTGCTGATAATGTCGGGATTGGTCTTGAGGGTGTTGATAAGCGCATTTCTTACGGTCTTGATTTCCATTACGTCAGCTCCGGTTCAAACATTATTGCGAACCTGTCAAATACCCATTCTGCGTCCGGATCGTCAAGACCAAGGATCTCCCTGGGACCGGCAAGGGGAGCGTCACCCCTTTCGAGGCGTTCCGCTATGCTGGCCATAGCCTCTATACTGGCATTCAACCCCGGAATGGCCCGGTGCATGCCGATCACCGTCGTGGTCAAGGACTCGTCATCCGCCAGCATCTGAGAGAACAGCGCTCTGCCGAGATCGCCCGTGGCGGTCATGATCGGTTTACTGCCGTATCCCGCCTTTTCTTTCCGTTTAGTGTACTTCTTCTTCAGGGGAACAAACGGATCGCCGGCGACGTCAACGCCCTTCGATAAACGCTTGGTGGTCTGATTCTCGATGTACTGGCCACTGTCCTTGAAGAACAGGTCAAAGGACATACTCATCAGTCGGCTCAGGGTCGCATCTATCTCTGCGGTGTTCAGGATCACGTGTATCATGACTCGATCACCGCGGGAGCTATGATGAAGCCGGGGCAGACATATCGCTCGAAGTCATTGAGGAGCCTGAAATTGAGCGTACCATCATTGACGATATCGCCGGGCTTCACGTCTACCGTGGATACGAAATACAGATTGTACAAGGTGCTTTCGCCACCTTTTTCTCGATAAATGGCGTCCTCATCCTGTTGACTGTAGCGCTTCTGGGGAATGATGATGCAAGACACTCCGGACTGAACAGTCTCATAGCTTGTCACGTCCTCGGTTGTGCGAAGCCGCTGAATGGAGACGGTTGCATTACGCATGCGTCTGATACGGGCCGCTGCATCTATGGTGATCGTCATTTAAACTCCTCAAACATGGGAGTGGTGGGCGAAATAACGTCGGCGCCATGTGCCGGCATGCAAGAGTAAGTCGAGATTGCCTGGCAGAATGCTCCGGATTCACCGTACAGGTCAGCCTCCAACTTATTGAAGTCAAGGTCTCGGGTGATCGAGGTCTCGCCGACCTTTTCGGTTCGGGCCATAATGTTGCGAATGGCCGGAACAAGGAGCGCGCAGAGGTACGAAAGAGCCGCATCAATCAGGTTCTCTTTATTATCGCCGGTGAGTGATGCCCAATCCGTGACCTTGCCCTTGATTGCCCTTTCCGCCTGGTCCACGAACGCTTCTACCGTGGCATCAGGCAATAGCACGGCGGAGTCTTCCCCGACGAGCTTTATCCGGGCCTGGGTCTTCCAGTTGCTTCGATTGGCGGTTGTCAGTATGCTTGCGGCCATTGGTCCTCAAGAAAGAAGGGGGGCATGCACGTTATAGGCATACGGCCCCTTCCCGGTTATGTCAGTTTCGGAACTACTCTGCGGTGCCGGTGATCTTCACGCCGTTTACAAAGGCGATCTTCCCGAGCGCTATATCGCCTGCCACCGCGGGGCTTCCCGCTTCCGTGGTGTCCACAACCTCGGTCTTTCCTTCTATCCCGAAGATGGTAACGCCGGCCTTGATGTTCGCCGTTGCCAGATCGGCATCAACAGCGTGAAGGGTTGTGGCGGCGTAGAATCCCTGTTCTACCGTATCGCTGGCCGCTGACAGCTTCTTTGTCACAAGATCGGAAGGTATGCCTGAACGAAGAGGAGTCTTGATTTCAGCCATTTTGTCCCCCTATATTGTGTCGAGAACTTCGACGTAGAGTTCGAGATAGATCGTTCCCGTCGCATGAGAGCTATCGTCATTCTTCACGACGGCGTAGAGTGAGCCCTCAATGGCGGCGTCCGCGTTCCGATAGTTGATATCGAGGCCATAGGTGTCATATCTGTTGTCGATGCCCTCGATGGCCAGTATCTCATTGATTGTGCCGGCTGACACTCCGGTTTTGTTTCTGATCGAAATATCAAAATCATCAGAGGACGAATAGGCGCGTATCTGCTTGATCGTGCCCTTGGTGGCCATCCCGCTGAGCTTCTGTTCGGCGCCCGTTGCGCTGGTGCCGACACTCGTGAGAGAGAATTTGTAGAGTATGAGGCGGGTGTTCGCCCCGTTGTGTCCTATTCCATGCACTGTTGCGACTGCATCATCCATATCGTTGTCCCTCCAAAGGTTGAGGCCCCTTCGGTTAAGAAGGGGCCTTTGTTATCGTGCTTACGCCTTCCCGTCCAGTTTCCTTGTCGCGGCCCGGAAGAGGTTCGAGAAGCCCACTTTGTTCGAGATGACGATGACTTGCCATTTCTCCCGGATCAGTCTGTCGGTCTCCACGAGGTCCACGCCCGTATTCCTGTGACCGATGATGCCGAACGTCTTATCGACGCCAATGAGATCATCCGTACCCAGTACGGAGGTATCGTTGAAAGGGATCAGATTGACCGCTCCGAAGGGCGACTGCGCAAAAACAGGGTCTCCGCCGACTGCGGCGCGGCTGAGCATGGTGGTCAGTAGGGCGTAGGTGGTGTCCGTAGGCGTGGTCATGGTGTAGAAGTCCACGAGGTCGGTAATGCTGCCGATGATGGCCGTCATCTTATAGGGGTAGAACTGCGCCTGCCACTTCAGGTAGGACTTGAAGGTCATCGACTCCACACCGGTGTTTCCCTCGATGCCCAGATCGGAGAGTTTGTCGACGTATGCACCGGTGCTTTCCTTGCCGGTTCCGTCGCCGCTCAGGATGACCGAAACGGCTTCTCCTAGTTCATCAACGACGCGCGTCATCGCGGCTCTCTGGAGAATAACGTCGAGGATGGGCAACTGGACTTCCTGGATGAAATCGTAGTCCGCCTGGATTTCGATGGCGAAGTCTTCGATCTTGACGTTCTTTTCAGACCATGCCGCTTTCAGGACTTTCGGCCTGGCGCCCTGCGCTCTCTTGCCGGACCGTCTCTGCGTCTGGGTGTCGTCCAGATAGATACTCCTGAACATCCGGCCGTACTCCCACTCAGACACGATGTACTGGAGGAAGTCTCCGCGCTCGATCATGGCAGCGTTGATCCTGCGGTTGATGTACTCCGGAAAGAGGATCCTGGATTCGGGAAGGTTGCTCTGGAAGAAGAGCTTGCCCTGTCCGGCGTAGATGCCGTGTTCGGGATCGTTTGTTCTCACAATCCCTAGGCGCTGCAACTGCCTGTCGAACGCATCGAGGCCGCT
The DNA here is from genome assembly GCA_002067235.1 of Syntrophorhabdus sp. PtaB.Bin047. Classification (GTDB taxonomy): domain Bacteria; phylum Desulfobacterota; class Syntrophorhabdia; order Syntrophorhabdales; family Syntrophorhabdaceae; genus Delta-02. The sequence goes on from MVQP01000003.1 coordinate 62,397, forward strand.
CTTGTCGTCGGGATGAGTGGGGTTCATCTCCTCAAGCAGGGCCGACAGTGAACATCCATGCTCGCTTGCGAGGTCGTACAGGGTGCCGTCCAGCTTGATCTCGTTGGGTCCGTTTACTCTTACGATCTTTATGGCCATCTTTTGTTTCCTCCTTGGTTGTTGGCAATAAAAAAGCCCCCCGAACCGGTAAGGCTGGGGGGCCACTATGGTCGTGTGTTCTGTTACCTGCCCAGATCGACAGTGACGGTGTGGTTCGTGGTGTCAACGGACCTGACACACCAGCGTTTCGGGAACGTGGCTTCGTCCTTCTGGACCGCGACAACGAACTTGTTGTCAGCGGTGGCTCCGGCCGCGAGAGTGACCGTAACCGCCCCGGTTTCTCCTAGTGAGACATCATCAACCAACTGGTCCTGGTTGGTGTCGCTGACGATCCCGATGATCTTCCCCCCGACAAGGTCCGCATCTGCCGCGCTGGCTCCGCTGGTATCTCCGAGGTCTACCGTCACCTCAACGGTCTTGACCGCGACCTCATCCGCCAAAGCAACCTTGCCAGCGATCGAACCCCCGACAAGGTAATTCCAGCCAACCGAAGGGTTGCTGCCGGTGTAGCCGATCTCTGCGTATCCGTCCTCCTGAACACCGGTAAGAATGGTGGGGCCGTCGCCTATGGTCCTGACCACACCCGTAAAATTGAGCCCCGCGGTGACGAGAGCAACGGTATTGTTTTCGCTCACCATGACGGCCTTGTCCTCATCGGTCCCCCTCACAAGGGCCGACAGATAGGTCTTGTATCCGGCCGCGATTCCTACTTCATCCATGCTGCCTATGCCTCTATTTGCCATCTCGTGTTCCCTCCTTGGTTATTGGCTTTCTTGCCCTATTTCTTTGTCCGGTACAGCGCCGGATTGTCGAGGTGGCTGTACTGGATGGTCATGTCCCGGTCGGACGTATGATCGCCCTTGTCGGCCTTGGCGAGTCTGGTCTTGGCCTCCTCCTTCATCGTGGTGATCTTGGCCGTCAGGTGTTCGAGACGCTTTTGGGCGTCCAGAGCGTTCAGGGTCGTGTCTTCCGCTTCTTTGTCCCACTTGTCTTCGTAGAGAATCACGCCGAGCTTGTGATACTCTTCGCGCAATTCATTGAGGCGGGTCTCGCCTATCCTTATAAGGTCTTTCGATGCGTCAAGCTCGGCGCTGATTCCCTTTGATTTCTCGGTCAGTTCGGTAAGGTCGCCCTGGGCCTTTGCGAGATCTTCCTTGACCTTCGTGGTCTCAGTCTGGGCAGTGGTGAGCTGCGTCTGCAGGTCCGTGACGGCCGTGTCGTGATCCGCCTTGGGCACATAGTGCTCCGCCAGTTCCTTTGAAAACTGCTTCACAAACTCTTCAAAATTCACGTTATTTCCTCCTTCTTTAAGGTTATTTCCAATATCAGAAAGGGAGAGAACAAGTCTCCCTGTCATTGGATGCTCCGCTGAGAGCTTCTTGATGTTCTCCAGGCTACCTGGATCGGCCAGTTTAAGACTGTCTCCGTCGCCGGCTGCGAGCGTGGCAAGCGGGAGACCGCCGTCATCCACCAAATCGCAGGCCCCGAGATGGGCATTTTCAACGGTGAAGGTGCAGACAACCCCGTCGTATTCGCGACCGGGAAGATGTTCGCATTCATCATACTTGCGAATATCACCGCCGCAGATATCGCATATGGGCTTGCCGCCGTTCCACTCAATGCTGAGGTCTCGCAGAGTACCGGCCTCAATACCCTTTGCCAGTTCATCCGTGTTGTACTGGCCTACCGTCAATCCTTTGAGCATGTAAAAGGGGGCCTGAAGCTGGTAGCTTCTCCCCTTTTTAGCCCCTTCAGGCGTGTCTACGCTGGCGATATCGCCCGGTAGCCAGCGACCGAAGTTGAGATCGCGCTTATGCGATGCACCAAGCCGCAGACGTTCGCGGTCAAGGTCAGCCTTGAAATTCATGATACTCGTGGTCCCGAGGTAGTAGAAGTAGCACGTAAGCATGAAATCGTTGGCCGGCTTGGCGTCAAAAACATAGAACTCATCGGCGGAACATTCACGCTTCGCAAGCCGGTTTATCAAGGCCAGCTCTTTGTCAGTAGGTTTTCTTGCCACGTCTACGCCCTCCCGGACACTGCCCTGTTCATCAGGTCAACGTCCTGCCATTCCTGAACGGCGCGCTTAATCTTCTCTGCCGCTACGCCGGTTTCTGTTCGTTTCAACCCGTTGCCGGTTACGTTCGTCTTCGCCGGTTGGGTCTCTTTCCGGATCGTTGACACCAGTCATCCCCTCCAACATATCTTCCCGGATATCATCAGGCACGGGACCGCTAAATTCCATTAGTGCCCGGATCCTTTCCTGCATTTCCTTGAGACCGATTGTCTGATAATTGTAAGCCGCCTTGATGCACTCTATTTCAACCCTGCGCCACTGGCTCAGCTCAAGGTCGCTTCTCAGTTCCGGCTTCTTGAAATCGAATCCAACATTTACCAGCAAGCCGTGCTGAATTTTGAGCGCGAGCTGGTAGGCTCGTTCAAACAGCTCTTCGACGATCCGTTGAAAGCCACCGATCAGTTTGGTGTAAAGAACCATTTCGCTCGATGTGAAACCCTCGGAGCCGCCGCCGAATTTCTTGGACAGGAGCACGGCGAACGTCTTCAGGGCGTTGGCTATCTGGTTGTCTATGACATCCATCAGGGCCTTCGGGTCGAACATGCCGCCCTTCTGGGCCTCAATGGCCTTGACATCAATGTTGTCGGTATGAACCAAGTTCTCATCAGGGGCCATCGAGGCATAGGCGGTCTTGATCGCCCGTAAGTGGCCCAGAACGAATTCATCATATTTCTGTTGATCGTTCCTAATCTTCGGCGGACAATGCTTTGCAATGGAATCCTCGACTATTGAGAAGTCCATCTTGCGCCATCCGTTCGTGTGAATGGCCATCCGAAGGTCCTGCATGACCATGAACTTGAAGACTATGGCCTGTATCGCACTGCCTATCTGCTCTTCACCATACGGATCGTTCCCCATCGGGTCGACCGGTATGTAGAAGAAGTTCGGCGCATCCAGGATGACCTTTCCCGCTCTCTGCCCCTTAAGGTAATTGTACTGGTAGGGGATGTAGCGGTTCTCTTCCTGTTTCCACTCGAACTCGATGCTCCAGGGGTCGACATATTCAAGGCCGATGACGTTCAGATTCTCGTCAACTACCAGTTCGCCGGCGATAGCGCCCTTGAACATGATATCGAGGGCGAATTTCAGAGCCAGAGACCTGATGTTGTTGGGCATGGAGAACCGCGCAGGATCCGGCCGGTCCCATTCGTTTATCATCTTGGTCAACAGCTCTGTACCTTGCTGATGACGGTTGCCATTCGGGGCCTTGACCTCTATGGAATGGCCCGAATCAAAGACCCGCAGATAAGTGGTTATGGCCTGCGATGCCTCCGGGCTCACGCTCCGTAAGACCTTCAGGATCGTCCGGTGATCCCAATCGGCCAGCTTTGTCAGGTCCTTCTTCTGGTACTCTTGGTATTTCCTGGGGACAACGCCCGACATGATGGTCCATTCATTTGGCTGTGTCTGCCTGACAGTGCCTGCCATGGGTCTGCTCAGACCGGTCCGGGGCTCGGCCTTCCGTCGTCTGAACCTGTCGAATATGCTCACTATGCGATGCTCCTCTTACTGGACCTGAAGAGCTTTTTGGCCATGTCCAGGCATTCATGACATCTATCAGCTTTCTGCCAGTTGCGGCAAAGAGGCTGCACCTGACCGAGATCATCACCGAACGGCTTGCAGAAATGTTTCTTTTTGAGAGGTATGGCCTCAACGGGAACCCGTCTCGTGACGTCCCTGCCGTTGGTGAACTCAATGTAATGGTCTATCTGCAATCTACCTTCCTTTTGTCTGGAATCCGAGAATCGCCAGGACCCCGGAACGTCTCTTGTAGGGCTTATAGATCGTGAAAAGCTCTATGGCCTGCGACAGATACTTACCGGCTTGCGCGTAATGGTCCGGGCCGAAGGCTTGATACTGAAATCCGCCCTTATCGTCCGTGATCTTCTTGACGTTCTTGTGATGGGCCTTGAACTGATCGAAGTCGTGCCCACCGTTTCCGGCATATTCGAACCGTCTTGACCGGATATCCTGAAAATATTGGTCAATCATGAGGTGCTTGTTCTCGGTAAGGCGGTGTATCTGATTGCCTTCCTCGTCTTCCTTCTCGATCCTGAGCCTGTCTGGGAAGTTTCCTTTCGAGTTATTCAGCCAGATAATCTCGGGAAACAGGTTCGCCTCAGCTTCGGCGCTGGCCACGTTGGGAAGTCGGTCACACACTGCCACATCTATGCCCCAGCTCTCGATCAGTTCAGCGATCTTGCCTTTCTCGATCTTCAGGTCGTCGCCTTCCTTTACGACCCGTGAGAAAGCTATCAGGTCAAGAATGTGACCGCACCATACAAGGGTCCAAATCCCCTGCGGGTTGATCTCGGTCTGCGAATTTTCCTTCATCCGGGCAATGGCCATGTAGCAGCCCTGGTCCATGCCCATGACATGAGAATAGGCAGGATCGAAGACGCCCCACGAAACGTCCTGATTGACGCTTCGAATGAAAGTCTCATCATCCAGGCCAATCGTGTTGTCCATGTATGCCCGGCCGAGACCGTAGTTGTGGAAGTCGGCGACCGACTTATAATCCTGATCCCGGCGAGTAATCAGCTTTTTGGCCGTGTTGCGGAGTGTAGCGAACGGGACTTGATAACCCCGGATTCCCGTGCCGTCCTTTGTCCGGTTCGGATACTTCGCTACCCACTCAGCATTCTGGTACTTGTTGGGTTCTGCCGGATTCCACAGGCCGATGACCCCGAAATCCAGGGGCTTGTGGCACTTCAAACACATATAGTAGGGATCTTTTTTGGGTTTCTTTGACCCCTTTTCGTAATAGTTGGCTATTGAATCGGGATATTCGACTACCTGCCAATGACCGCATCGGGAACACTTTATTGTCCAGAATCGCTGATCTGACTTATTGAACAGGCCGTCGATCAATACCGGTTCGTCGGATTCGTCGGGGAAGGTAGGTGTCCCGTAGCTGACTATCAGGCCGGTAAGGTTTTCGTTACCGAACACCCTAGCATTCTGAACACGGCCAGCCAGCGCGCCTATTGCTTTCCGGTCGGAGTTCAGGGGCAGGTCGTATTCGTCAATGAAGACGACTTCCGTGGGAACCGACTGGTTTCCGGAGTATGTCCGGCGTCCGGTGAAGTAACAGAACGAATTGTAAATCCCGAGCTGGTCGAGGGCTTCGGATTCGCTTTCTTTGAGTCCCTTGAGCAATACCGGGGATTGGTTGATAAAGTTGGTCTTGACCCGGTCCTTGACGAACCGGCGAAGGTTGTCGGTGTCCGGGAAGCTGTATATCGAGTTGATGCCCCATATACAGCGCTCCAACCCGTTTTCGCTATAGTAATGGGGGACCGTGGCGTACCGATGAAGAATGGCGAACATCTTTCGCTGAAAGATCTCGCTCGCGCCGACCTGGGCCGGTTTCTTTATCGCCTGACGGGGAAACGTGTCATTTACCGGCTCGATCAGGTATTCATAGCCAGCAAACGAGAACGGTTCGCTGTTCAGGTATGTGTTCTTGCAGATCCATTCAGCCCATGAGATGCCAACACCGACATCGAGAGCCGCATAGAGCTGATCGTAGGCGCCAATGACGTCTATTTCTTCGAGGTCTGCAACGGAAATGGCCATATTACTTCAACCAGCCTTCCCGTTCCAGGAACTCGTTGAGATCAGGGGATTTGGGCAGAAGATCCCTGAAAACGACCCGAAGGTCGATGACGGCCTCCGCTATCTCCTCTTTCGGCTTCTCCTGAAGTTCCCGTATGATCTCCCGGATCCGCTTATTGGCTTCGGGGATCAGGTAGGCGATGAAGAAGTTGATGAGCGCGTTCAGGGTCTTGAACTTGCCTTTGAGTTCTTCGATAACCTTCGGCTCAATATACTTCAGAACGGACTCTATGGCCCGGATCTGATCGGTCTTGCTTGTCGACGTGTTCAGGATGGTGGTCAGTGTTCTGAGAGCGTCAACGTAGGTGTCTGTTACGTTGATGTCGTTCAGGTTGGTTCCAGAGATCCTGACATTCGCTAAGTGGCCTTCCTTCACCAGTTCCTGCTCGCCCCGGCCAACCCGTTGAGTGATGTTCTCCGGGGTACAACCGAGAAGCGCGCCCAACTCGGAAGGACTGAACAGTTTGCGCATAAAGACTAGGGACCGATTGTCGATATCGCTCGCTTTTAGACCATGGCGCTCATTGACCTCCTTAAGCACGTGCGTAAGCGGCTTGTCCTTATGGCAGAACTTCATGTAAAACTTATAGAACCGCTTCTTGCTGAACTTGCCGCTGCTTACGTTGTCGAATGTTTCCTTAAGATTTTCATACGCCTTTTCAAACTCAGGGGATGTTACAATTGATGATTCACCCATATATACAGAATTGGTGTATCGGAGTAACAGGTTAATTCGTATCTACACGACATTAAGGGATAAATTAATCTATAAACGTAACAAAGGGGGAGGTGGCGTTAGCGACTTTGTTAGTGACCCCAGTTTTAGAATAAGCAAAATCAACGTGTTAGGGACTACTGCGCGGAATAGGGCAACTTCGTAAGTAGTTGAAATCACATGGATATGATAGCTGACAACTAGTTTCCTAATCCATGTGCCGCATGTTCGAGTCATGCCGGGGGCATTTCTCCGAAACAAGTTTCAAGTCTCAGGTCGCAGGTCACAGACAAAGGAATAGAAGCAGTTTCAGGTTTCAGGATAAGGACAGAACATCAGATATCATTAGCGGGCTCTTTTCAGGTTTTTGGCTTGCAGCATGAGACATGCGACGTGCGACATCCTTCTCGGGCGATTCAAGTCGCCTTTAGATATGTATACAAAAAAATTATTGAAAACGGTAAAATGCTGTGCTATAAAAACAAAAGGTCTTAAGAAAAGGGGGTAACATATGAAAAAAGTTGCAATATTTATTATGATCGCTGCCTTTTCGTGTGGTCTTTTCGTGCTTCCCGCCTTTGCCGGGGATGATTCCGAAGAGCGTTCCTGGAGAGGGACCGGCAAGGGAGAGGCAATGTTCTTCGACCTCGTGCTCTTGAGACCTATCGGCGTTGCCAGCGTGGCAGTCGGCTTTGCCGCGACCATTGCGGCCCTGCCTTTTTCCATAATAGCGAATAACACGAGGGAAGTGGGGGACGCCATGCTTACCGAAACCATGAACTACACCTTCGTGAGGCCCCTCGGCGAGGTCTTTGAGCCGGCATCGATGTTGGACCGCTAGGGTGGTCGCCCCGGGCAGCGCTGAAGATGGTGTCCTGGGGCTGAGGACCGCAAGAGGAGCGACCTTCCGCCGTGTCGAATCACGGCCTTTCTGGAATACCTCAGTTAAAGAACCTTTAGTAAATATCGATAAGTATAGGTATCGGAGCTCAGGCTCCGTTGTCATGCAAGGAGATGTCACATGAACCAAACCTCTGATGGTGCCGGTGCAAGGAAGTCAGACAGCCAGGGTGTGGACGATTTTCGCAGGATCCTGACGAACCAGCTCACCTATTCCCTGTCGAAAGACATGTATTCGGCGACGCAACGGGACAAGTACACGGCCACCGCCCTTTCCGTCAGGGCCCGCATAGTCAAGAACTGGATCGAATGCCAGCAGAGCTACTACAAGCACGATGCCAAGCGCCTCTACTACCTTTCCCTGGAGTTCCTCATGGGGAGGCTTCTCAAGAACTACCTCATCAACATCGACCTTCTCGACGAATACCGCGAAGCCATGGATGTACTGGGCACCCGTTTGGAAGACACCCTGGAGTACGAGTGGGACGCCGGACTTGGTAACGGCGGCCTCGGCAGGCTGGCGGCCTGTTTCATGGATTCCATGGCCACGCTGAACTATCCGGCCTATGGCTACGGGATCAGGTACGAGTACGGCATATTCACGCAGAGGATCCTTGACGGGTATCAGGCGGAGGCTCCCGACAACTGGCTGCGCTACGGCAACCCCTGGGAGTTCCCGCGACCTGAGCTCATATACCCCGTCCGGTTCTACGGGAGGGTGGAGACGCACTCCGCCAGGACGGAATGGGTCGACACGAGCGAGATCCTCGCCATGGCCTATGATTATCCCGTGCCCGGCTTTCGGACGAACACGGTGAACACCCTGCGCCTGTGGGCGGCGAAGTCGACGCGTGATTTCGATTTCGACTACTTCAACAGTGGTGATTATGTCAAGGCCGTGGAGAACAAGAACAATAGCGAGAACATCTCGAAGGTCCTTTACCCCAACGACCTGTCCCTGGCGGGCAAGGAACTGAGACTCAAGCAGCAGTACTTCTTCGTGGCGGCCACCCTTGCCGACATCATGAGGCGGTTCGGGAAGGCTTACAGCAATCTGAACATGCTGCCGGCCAAGGTCGCGATCCAGCTCAACGACACCCATCCTTCCATTGCGATCCCCGAAATGATGAGGATACTCATCGACGATCACGGGCTCTCCTGGGATGTAGCGAGCAAGCTCACCCGGGAGACCTTTGCCTACACGAACCATACCATCCTTCCCGAGGCGCTTGAAACATGGTCTGAGGACCTTATCGGGCACCTGCTTCCCCGCCATCTCCAGATCATACAGGAGATGGACAGGAAGTTCCATATCCAGGTGGCCCGGCGATTTCCCGAGGAGTTCGACAAGGCCTACCAGATGGGCATCGTGACGGGCGAGGGCGGGAAGGTGGTCAACATGGCCCGGCTCGCCATCGTGGGGAGCCACGCGGTGAACGGTGTGTCCCGTCTGCACAGCGAGCTTCTGAAGAGTCATGTGTTCAACGATTTCTACCTCATGTACCCCGAGAAGTTCCGAAACGTGACGAACGGTATCACCCACAGGCGGTGGCTCCTCTCCGCGAACCCCGGTCTCGCCTCCCTTATCACGGAGGCCATCGGCGACGGGTGGACGCGCGACCTCGAGGAGTTGAAGAAGATCGAGCCCATGGCGCAGGACGCCGCTTTCAGAGACCGTTTCAATGCGGTCAAGAAAGAGAACAAGCGTCGTTTGTGCAGGGCGATGGAGAGGGTCTTCAACTTCACCTTTGAATCGGATTTTCTCCTCGACTGCCAGGTAAAGAGATTTCACGAGTACAAGAGACAGCTCCTCAATGTCTTTCATGTCATCACGCTTTACAATCGTCTCAAGGAGGGGCAGGTGCCCGAAGGTTTCGTGCCCCGGGTGGTCCTTTTCTCGGGCAAGTCGGCGCCGGGGTATCTCATGTGCAAGCTTATCATCAAGCTCATACACAATGTTTCCGAGATAGTCGCCGCCCATCCTATGGTGAAGGACAAGCTCCAGGTGGTCTTTGTGCCCAACTACGGTGTTACCATCGCCGAGGTCACCATACCGGCGGCGGACCTGTCGGAGCAGATATCAACGGCGGGTTACGAGGCGTCAGGCACGGGGAACATGAAGTTTGCCCTCAACGGGGCACTTACCATAGGCACCTACGATGGGGCGAACATCGAGATACGGGAAGAGGTGGGAGAGGAGAACTTCTTCCTCTTCGGGCACAGAGCCGAGGAGATCTTCGAGCTGAGGAAGCAGTACGACCCGAAGAGATACATAGAAGAGAACAAGGAACTTGCCCGGGTGATGCACCAGCTTCAGTCGGGGTTCTTCTCGCCCGAGGAGCCCGCCCTGTTCCAACCCATTGTGCAGGCGCTGATGGACGGCGACCGGTACTGTGTACTCGCCGACTATTCCCTCTACGTGGCGTGCCAGGAGGAGGTAGCCAGAGCCTACGGCGACAGGGACGAGTGGACGCGCAAGGCTATCCTCAATACGGCAAGATCAGGCAAATTCTCGAGCGACCGCGCCATCCACGAGTACGCCCGGAACATATGGGACATCTCGCCGGTAACCCGGTGAAGACCGTTTCAAGTCCCAAGTTCCAGGCTAAAGGCCAAAGAAGGGAAGTGCAGGGTGTTTCCGGTTCGCGTCTTTAGCCTGAGACTTGAAACCTGAGACTTGAAACCGTCTTTTTTGTGTCTTGACTCGTTTCTGGCGGTGTGTTACTCAATTCACTGCTTCTTCACTTCTGAACACAACAGGGTGGCGATCATGGAGCGATATCCGCATATCTTTCAACCGGGGACCATCGGCAGGCTGTCCGTGAAGAACAGGATAAAGTACGCGGCCACGGAGACGAACTTCCCTTACGGTGACGGCTATGTGAGCGACCGCGAGGTCGCCTACATGGAGGCCCAGGCGAAGGGCGGGGCGGGGATAGTGACGACCCAGGGAGCCTACCCGGACAGGAAGGGCGAGGGCAAGGGCTTCAAGGGGATGATGTCCATCAATGACGACAGGTACATCCCCGGTCTTGCCCGGATAGCCGATGTTATCCGTGCCAACGGGGCCCTTTCGAGCATCCAGATACTCCATTGCGGAAGGGAAGGCGGGATTGACCTCGACTACTGTCTCATGCCGTCTGTCGTCCCCCAGAAGCTCTCCTATTTCAAACCTCCCCGGGAGATCACGAGAGAGGAGATAAGACAGGCCGTGAAGGACCACGTGGCGGCGGCGCTCCGCGCAAAGAAAGCCGGCTTCGACATGATAGAGCTCTCCGGCATCGTGGGCTACCTCATCTCCACCTTCATATCGAGATACACCAACAAAAGGACCGACGAGTACGGCGGCGACCTCAAGGAGCGGTGCCGGCTGATGGTGGAGGTCATCGAGGGCGTGAAGGCCGGGGTGGGCGACATGCCAGTGGGCATCCGGCTCTGCGGTCATGAGCTCCTCGACGACCGGGGCGGCAACACCTTTGAGGAGAGCGTCGAAAGCTTCAGGATAGCTGAGGAGGCCGGGGCGGATTACCTGAGCGTCACCGTGGGATGGCACGAATCCTCTCAGTCGGTGATCACGCGGGATGTTCCCATGGGCCACTGGCTCTCCATTGCGGAGGCGGTGAAGAAGGCCGTCGACGTGCCCGTCATGATGGCCTTTCGGCAGTTCCTTCCCCATATCCCGGAGAAGGCGATCGCCGGGGGGCAGATAGACTTCGTGGAGATGTGCCGGCCCATGATAGCCGATCCCGAGTTCCCGAGGAAGGTCAGCGAGGGCAGGGAAGGGGAGATAATCCCCTGCATCGCCTGCAACGTCTGTTTCTCACGGCTTTACTACCACCAACCCATCATGTGCTCCGTCCGTCCCAGCCTGGGACACGAGGGCGAAGAGGCGTGGGGATACTATGGGTTCAAACCTGCAGAGAAGAGAAAGAAGGTTCTCGTTGTCGGCGGCGGCCCCGCGGGCCTACAGTGCGCCGAGGTGGCGGCACGCAAAGGGCACGAGGTGACGATCTTCGAAAAGAACGACAGGCTGGGCGGCAACATCCTCATCGCCTCGCGGGTGGACGCCGGTGCCGCGGAGCTGTTAAGGCCGATAGCGACGCTCGGAGAGCTCTGCCGCAAGGCCGGGGTTGACATCAGGCTCGGTGCCGCGTGCGATCCGGCCACCGTCGGCAGGGAGGCGCCCGACGTTCTCGTGGTGGCCTCAGGGCCGTCCATAAGAGGTGTCTCGAAGGGCGTTCTGACACCGCAGGATGTGATGGCGGCGGGGGAGAAGGTGGGGCCGAGGGTCGTCATTATGGGAGCGGGCGGCGTGGGGCTTGGTGTCGCCGTTTACCTCCTTCGCAGCGGTGAATACGAGATCACCGTGATAGATGATGCAGGAAAGCCCGGCAGAGATGTCAATCCTTTCTATCTCTGGCAGTACATGGCCCTGATGAGGAAACGAAAGGTCAGTCTCATGATGCGCACCGCCGTCAAGGCGGTGGAAATTGGCCGGGTGCGTATCGCGGGGCCCTCGGGGGAGGGTGTTGTCGAGACCGACAGCATCATCACGTCGCTGATGGCCCCGGAAGAAGGGATATGGAAAGATACCGCGGGATCGTTTGCGGGAGAGGCGTATTTCATCGGAGACGCGAAGAAGCCGAGACGCCTCCTGAACGCGATCCGTGACGGATACCGCTTAGGGATGGTGCTCTGATGATCCCCGTTGTGGACAAGGAAACATGCACAGGGTGCGCGACGTGCTGGGAGGTGTGTCCCCCCGGCGCCATACTGTTCAGGGAAGGCAAGGCCTTGATCGACGAAGACCTCTGCGAGGAATGCGGCTTCTGCGCCGCCGAATGTCCGGTAAAGGCAATAGAGATCCCCTTTCCAAACAGCAATACGGCTTGAATCGCTTGACAGGCTGTTGACAAACTCATTTTCTCCGTCATTCCGGCCCAAAGCCGGAATGACGAAAGAGGACAAACCGCCTTCAGAAATCACTTTGTCAATGGGCCGTCGAGCCATTCAAGACACTTTTTCTTCCCCTTAATGTATTTGTAGATCCTCCGATAACAGATAAAGATGTGTGTATTTTCATTACTGTGCTGACACAGCCAAAGGAGGGGTTATGGCCCAGGGGACGTCGAGCATTCTTCTTGAGACGGGGACCAACGAGGTCGAAATACTGGAACTGTACATCGATGAGGAAGGGTACCGCGGTTACTACGGTGTCAATGTCGCGAAGGTCATAGAGATCATTCCCGTTCCAAAGAACAAGATAAATCCACCCGATTCGAAGAAAGGGATGGTGTCGGGTCTTTTCAACCATCGGAACAAGGTGGTGGTTCTCATAGACCTCGCCATCTGGCTCGGAAAGACGAGGGTGGAGACGAAGCCCTGCAATGTCCTCATAACGGAGTTCAATAACGTGGTGACGGCCTTCATGGTGTCGGGCGTTACGCGGATACACCGTGTCACCTGGCAGGACATAAAACCCCTCGACGGCTACATGGAGAACGTGAGCGATGCGGTGACGGGCGTTATCGAGCTCGAGAAGAACCTCGTTTTCCTCCTCGATCTCGAGAAGGCCATTGCGGAACTGAATCCGGAACTGGCACTGAAGGCCCCTTCGACGGCCGCGGAGGGGCGTTTGGAATTCGGTCTCGACAGGCCCATCAGGGTACTCCATGCCGACGATTCCAATGTCATTCGACACAACGTGCGGGCCCGTCTTGAGCAGAATGGACATTTCGCCGTCCATTCCGTGGGCAACGGCGAGGAGGCGTGGAACCATCTGGTGAGCCTCAGGGAAAAGGCCCTCGCGGAGGGTGTGGCCCTGACGGAACTCGTGGACGTGGTCCTCACCGACATAGAGATGCCCGGCATGGATGGATACCACCTGTGCAAGAGGATCAAGGAGTCGGCCGAATTCAAGGACATTCCCGTCATCCTCTTCTCTTCGCTCATCACGGACAAACTCATCCACAAGGGCCAGTCCGTCGGCGCCGACGGCCAATTTTCGAAACCGGACCTCAGCCTCCTGTCGTTTATGAAGGACCTCGTGGAAAAGAGACAGAAGGCAGCATAGAGACGGTCCCAGGTCTCAGGTTCCAGGTCTCAGGTTAAAAGCCAAAGAAACACGCTCTCTGTAAGGTTCCGATTTCCCCGGGGTGTCGGGGAGGATTGGAACCTTTTGCGTTCTCTCTTCGCGGTCTTGCCTTCTTCCTCCAACCTGGGACTTGGGACCTGGGACCGTCTTTGTTCTTGACACCCGGGTGGTCGTTATATAATCTGCATCATAGGTTTCGACGAGTGGCGGGCCGGTATTTGCCCGAGGCGTGAAACCCGTCTTCGTCAGGTACGTACGCAACGATCGAGGAGGAGGGGAAACGATGGGTAACAGTGATCTTTCCTGGAAGGCCGTAGTATCGGGTGTCCTGTGTATTATCGTACTGGTTCTGTGGTCGGGGGTGGCGGATTCGGCGGAGAAGGCACCCGTGACACGCTACTGGATGAGTGTTTCCACGGAGAAGGGCGGTTTTCCCGGAATACCTTCCGGCGCCGGCGGCGGGATGTCGGGTATGATCGGCGGTATGCTCGGCATGGGCGGGGGTGGAGGTTCGGGGAAGAGGCTGCAGCTGCAGGTATCCTCTCCGAAGAGCCCGCCGGCCGACCCCCAGGCAACCCACGACATACCTCCGGGGCAGAGAATGGGCCCGACTCTCCCGCTCGTGACGCCCGAGCCGGCGGGTCCGGGCCGGGCGCAACCGGTTGAGAGGACGGAGAGGCCACAGAACGTTGAAAAGCCGAAGATGCGTATGCTCATATATTGGGGTTGCTCGGAGACGGTGAGGCCGGGTCAGCCCTACGTCATCGACACGGAGAAAATGAACCCGGCCGATTTCGGAAGGGCGTTTCAGGGACGGCAGATATCCGCGCAGAACCCGCCTTCGGCCCGTCCTGGCTCCGCCTATGCGGACTGGCCGAACAGGAAGGATTCGAAGCAGGTCCCCGCGGACAGTTCCCTCGCGGGCAACCATTTCGTCCACGGCAACTATCTTCCTGAGATACGCTTCTCCATAGACACCGGCCATGACTTCATGGCCCCCGTGGAATTTATCTCGACAAAAGGCGGCCCGGAGGAGAGCTTTCAGTTCCAGTGGAACGCCATCCCCACGGCGACAGGTTATTTCGCGACGGCCATGGGAAACGACGAGAAGACGGGAACCATGATCATCTGGAGCTCAAGCGATGTGCGGGAAGCCGGATACTCGCTCATGAACTTCCTTTCCGACGAGGACGTGCGGCGCCTCGTGAAGGACAAGGTCGTCATGGCGCCCTCGACGACGCAGTGCGCCGTACCGAAGGGCATCTTCAAGGAGGCCCGGGGAGCCATCATCCAGTTCATAGCCTACGGGGACGAACTGAACATCTCCTATCCGCCGCGTCCGAAAGATCCCATCTGGGCCGTGAAGGTGAGACGCAAATCAACGTCGATGCTGCCGCTTATGGCGATGGATGGCCGCGGGCAGGGCAGGGCACCGGGCGACGAAGGCGCTCCTCCCCCCGAGAAGAAAGAGGATGAGGGGATAACACCGGGTAAGCTGTTGAAGGGAATATTTAAATGGTAAAGAAGAGAGGTAATAGGTAATAGGTTATGGGTTATGGGAATACCAATCTCCTCTATTACCCATTACCTATGACCCATTACCCGCGCGGTACGCGTATGAAGACCTGGAATGAGAAAGTCGCTGAATTCGATGGTGCGGGCAAGCCGCTGACGAAGGCGCTCCTCGACAAGGCAGCGGCGGACTTAAGCGCTATGGGGGAGGCGTGCGTTCTTGCCCTGGGACCGTGCGAGGGGCTCGATGAGATGGTGGCCAGGGCCGTCTCGACCGATATCTCATCGCTTCTCCTTCCGTCGCTGATGGACAGACTCAACGCCTCCGGCGAGGATCTCCCCTTTCCCCGGGACAGGGTCCTCACCTTCGTCTGCGGTATCTGGTTCCTGACGGCAGTGGTCCCCCGGTTCAAGGATGAAGGGGTCGCTGTGGATATGCACGAGCTCGCGCGGGAACTGGGAAGGTTCTTCTTCATGCCCTACGACGAAGAGAACAGGGAAGGCCTCGTCAAGATCGGCATCCAGTACTGGAAGGAACTGGCGGAGCAGCCGCCCGCCCCGGTCATCGAGTGGGACCGGGCGTTCTCCCAGATGGTCTTCATCCACTACGAACAGATGACGAACCGCAACATCGACCTCGGTGACTTCGACCTCGCCGGGAGCATCGGCAAGATGTTGACCGTCTTCCTCTCCTCCGCATTTACACTCCCATCCCCACCAGACAGTGGTTCGGACGCCCCCTAGAGCGCAGACGTGCACCTTCCAGGGACCGGACAGGATTCTTTGGCGTGAGAGGAATTTCGGGCGATGTTATTCCCTAGCAGGACACCAGGGGATTCTGGAGCCGACGATGGGAATCGAACCCGCGACCTGCTCATTACGAGTGAGCTGCTCTGCCTCTGAGCTACGTCGGCGTTGATTTTT
>MVQP01000004.1 GCA_002067235.1 Syntrophorhabdus sp. PtaB.Bin047
TGGAAGGATCAAGGCGCTCGCCGACGGGGCGCGTGAAGCCGGGCTAAAATTTTAACGGGAGGTTGTGTTGGTTGAGAGAAAGCGAATAGACGCAGGCGATCTCGAGTTGCAGGACAGGCTTGTCTACATCAACCGTGTCGCGAAGGTTGTCAAGGGTGGCCGCAGGTTTTCTTTCAGCGCCATCGTTGTCGTCGGCGACGGTAATGGAAAGGTCGGCTTCGGATTGGGCAAGGCCAACGAAGTACCTGATGCAATACGAAAAGCCGTTGAAAGGGCAAAGAAAAGCCTTATAGAAGTCCCCGTGGAAAAGGGGACGATCCCCCATGAGATCATGGCCAAGTTCGGAACGAGCCAGGTGTATATGAAGCCGGCACGGGAAGGCACGGGCGTTATCGCCGGCCGCGCCGTACGTGCCGTCGTAGAGGTGGCGGGGATCACCAATATCCTTACGAAGTGTTATGGTTCCAGGAACTACCATAACGTGGTGAAGGCAACCATCAGGGGCCTCTCCCAGTTGAAATCGCCCGAGGTGGCGCTGAAACAGAGGGGCAAATTGAAAGTCGAGGAGGGGTAGGATGAGCCACCTCAAGATAAAATGGACGAAGAGCTTCATCGGATGCCCGGAGGACCAGAGGGCCACGGTGAGAAGCCTGGGTTTCAAGAGGCTCTACCAGGAAAAGACGGTCAAAAACACCCCGGAGATACGGGGCATGGTCAAGAAGGTGATCCACCTTGTTACAGTACTGGAGGATGCTCGGTGAAACTATCAGATCTTAAACCAGTCCCGGGATCAAAGAA
Source organism: Syntrophorhabdus sp. PtaB.Bin047 (assembly GCA_002067235.1). GTDB lineage: Bacteria > Desulfobacterota > Syntrophorhabdia > Syntrophorhabdales > Syntrophorhabdaceae > Delta-02. The sequence goes on from MVQP01000004.1 coordinate 799, forward strand.
GAGCCGCAAGCGTGTCGGCCGGGGAACCGGATCGGGGCTCGGAACGACTGCGGGCTACGGCAACAAGGGCCAGCGCTCGACGAGCGGCGGAACGAAGGGGAAGAGCTTTGAGGGCGGCCAGCTGCCGCTGACGCGAAGGATCCCCAAGAGGGGCTTCAAGAATCCTTTTCGGAAAGAATACTCCGTCATCAATATCGGCGACCTTGAGGTCTTCAAGGGTATGGAAAAGGTGGGTGTTGAGGATATCCTGAAGTCGGGCTTCATCAAGAAAATGAAGGACGGGATCAAGCTTCTCGCCGTGGGAGACATAGATTTCCCCATAAAAATATCGGTTCACAAGGCATCACAGAAGGCCATCGAAAAGATACAGGCCAAGGGTGGTGATGTGGAGGTGCTCGTCTAATGGGAGGTTTCCAAAATATTGGAAAGATCCCCGAGCTGAAGCGCAGGATCATATGGACCCTCGGGTTGCTTGCTGTCTACCGTGTCGGCATTCACATACCCACGCCGGGTATTGACGGGAACGTCCTCGCGGGTATCTTTGAGCAGGCCAAGGGAACCCTGCTCGGGTTTTTCGACATGTTCGCGGGCGGCGGGCTGGAGAGGCTCTCCATCTTTGCCCTTGGGATCATGCCCTATATCTCGGCGTCGATCATACTGCAGCTCCTGACCGTCGTCATACCCACCCTCGAGAAGCTCTCAAAGGAAGGCGAGGCGGGACGGAGGAAGATAACACAGTATACGCGGTACGGGACGGTGGTTATCAGCATCATCCAGGGCCTCTTCATCGCCATCGGCCTCGAACAGATGCGCGGCGCCGGCGGGGAGCCCGTCGTCTTCAACCCCGGTTGGAGCTTCAGGCTGATGACCATGATCACCCTGACAGGTGGCACGTCCTTCATTATGTGGCTCGGGGAGCAGATCACCGAGAAGGGTATAGGCAACGGCATCTCGCTGATCATCTTCGCGGGAATCGTGGCGAGAATGCCAAACGCGATAGCCGGGACGTGGAGCCTCGTCAATACCGGCGAGCTCAACTGGTTCGTGGTGCTTGTTCTCATCGCGATGATGCTCGTTGTAGTAGCCTTCATAATATTCATGGAGACATCACAGCGAAGGATCCCGGTGCAGTATGCCAAGCGGGTGGTGGGCCGGAAGATGATGGGCGGTCAATCCACGCATCTGCCGCTGAAGGTGAACACGGCAGGCGTGATCCCGCCGATCTTCGCGTCATCCATCATCATGTTCCCCGCGACGATCTCGAACTTTATCACGCACCCTTATGCGAAGAAGATAGCGGAACTCTTCACGCCGGGGTCGGCGCTCCACGAGATCTTCTATGTTGGTTTTATCATTTTCTTCTGCTACTTCTACACCGCCATCGTTTTCAACCCTGATAACGTGGCGGACAACATGAAGAAGTACGGAGGATACATACCGGGGATCAGGCCGGGCAAAAGGACCTCGGAGTACATCGACAGGGTGCTCACGAGGGTGACGTTCATAGGGGCGATATACATCTCCTTCGTGTGCGTGCTGCCGACGCTGCTGGTGAAGAAGTTCAACGTGCCCTTCTATTTTGGTGGAACGGCGCTTCTCATTGTTGTCGGCGTTGCTTTGGACACCATTCAGCAGATAGAGTCCCATCTCATTCTGAGGCATTATGACGGGCTAGTGAAGAAATCGCAGAGGATCAAGGGGCGACGATAGAAGGACCGAAGGAGGAATGCCGGCGGGAAACGCCTTGAGCCAAAAGGATGATCTTTCTGAAGACAAGAGAGGAGATTGAGAAAATGCGCGTCGCCAGCGGGAAGGCGATGGAGATGCTCCTTTACTTGAAGGATCTTGTGAAGGCAGGCGTGAAAACGATGGACCTCGAGAATGCCTGCGAGGAGAAGATAAGAGAGACGGGAAACATGAAAGCCGCTTTCAAGGGGTACAACGGTTTCCCCTATTGCCTGTGTGTGTCCGTGAACGACGAGGTCGTGCACGGCATGCCTTCTGAACGGCAGCTGAAAGAGAATGATATCGTGAGCATCGACTTTGGTCTTCTCTATGAAGGGTATTACGGGGACGTGGCAATGACCTATGCCGTCGGGGGTATCTCGAAGGCCGCGAGAAAGCTCCTCGAAGTGACGGAAAAAGCCCTCTACCTCGGCATAGACCAGGCCCGGGAGGGCAACAGGCTCCATGATATCTCCTGCGCCGTACAGGAGTGTGTCGAGGGAGAGAGGTTCTCGGTTGTACGGGAGTTCGTCGGCCACGGTATAGGGCGGAGCCTGCATGAGGAACCGCAGGTGCCCAATTACGGGACGAAGGGCACGGGCCTCAGGCTCAAGGCAGGAATGGTCTTTGCGATAGAACCGATGGTGAACATGGGAAAGAGCGAAGTGTATATCAAGGAGAACGGTTGGACCGCGGCCACGAAGGATGGAAGCCTGTCGGCTCATTTTGAACACACCGTGGCCGTGACCGGCAACGGCCCCGTCATATTGAGCCGGGCTTAGAGAGGTAAAATGCCAAAAGGCGAAGGTATAGAGATAGAAGGAACGGTCGTAGAACCACTGCCCAACGCGATGTTCAGGGTTGAGCTTCCCAACGGCCACAGGGTGTTGGCCCACGTATCGGGAAAGATGCGGATGCATTACATAAAGATACTCAGGGGAGACAAGGTCGTCGTCGAGCTGTCGCCATACGACCTCACGCGGGGCAGGATCATTTATCGCGTCAAGTAGGAGGAAAGCATGAAGGTAAAGCCTTCGGTGAAGAAGAGATGTGACAAATGCAAGATCATCAAGCGAAAGGGTGTTGTCAGGATCATCTGCGAGAACCCCAAGCATAAACAGAAACAGGGCTAAGGAGGCAGAAGGTGGCACGAATTGCAGGCGTCGACATACCCAGGGACAAAAGGATCGAAGTGGCCCTGACCTATATTTACGGCATCGGGAGAACGCTTTCCAGCAAGATCCTGAACCAGGCCGGGATCGATCCGAACAAGAGGACGCATGCCCTCCTCGACGAAGAGATCGCGAAGATAAGGGACATCCTGGAAAGCGAATACAAGGTCGAAGGCGATCTGAGAAAAGAAGTGAGCATGAACATAAAAAGGCTTATGGACATCGGATGCTATCGCGGCCTGAGACATAGACGAAGCCTTCCCGTGCACGGGCAGAGGACGAGGACGAACTCGCGGACCCGCAAAGGCCCGCGGAAGACTTCGATGAAACGAAAATAACGACGAGGTGGTGCGTACATGGCTAAGGTCAGAAGAAGCGGAAAGAAGAAAGTAAAAAAGAATATCCCCGTCGGTGGAGCATATATACAGTCGAGCTTCAACAACACGATCATCACGATCACCGATCCGCAGGGCAACGTCGTGTCGTGGTCAAGCGGTGGGGTTGTGGGTTTCAAGGGCTCGCGCAAGAGTACTCCCTTTGCCGCGCAGCTTGCCGCGGAGAACGCCGCAAAGAAGGCCATGGAGCATGGGCTGAGGACGGTGGACGTCTATGTGAAGGGTCCCGGAGCGGGACGTGAGGCGGCATTGAGGGCGCTCCAGAGCGCGGGACTGAAGATCCATCTCATCCGCGATGTTACGCCCATTCCCCATAACGGCTGCAGACCGCCGAAACGCAGAAGGGTTTAAAGGAGGCACGAATTGTCACGATATGTTGGACCATCATGCAAGTTATGCCGGCGAGAAGGCATAAAGCTTTTCCTAAAGGGAGAAAGGTGCTACACGGAGAAGTGCGCCATTGAAAAAAGGAACTATCCCCCGGGACAGCACGTGGACACCAAGGGCAAGGTCATGGAGTACGGGATGCGCCTCAGGGAAAAGCAGCGCGCGCGCAGGATATACGGGCTCAGCGAGAAGCAGTTCAGAAGGTTTTTCGTCAGGGCCGAGCGTAAGGAAGGCATCACGGGCACCAACTTCCTCGTTCTTCTCGAAAGAAGGATCGACAACATGGTGTTCCGTCTTGGCTTCGCGACGTCCCGTGCGGAGGCGCGCCAGCTTGTATCCCACAAGCACATTGCCGTGAACGGCAGAACGGTTAACTCCTCGTCCTACCTCGTGAGGGTGGGCGATGTCATAGAGGTCAGGCACAAGGAACTGCCTGCCGTCGTGAACGCTCTGGAATCGGTGGTTCGAAGGGGCGTGCCGTCATGGATAGACCTCGACAAGGACAATATGAAGGGTACCATCAGGCTCTTTCCGACCCGTGACGATATTTCGTTGCCGATCAAGGAACAGCTGATCGTAGAGTACTATTCAAGGTAGTTATTACCCCAAGGAGGGTACATGCCTATGTTTGAAAAGAACTGGCAGGAGCTTATCAGGCCAACCAAGATCGAGATAGAGAAGAAGGAGAGCACCTACGTGAAGTTCTCCACGGAACCCTTCGAGAGAGGGTACGGTGTCACCATCGGCAACTCTCTCCGGCGGGTGCTCCTGTCCTCGATCATGGGTGCTGCTATAACGTCGGTCTGGATAGACTCCGTCGACCACGAATTTTCCACGGTCCGGGGCGTCAAGGAAGATGTTACGGAGATGATCCTGAACCTGAAGAAGGTCGTTATCAGGATGACCGACGACAAACCTGCCCTTTTGAAGATCGATGTCAAAGGCAAGAAGGAAGTGAAGGCGGGGGACATCACGCATGACGGCGGGGTGGACGTGATCAACCCCGACCTGCATATCGCTACGCTGTCAAGCGATGCCAAACTGTACATGGAGATGAAGGCAAGACTTGGTCGCGGTTACCAGCCTTCTGAACAGAATGTCGATGATACCGATCCCATCGGCACCATTCCCATAGACGCCATCTTCTCGCCTATCAGAAAGGTGAGCTACAACGTGACCCAGGCAAGGGTGGGCCGGCGGACGGACTATGACAAGCTCACCATGGAGATCTGGACCGACGGCAGCGTCGATCCCCTCGATGCCCTCTCTTTCGCGGCGAAGATCATCAAGGAGCAGATGCGGATCTTCATCAACTTCGACGAGGTCGAGGAAGCGGAAGCCGGCGAGGAACGGGGACAGGAGAAACCCGATTTCAACGAAAACCTGTATCGCAGCGTCGACGAGCTCGAACTGTCCGTGAGGAGCGCGAACTGCCTGAAGAACGCGGACATCAAGTACATAGGAGAACTTGTTCAGAAGACGGAGCAGGAGATCCTTATGACAAAGAACTTCGGAAGGAAGTCTTTGAACGAGATCAAGGAGATTCTCTCTTGCATGGGGCTCCGCCTTGGTTTAAAATTAGACAGCTTTCCGGCACGGGAAGAACTGGACAAAATGGTTCTCAAGAAAAAAGATCACATGTAGGGGTTGATAATGAGGCATCAGAACAGAGTGAAGAAAATGAATCGGACCAAGAGCCACCGGCGGGCATTGTTCATGAACCTCGCCAACGCCCTGTTCGATCATGAAAGCATAAAGACCACGAACCCGAAGGCGATGGAACTCAAGAAGGTGGCAGACAGGCTCATCACCCTGGCGAAGAGAAAAGACCTTCACTCGTTGAGGCTTGCGTTTGCCTTCCTGAGGGACAAGAAGGTTGTCAGGAAGCTCTTTAGCGATATCGGGGACCGCTATGCGGCCATAAGCGGCGGATACACCCGTGTGGTCAAGATCGGCCTCAGGAAGGGCGATGCCGCCCCGATGGCCATCATCGAACTGACGCAGAAGAAGGAACCGGAGAAAGAAAAAGAGAAGGGCAAGGCGAAAGAAAAGAAAGAGGCAAAACCGCCGAAGTCCGAAAAACCCGTCAAGGAAAAGAAGGAAAAGGCGCCGGCGAAGAAGAAGGCCGCACCGAAGAAAGAGGCGGCTGTCGGCGAAGAGCCGAAGCCCAAGAGGACGAGGAAACCGAAAGCGGAAAAGAAGGCGGAAGAGACGCCGGAAGGAACTCAGGACGCCTGAAAAGATATTGGGAGATCGTTCAACGGCAGGACAACGGACTCTGACTCCGTGAATCAAGGTTCAAATCCTTGTCTCCCAGCCAATAATATCAAGGGGTTGCAGAACATGTAACCCCTCTTTTTATGCCCGCACTGCGCACGAGGGCCCCGAGGCCCGCCAACCTTCGTTGAGTTGAAGAAGAGAACCCCTTTAGTTCACGACATGGTATCCCGTTCCCTGCCTCGCGATGATGAGTGGGTCAAATGCCACGACAAAGCGAAATGAGATCCTGAATGAAGGCTGACCTTCTGCTTGTCTTCCAGCCCCACATTCTTTTTGACAATACAGTCAGGGCTGGACTAGGCTTTCAGAGGGAAGAACCGGCCGGATACGAAGAATGAAAGCCTTGCCGAGATTACTCTTCCACCGTCAGTCGCATGAAAAAGGGAGTATGGATGACAGTCCGAGATGATGCCTGGGCCAAGTGCTGCGGCAAAGCGGGATACATGGACGAGCTTTCGTTCCCCGGCATGCTTCACGTTATGGTCGTCCGCTCACCGTTCCCCCGCGCTGGCATCCGATCCGTTCATGTCCCCGCTGTCGCTTCGGGATACTACGTCATAGACAGCACGGACATACCCGGCAGGAACATTTGCGCGATCCTGAGACAGGACTTTCCGCTTCTTGCCGAAGACAGGGTCAGTTTTGCCGGGCAGGCGATTCTCCTCATCGCGGGGCCCGAACGGGACAGGATACTCGAGATATACGACGGGATACGCATCGACTACGAACCGGAAGAGCCTGTCATAACCATCGAAGACGCCGAGGAAGGGCGGATACCCCCGGTCTTCGGTACGGACAATGTAATAGCCTCCATCGGCTTCGAGCGCGGCGATGTCGAAAAAACATTCATCGAGAGTGCCCGGGTCTTTGAGGACGAGTTCAGGACAGGCTACCAGGAACATCTCTATGGCAATAGCGGTACCCGAAGAAGAGCGCATGACTGTCTACGGTCCTTTTCAGATACCCGACATCGTTCCCGTCGCTGTTTCCATACCGTTGGGATGGAACACGGACAGGATCCGTGCGCGTGTCACAACCATCGGCGGGGATTTCGGCGGCAAGATGGAAACAACAGCCCAGATCACCTGTCTCGGCGCCCTGGCCGCATATGTAACGCAAAGGCCCTGCTCGATCGTGTACGATCGGGAAGAAGACATAACGACGACATCGAAGCGGCATCCTTCCCGGATCCGCATCAAGAGCGGCGTCGACCAAAACAAGAGGATCAGGGCCGTAAAAATGGACATTGACCTTCTTGGCGGCGCCTATTTCGGCTCTTCGGCCGTTGTCCTCGATTCTTCTGTGAAGATGGCAACGGGCCCATACCGGTTCGAAAATGTGTCGGTCCGGGGCAGGGCGCTGGCCACGAACCATATCATGCCCGGCGCCACGCGGGGGTTCGGCGTTGTGCAGACGACATTCGCCCTCGAAACCCATATGAGCCGCGTTGCACGGCAACTCGGCATTGACCCGCTTGATTTCCGGCTGGGCCATGTGCTGAAGCAGGGAGACAGGACAAGCACCGATGCCGTCCTCCGCGATCAGGTGAAGATACCCGAGATCGTAAAAAGCGTCGATGCCATGTCCGGTTACCGCGCAAAACGCGGGAGACAGGCCGGGTCTGACGCGACGGTGAAAAGGGGGATCGGCATCGCCCTTTACTCCTTCGGGGCGCCGCACACCGTCAAAGGTACTCTGCGGGGACGACCGAGACCCCTTATCCTGCGGCGTACTGGATCGGGAGATGTGGTCATTCTCACAACTATTACCGAGTTGGGACAGGGCATGGTGACGGTTTTCCGGGAGATAGCCTCCCGCATTCTCGATATACCCATCGAACGCATCAGTATGGACAATCCGGATACGGACCGCGATCCCTCTACAATGGGCACGGGTGCTTCCCTGGGAGTGACCCTGTTCGGAAAGTCTGTCGAACGTGGGGCCCGGAAACTCAAAGACCGGTGGGACGAGCCGGGGGAGATCGAGGTGATGGAAGATTACGTGGAGCCCGGCTATCTGGAATGGGACGACAAACGGGTCGTTGGAGATGCCTTCCACACCTATTCCTGGGGAGCTGTCGCGGCAGAGGTATCGGTGGATTTACTTACATGCGAAGTTCAGGTAACAGGCGTATGGGCCGCTCACGATATCGGCAGACCCATCAATGACCGCCTGGCGGAAGGGCAGGTCGACGGGGCGCTGGTGCAGGGGCTTGGTTTTGGCCTCATGGAGGTGCTGGAAAGCAAAGAAGGCATCCTTCAGCAAGGCCGTCTGAGGGACTATGCCATACCGACAATGAGAGATATCCCGGCGATCCGGCAGTCTTTTGTGATCAACCCCTATTCTGAAGGGCCCTTCGGCGCGAAATCCGTGGGCGAGATACCGACGATAGGTGCCGCCGCCGCTCTCGGGGAGGCCGTCGCCGATGCCCTCGGCATAGAGGTGGGCCGCCTGCCCATTACGCCCGAGTATCTCCTCGATCTTGTGAGGGCAAAGGAGACCTCATCATGACAATCGCGTTTGTGGTGAATGGCCGTCCCGTGGTCCTCGAAACCGATCCTTTGAGGCGGCTTATCGATGTCCTCAGGGAGGACCTTGGCCTGACCGGCGTCAAAGAAGGGTGCGGTGAGGGTGAATGCGGCGCCTGCTCGGTCCTTATCGATGAAAGGCCTGCACTGGCATGCATCGTTGCCGTCGGCGCTGTCGAGGGCCGTCATGTGGTCACTATCGAGGGGTATCAGGAACGGGACCTGTTTCGAAAGGTCGCTTCGGCCTTTAGCGAGACCGGGGCACTCCAGTGCGGATTCTGCACACCGGGGATGATCATTGCCGCTGGTGCACTCATCGATGCCTGCCCCGATCCCGATGAGGAAACCATACGGGAGGCATTGTCGGGGAATCTTTGCCGGTGTACCGGATACAACCGCATCGTCCAGGCGGTCATGCGGGCATCTCGTGAAACGAAGGAGCCTTCGAGCCGATGAAAGATACCGCATTGAGGCCCCGTGACCTGAAAGAAGCTCTGATCCTTCGAAGGGAAACAGGCGGCATCCTCTACGCGGGAGGTACCGATCTCATGGTCCGCTCCGCACGGTGGGGCACGGTAAGTGCTGACGCCGGCCGTCCCGTCATATTCATCGGTCATCTTGAGGAACTAAGGCAAGTCGCGACGGAGCCCGGTTTCCTCGTCATCGGGGCCTGCGCGATTCTTTCTTCATTGCGGGACCATCCCGGTGTGCCCGTACTTCTGAAAAGGATCATCGGCAGCATGGCGTCGCCTGCCGTCAGGAACATGGCAACGATGGGAGGGAACGTCTGCAATGCATCGCCGGCCGGGGACACGATTCCCTACCTCCTGGCGATGAACGGAACCGTGCTCTGCGCAAGCACGGACGGTCAGAAAGAAATCCCTGTCAACGAGTTCATTTCAGGCCCCGGCATGACGATCCTCGCGCCTGATGAGGTCGTCACGGGGTTTGGAATACCTCGCTATCAGTTCGATCATGAGTTTCATAAAAAGGTGGCCGCACGAAGGGCGAATGCCCTGGCCAAGGCCTCCATCGTCGGGCTTGCACGAAAGATCGACCACCGGCTTGTTGACTTGAGATTGGCCTTTGGCGCGGTGGGCCCGAAGGTCGTCAGATCACCGGATTGCGAACAGGCCCTGATCGATTCCCTGTCGGGAACTAACGGCCGGCATGAACGAGAGGAAATACTGGCCGCTGTTCTAAAGCGATATGCCCGGATCTTAAGTCCCATAGACGACCAGCGATCAACGGCCGATTACCGCGGCACCGTTGTCATCCGCCTTGCCCGGCATTTCCTGAAAGAGGTATTGGGCCTGTCGCACCAACCCTGATACGGTGATACCCCGCCCGACACTTCAAAGAATCGCCTCGTCTGCCGCTTTACCTGTAGAAAAGCGAAACCACCGTCAGTCCTTCACCGGGACCTTTGCCTCTCACATAATGGAGGGATGCGGTGCGGTACTTCGGCCATTCCCATGAATACTGAGATTGTTTCGGACTTGAGGTACGCGGTGGCCCAATGACCCGTTTCACCGCAGGAAGGATCTCCTTTGTCCGGTCAGGACCGGCGATCTCGAGAAGGACCGAGGATACGCGCTGGCTATTGGGATGCGTCTCAACGGATATCCTGACACCCTGATAATCGCCCCGGTAAGAGGTGCAATCGATGTTGACAGGTTCCCCTTTTTTCAGGTAATCGACCGATGGTACCGGCTGGTCCTGGCGGACCTCCCGAAGTATCTTTTCCACGGTGCCGGCAAGGCCTGTGGCCATTGCCGGGAATAAAGGCATGAACAGCAGTACAAGTACAAAGAGCGTCACTCGTCTCGCACAGGTCATCTTGCACCTCACCGATCAAAGTCATCCGTCCCGAAATACTGAACCCGGAGCTCTGTCTATTTCTTGGTCTTCTTCGCAAAGACCTTTTTCATCCCGGCGACGATCTGAGGCGATGCCATCTGGGTCCTGCCCAGCAGCAGAAACGTGAAATTGTCAGCTAGGATCTCTTCAGGGTGAATAGTATAATCAGTGTTCCTGCCGATCTGTTCCACGAAGCCCTTCAGCTCATTCTCCTTGAACAGTTTCATATCCTTTTCCGGAAGTGGCGCCGGCTCTTTGCCCTTTCCCTTGTCCTGCCCTACCGCCAGAAAGGCGACTTCCAGGTAATCAAAAAGCGTCTCCCCATGCCGGGTATTGTAGACCGCCATGTTGGAGTAGAGGATGGGAACTACCCGGAGCTTCTTCCCACCGGCCGATACCGTTATGCAATGATCGTTGTGCGGGGCATCGGGATTGGTGATCCGGCGTGACTCGAGATTCCGCGGCAGGGTAAATGGCGGGCACCGGGTAAAGCCGATCACCGAGTACATCTCCTCAGCGAGGGTTTTGTCTCTGCGGGTCATGACATGGAAGAGTTCGTGGGAGATAAGCTTGTAGAGGCTTACCATATCCATGGTCTGACTGAGCCGCGCCGGTATGACGATCGCCTCACCGCGTGTATACGCCGCGTTGGCTTCTTCGTCGCCAGTTGTCTTTATGAGGAAGATCCTGTTGGGAAGGAACGGTGAAAAAGGCGCGATCCTCGGTTTAAGGGAATTGACGATCGTTGTGAGGCGTTCTTTTTCCGAACCGTCCCATGGCGTCACGTTCTTTCCCACGAAATCGAGGAAGTCCGCCGTTGAGACGGGTCTTTCCGACTTCATCCGTATCGCCCGGTCCGCAGGGCTTAATCGCTCGATAAAATCATCACTCTTCATGAGCATGGCTTTGCCTTCGTCCACGCTCGCGAAGACAAAGGCCGGACCATCGGCCGCCACCGCGCCGGGCAAACCAAACGCGGCTATGAAGAAAAGAATCATAAGTATGCTTCTCAGGTGTTTCATTTCACGCTCCTTGCCGGGCGCTGTCTATAATCGCAAAACTCCTTCCAGTGTCGCCATCACGTGATGAAGAGGTTCCTTGTCGCGAAGCTGGGATCGGTAGTCAGGTTGACCCCGATCCGGCGCAAGCCCGCCTCATCGCCGGGCGTGGGAATGTGGGTCATGTGCACCTCGCAGTCACGCAGTTCCTTGAGTTTCTCGAGCGCCAGCTTTGCCGCGGGGTTTGTCATGGTGCTGACGCTGAGGACGATGAGCGCCTCTTCAAGGTCGAGACTGACCGACCTTTCGTTAAGTATCCTCGTTTTCAGGTTACGGACTGACTCTGTGACATAATCGGGAAGAAGCGTCAATTGTTCGGGTATGCCGGCGAGATGCTTGATGGCATGGATGATAAGGCTCGTAGCGGCATGCATGAGCGGGGAATTGCTGCCCGTTATGATCGTCCCGTCCTTCAGTGCTATGGAGGCGCCGCAGTATATGCCTTCGTTCCCCTTGTGCAGTTCCTGGGCCTTATCGGCTGCCTCGCGTGCAGGCGTGACGACGTTCCGGTTCTCGGAGGTAAGGTTGAACTCCTTCATAAAAAGCTCTGCCTTCTGGACCGTGTCCTTTTCCGCGAAACCCATCGCATACTCACAGCGATAGCGGAAATAGCGCCGGATGATCTCCTGTTTCGATGCCTCCCTAACGACATCATCATCAACAATGGCGAAGCCGACGCGGTTCACGCCCATGTCGGTCGGCGACCTGTAGAAAGAGTCTCCGCCCGTTATCTTTTCCATGATCCTGTAGAACACGGGAAAGACCTCCACATCCCGGTTGTAGTTGACGGATGTCTTTCCGTACGCCTCCATGTGGAAAGGGTCGATAAGGTTGAAATCCTTGATGTCGGCCGTGGCCGCCTCATAGGCGACATTGACGGGATGTTTCAGGGGGATGTTCCAGACGGGGAATGTTTCGAATTTGGCGTATCCCGACCGGATGCCCCGCTTGTGGTCGTGGTATAGCTGAGACAGACAGGTCGCCAGCTTGCCGCTTCCCGGTCCGGGACCGGTGACGATGACGAGGGGTTTGTTCGATTCGACATAATCATTGGCCCCGTAGCCTTCATCGCTCACAATCATGTCTACGTCGGTCGGATAACCGCGTGTGAACCGATGGGTATATACCCTGATACCACGCCGTTCGAGCTTGTTCTTGAAATGGACGGCTGCCGGCTGGTTATCGAAGCGCGTGATGATGACCCCGAGGACGTCGACATCCCAGGTCCTGAGCTCGTCGATGAGTTTTAATGCATCGGCGTCATAGGTTATGCCAAAATCGGCCCGGATCTTCTTGCGTTCGATGTCGCCGGCGTAGATGCACAGCAGGATGTCAGCCTTGTCCTTGAGCTGGGCGAGAAGGCGCATCTTGACGTTGGGATCGTAGCCCGGCAGGACCCTGGCCGCGTGATAGTCATAAAGGAGCTTTCCGCCGAATTCAAGATAAAGCTTGTTGTCGAACCTCTTTACGCGTTCCAGGATCTCCCCCGTTTGCTCCTGAAGGTATTTCCCGTTGTCGAAACCGTTCTTAAGGTTCATTCTCGTCCTTTCGTCACCCGGGATTGCTGATCACAGTGTTAGCGCGTTTCCCTTGTTCTCATTTTCGGGCAGGCTCGGCCGCGATCTTAGCCCACGAGTCGCGCAGGGAGACGATCCGGTTGAAGACGGGTCTTTCCGGGAGCGAATCCTTCATGTCGACACAGAAATAGCCGATCCTCTCGAACTGAAACCTGCTTTCAGGTGCAGCCGCTGCGAGGCCCGGTTCGACCCAGGCTGTGACGACCTCGAGCGACCCCGGGTTGAGAAGGTCCGTGAACTTGCCCTCGGCGCCGGCGGGGTCGGGGACCCGGAAAAGTCTGTCATAGAGACGGACCGTTGCGGGTACTGCGTGCTCGGCCGAGACCCAGTGGATGACGCCATCCACCTTGCGGCCGTCCGGGGGCGGTGCGTTCCTTGTTTCGGGATCGTAGGTGCAGTGAAGTTCGCTGATCTCTCCCGTCGCTTCGTCCCTGATGAGGGAGACGAACTTGATGACGTAGGAGTTCCTCAGGCGTACCTCCCGTCCGGGGCCGAGGCGCTTGTATTTCTTCGGGGGAGCTTCCATGAAATCATCCCTTTCGATGTAGAGGACCCGGGAGAAGGGCACCTTCCTTGTACCCATTTCAGGTTTCTGAGGATGATTAGCGCATTCCATCTCCTCCACCTGTCCTTCGGGATAGTTGTCGATTATGACCTTGAGAGGTTTGAGGACGGCCATGGCTCGCGGTGCGCGCTCGTTGAGGTCCTCGCGGACGCAGTGCTCCAGGAGAGCTATATCGACAAGGTTGTCGTTTTTGGCGACGCCTATCCGCGCACAGAACTCCCGTATTGCCTCCGGGGTGTATCCCCGTCGTCTCATCCCGGCGACGGTAGGCATGCGAGGGTCATCCCAGCCGCTGACCATACGGTTCTCAACGAGTTCGATGAGCCTGCGCTTGCTGAGCACCGTGTAGGTGAGGTTGAGGCGTGCAAACTCTATCTGCCGGGGTTTCGGGCCCTCGATGAGTTCGTTCACGAACCAGTCATACAGGGGCCTGTTGTTCTCAAACTCCAGGGTGCATATGGAATGGGTGATCTTCTCGACGGAATCGGAAAGACAGTGGGCGAAATCGTACATGGGGTAGATGACCCACTTGTCGCCGATGCGGTAGTGGCCGGAGCGCTTGATCCGGTAGATGACGGGGTCACGCATGGTAACGTTGGGCGATGCCATGTCGATCTTCGCACGCAGCACGCGGCTGCCGTCCTCGAACTCCCCCGCTCTCATTTTGGCGAAGAGATCGAGGTTCTCCTCGACGGATCTGTCACGGTAGGGGCTGTTCCTTCCCGGCTCCGTGAGCGTGCCCCGGTAGGCCCTTATCTCGTCGGCGTTGAGGTCGCAGACGTAAGCCTTCCCCCTTCTGATAAGGGTCATGGCGAACTGGTAGAGCGCTTCGAAATAATCGGAGGCGAAGAACAGCCGGTCTTTCCAGTCGAAGCCGAGCCAGCGGATGTCATTCTGGATGGATTCGACGAATTCCAGTGATTCACCGGCGGGGTCCGTATCGTCCATCCGCAGGTTGCACGTCCCTTTGTACTGGGCGGCGATACCGAAGTTCAGGCATACCGACTTCGCGTGCCCTATGTGGAGATAACCGTTCGGCTCCGGCGGAAAACGCGTGGCCACCGCGTCATGCTTGCCGGCCTTGAGGTCGTCGTCGATGATCTCCCTGATGAAATCACTTTGCGGGGAAACATCTTGTTCTGTCATAGTGGGTTTTCCTTGAATTGCGTACTTTCGGTATTGGGTTTCCGGCCCCGTCCGCGCCTTAGCCGCGCGAACGACGACCGACCATTTCATACCATAAACAACCCTTTTTTTCAATGCGTTATAGCGTCGGCCGGTCTCCCGCCGTGAAGCCCTCACCTGTTAACAAAGGCCTCCCGGTCTGCTTTGTACAGAATAGACCCTTTAAGGCGGTCACCATTCCGAAAACCCTCTGGGGGATCGTCTAACGGCAGGACGCAAGGCTCTGGACCTTGCTATCGAGGTTCGAATCCTTGTCCCCCAGCCAATAAAAGACAGTTCAAAGATAAAGACCGTTTCAGGTTTCAAGTTTCAGGTCTCAGGCAGAAACAAAACCTTCACACAACAACCGGAGGAGACTGGCCAGGGCACGTGGATTGGTGTGTCCTTCACGACCTGGACCCGTCTCTCTATACTTTTCCTCAAACCTGGAACTTGAAATCTGCAACGGTTTTTCTATTTCCTTCTTGAAACCTGAAACCTGAAACCTGAAACCGTTTCCCCCTTGTCTTGATTTCCCCTGCTGATCCGTTTTATTCTTCCCTTATGAAGCTTCTTGTCCTTGGGACCGGGACGGCCATTCCCCGTATTGAGAGGGGGTCGTCGGCGTATCTCGTGACGGCGCGCGGCGCGAAAGTCCTTGTCGATGTGGGTCCGGCCGTTGTGAGACGTCTTCTGGAGAAGGGGCATGAGGTTGATGATGTGGATGTCATAGTCCTCACCCACTTCCACGTGGACCATACGGCGGACCTTTCTACCTTCTTTTTTGCCTGCAACTACGGGAGGGTTCCCCGCCAGAAGCCGCTTACGGTGATCGGCGGGAAGGGCCTCACCCGGTTCTACCGGGGGCTCCGCGCGGTCTACCCCTGGGTCGTGCCGAAATCGTATGATTTGACGATACAGCGGCTCGTCAATGGTTCCCTCACCGTGTCAGGGCTCACCATCACGACGGTCCCCGTGAACCATAACCCGGAAAGCATCGCCGTAAGGCTCGACGGGAAGAGGTCCATCACCTTTTCCGGGGACACCGATGTCTCTCCCAACCTCGTCCGTCTGGCCGACAGAACGGATATCCTCGTTGCCGAGTGTGCCTTTCCGGAGCGAAAGGTGAAGGGGCACCTCAATCTTGCCGCCCTTGACAGGATCGTTCAGAGAACCCGGCCTGAGCGTGTCATCCTTACCCACCTCTATCCCGACTGGGACAATTGGCCCGGCGTGCTCCACGCACCGTATCTGATCGGCGAGGACGGGATGGAGATGGAAGTGTGAAGACCGTTGCAGGTTTCAGGTCTCAGGTCTCACGCTTCAGGTCTCAGTTCTCAGGCTAAAGACAAAGAAGCAGAATGTTCCTGATGGCCGGCATGTGCCCGCCAGGCATACAGACGTCCGGGGGCTTTTCTCTTGTTTCCGTGGAAAAATGCGCTTGTATCGTATACAATCAGGAAAATGGCAGAATTCAAAAGGGAACGGGAAGGGAGATATACCTTTGTACATCGGGGGGAGCCGGTGGATATGGGGGAGCTTGTGACCGGTATCCGGCGGCCCGCAAGGAGGTTCACCGGGGGGCGGGGCGCACCGGGGGTCTTCGAGCTCGGGGGCAGGACGGTGGTTTGCAGACAATACCTCCATGGCGGTTGGCTCCGGGGGGTGACGGGCGACAGTTTCCTTGGCGAGGACAGGGCCCTGCGCGAAATGGAGGTAACGGCCTACCTCGAGAAAAGAGGGTTTCCGGTCATCAGCCCCGTGGGCTATGTCGTCGAAAAGCAGGCATCGTCCAGGAAGCTCTACTTCCTGTCCCTCTTTCTGCCTGACGCCCGTGATCTCGTGACATACTTTTCCTCCGCGGGTGTGGGGGAACGGCTGAGGATGTCGAGGAGACTCGCTGCCGCGCTTTTTGAAATGGGCCGGCTGGGAGTCTACCACCCGGACCTGCACCTCAGGAATACCCTCGTGACCCCCACAGGGGAGCTTTTCTTCCTCGATTTCGACAAGGCATACCGCAAAGAAGCGACATCGGCCGATTACGAACGAATGTTCTGGCGTCTCGATCGCTATGTGAGAAAATACGCCTCCCTCTTCGGCCGCCCCATTGATGACAGGGAACGCCTCATCTTCCTGCGCACATACGAACGCCTCTCCGGCGACAGTATCACAGAGAGGATGGCGCAGAAGCGTGAAAAAATGGACCGCGCCTCAAGACTCGGCTGGACCATAGACCGCATGCTGTACAGGCGGAGAGGGAAGTAGAAGATCCTGCCTTACACCCGGGGCAACGAACGGGTGTGAAATAACCTTCTACGCTCTCTTCGCCCTGCGCTCTCTTCCCCAGCGCTGGTGGACCCAGAACCATTCGTCCGGGTACTGGCGGATGATGTCTTCGAGGAAGGCGTTGATCTTGCGGGTGTTCTTCGCGATGAGGTCATCGATGTCGCCGTCGCGTTCCATGACGAGAGGCTCGCCGCACATGATGGTGTAGCGCAGGAATCCATTGCGGACGGGGTAGCAGGGGACGACCTGGCAGCCCGTCTTCATGGCGATCATGGCGGTGCCCTTCGAGGTGGGGACCTTGTGGCCGAAGAAGTCGACGAAGACGCCGCGGGAGCGCTTCTCACGCTGGTCGGCAAGGATGGCTATGATGGAGCTCTTCCTGAGAAGGCGCATGACCTCCTTTGCCGTGTTGGCGTTGACGATGATGGTGAGTCCCGTCGATTCCCTCAGCCGGTTGAGAAAGGCGTTCAGCCGGGTGTGCTTCTTGAGGGGCCGGGCGAGGGCCACCACGGGCTGGTCGAGGAGCTTCGAGGTTATCCCCATGATCTCCCAGTTGCCAAAGTGAAAGGTGAGCGCGATAACGCCGCGGCCCGTCGCGAGGGTCCTTTCGACGATGTCCTTCGGCTCGAGAGAGAACCTCTCCGGAACCTCACGGGGAGGGAGAAAGGGGACGAGAATAAGCTCTATCATGTTGGTGCCGAGCTTTTGAAAGCAGGAGAGGGCAATACCCCTGACCTTGTCGGGGGCGAGATCGGGAAAGGCCCTGCGAATGTTGGCGATGGCTATGTTCCGGCGTTTTCTGAGGAGGGCGAAGCCCATCCTTCCCAGCCACCTGCCGGTACCCTGGCGGGCACTCTCGGGCAGGGCCATGAGGGCGCACTGCAGTGCCTTGATAAGGGAAATGATTGCGATATCTGCGATCACACCAACCTATTTGGGATCGTCGGTCTTGATCGTCAGGGCTTCCTCGATGAGCATGACGGGTATGCCGTCCCGGATGGGATAAAGAAGACGGCAGGACGCGCACGTGAGACCGTCCCCGGACGCCGTCAGGACGAGGTCGCCTTTGCACTTGGGACAACAGAGGATATCGAGCAGATCCTGGCTAATGGTCATTCTTCTTCCTTCCTTCGGATCAATCCGTGGTATCGCCGCTATTCTTTTTCATGGCCGGCTCAAGAATGTCGCCGAGAGTTGAGAAAGCACCCGTGTTCTCCTCGCGCGTCTCCGTGATCACCCGGTTCTCTTTCCTGCGAAGCACCCTGGTGCTGAGTGCTATCCTCTTGTCCTTTTCGTCGATATTGAGGATCGCCGCCTGTATCGTATCATCGAGGTTGAAGACCTCCGAGGGCTGTTTTCCCTGGAGTTCGTCCATTTCGGAGACGTGGATGAGACCCTCGATCCCCTCCTCTATCTCGACGAATACGCCGAAATCGGTGATGCTCGTTATGTGGCCTTCCACCACGTCACCCGTTGAATAACGGTCTCCCACGCCCTTCCAGGGGTCTTCCTTGAGACGTTTGATGCTCAAGGAGAACTTCTTCTGGGTCTTGTCGATATTGAGGACGAATGCGTCTATGGTGGTACCCTTCTTGAACTGTTCCTGGAACGTCTTCTTCCTTCGCGACCAGGAGAGCTCCGACATGTGAACAAGCCCGTCGATGCCGTTTCCTATGCCGACGAACATGCCAAACTCGGTGAAGTTCTTTACCTTGCCCTTCACGATGGAGCCGGGCGGGTAAGTCGCCTCGAGCTCGTCCCAGGGATCGGGGGCCAGCTGTTTGAGGCCCAGGGAGATGCGTTTCTTCTCGAGGTCGATCTTGAGGACGGCGAGTTCCAGGTTGTCACCCTTGTTGACGAGCTTTGCGGGGTTCTTGAATTTCTTGTCCCAGCTCATCTCGCTGACGTGGAGCAGTCCCTCGAGCCCCTGCTCGAGCTCCACGAATGCCCCGTACTCCACGATCCCCACGACCTTGCCCTTTACCCTGCTTCCGACGGGATACTTCTCGTCTATCTTCAGCCAGGGGTCGGTCTTGAGCTGTTTCATGCCTATGGAGACGCGTCCCTTCTCGGTATCGATGGCTATGATCTTGACCTTCACCTCGTCCCCGATCCTCAGGTATTCCTTGGGATGGGTTATCTTTCCCCATGTGATGTCGTTTATGTGGAGAAAACCGTCGACGCCGCCGAGGTCGACAAAGGCCCCGTAGTCGGTGATGTTCCGGACGAACCCGTACATGATCTGTCCGTCCTTGACGTTCTTCCAGAATTCCTGCCTTTTCTTGTCTCTTTCGTCTTCGAGGAGCACCCGCCTGGAGAGGATGATGCTGCCCTTTCTCCGGTTGGACTTGATGACCTTGAACTTCAGATTCCTTCCCACGAAGGATGCCGGGTTCTTGACGGGTTTGATGTCTACCTGCGAGAGCGGAAGGAAGGCGTTGATGCCCATATCGACGATGAACCCGCCCTTGACCTCGTTCAGGATATGGCCTTCCAGGGGTGTGCCGTCTTCGAGGGACCTGTCGATCTTCTCCCAGGTCTTGATCTCGTCGACCCTCTTCTTCGACAGTCTCAGGAGACCCGACTCCTTCTCCCTCCCGACGATCATCACTTCCACTTCGTCATCGACGCTGACGGGCTGCGCCTCGCCTTCTTTCGGAGGGAATTCCTGCAGGGAGACTATGCCCTCGGACTTCAAACCCACATCCACAATGACCGAATCGCCGGTGATGTTGATCACCCGGCCCTTCAGGACATTGCCCTCCTGCAGGCTCTTCATCGACGTTTCGTACAGGGCCTGCATGTCCTCCTGTGAGTTCTCTTTCGGTGTCCCGCTATCCGTCTCCACCATGTTCCTGTGCCCCCTAAAAGTTTTTTACGCGCCCCTCAACAATATCTATGATAAGGTCGGGAGTCGATGCGCCTCCCGTCAAACCCACGCGGGATACGTTCCGAAACCATTCCGGCCGCAAATCGTCAACGGTCTCGATATGATGGGTGTTTGGCTGTACGTTGTGAACGACCTTGTAGAGTTTTGTGCAGTTGGAGCTGTTCTTTCCCCCCACTACCAGCATCATATCGACTTCGCCCGATAACTCTATGGCCTCATTCTGTCGTATCTGGGTGCTTTCGCAAATTGTATTGTAGATCCTCAGCTCCTCCACGCCTGCGATGAGTTCCTTGACAATACCGACGAAGGTCCCCTTGTCGAGGGTGGTCTGGCTAACAACTCCCACCTTCCTGGCGGTCAATGTTGTTGGTTCCTGTAGTACAATACCATCGTTATCCAAATAACTCAAGACACTTTTGACCTCGGGGTGGTTCCTGTCGCCCACGATCACGACCTGGTAGCCGCTCTTCTCGAGGTACTTTGCATGCTTTCGCACGCGCTTCACGAAGGGGCACGTCGTGTCTATGATCTTGAGGCCCGTTGTCCGGGCATACTCCTCTTCATCCTTGCGTATGCCATGGGTCCTGAAGACGATGGTCCCTTCCGTGACCTCGCGAACGTCATCGACGGGGGTGACACCCTTCTCCTTCAAGAGCTCCACCATTTGCGGGTTGTGGATGATGGGCCCAAGGGTGAAGACCTTCCCGCCCGTCTCCTCGGCGGCCTTGAGGACCATCTTGATGGCGCGCTTGACCCCGAAGCAGAAGCCGATGTTCTTTGTCTTGACCACGTTCATTCTACGGGTGATCCTCCTTCTCGAGGTGGGCGAGGACCATCCTGAGGACGCCTTGCACGTCCGCTCCCGTTGTGTCGAGGACGATCGCGCCCGGGGGAACGACAAGGGGTGCTATGGCCCGTTCGGAATCGTTCCTGTCCCGCTTCTCCATGTCTTCCTTCACAGCGGACAGGGTGGGACCGGAACCCTTCAAAGTCAGTTCGTTGTGCCTGCGGCTCGCCCTTTCCTCGGGGCGGGCATCGAGGTAGAACTTGATATCGGCGTCGGGAAAGACGACGCTGCCCGTGTCGCGCCCTTCCAGGACCACCTTCCCCTGACCGGCCAGCCTGCGCTGGACCGCGTTCGCGTAGTCCCTCACGATCTGCTCCTGCGACAGCGAGGACGCGAGCAGAGAGATATCGGGCTGCCGGATCTCGCCGGAGATATCCTCTCCCGCCAGGGTGACCCGCGTGTCGCTGCCGAATTCGAAGGAAAGGGGGAGACCCTCGAGGAGTTCCCCGATGGTCTCCTCGTTCTTCCTCATCTTGTAGGCATAAGCGACGCCGCGGTATATGGCGCCGGAATCGATGTACGTATAGCCGGCCGTCGAAGCGAGGAGCCTGGCAATGGTGGACTTGCCGGCCCCGCTCGGACCGTCTATGGTGATGATCTTGTTCTTCCTCGGAGTCACGTTGTTTCCCGCAGCCTGAAAAACTGTTGATAAGTAGTCAGTATATACCACTTCTCAACGAAATTCAAAGCCCAACCCCGCAACCGCGCGCGGGACGCGTGGTGAGAGCGGGGGAGAGGCAGCATCTCCGAGGGGTTCAGAGCAGTCTTTTCAGTTCTTCGATGCAGCGGGTGTTTTCGTAGGGGGTGCCGAAGGAGATGCGGATGGAGTCGGGCAGGCCATAGGCTCCCATGAAGCGCACGAGGACCTTTCTCTCGAAGAGCTTCTTCGTGATCTCCTCGGCCCTCATGCCCAGCCTGACGAGGACGAAGTTTGCTTCCGTGGGTGTGTATTCGAGGTTGAGCGACTTCAGGGACTCGTAGTAGAAGCTCTTCGCCGCCCTGTTGTTCGCGAGGACCGCGGCGAGGCGGGACCCGTCCCGGACGGCGGCGCGTGCGGCGAGAATGGCGATGAGGTTGATGCTGAAGGGCTGCTTCGTCCGCTCGAGGAACGAGACGATCTCGGGGTCGCCTATCCCGTATCCGACCCTGAGGCCCGCGAGGCCGTAAGCCTTGGAGAAGGTCCTCAGGATGAGGACGGGATACT
The DNA here is from genome assembly GCA_002067235.1 of Syntrophorhabdus sp. PtaB.Bin047. GTDB lineage: Bacteria > Desulfobacterota > Syntrophorhabdia > Syntrophorhabdales > Syntrophorhabdaceae > Delta-02. The sequence continues at coordinate 22,737 of MVQP01000004.1, forward strand.
TTTCCATGAAGGCAAGGGTTCTGGGAAAACTCTCACTTTCGGTGAACTCGGCATAGGCCTCATCGACGACGACGAGCACCTCCGGCGGGACGGAGGTGATGAAGCGTTCAAACTGTTCGTGGTTGAACATGGTGCCCGTGGGATTGAGGGGATTGTTCAGGAAAACGAGCCGGGTCCGGTCGTCTATCGCGGCGGCTATCTTCCCGAGGTCCGTGGTAAGGGCCGTAAGGGGCACTTTCGTCGTCTCGTACCCGTAGATCCGGGCGGCTATGTCGTAGAAGGCGAATGACGATTCGGTGACGATGACACCGTTTCTCCCGTCATTCTTCATGGCCCTGAAGGTCATCTCGATGAGCTCGTTGGAGCCGTTTCCTATGAGAAAGTTGTCCCCCTTGAGACGATAGAGGCCGGCGAGGTCCTCCTTGAGCTCCTTTTCTCCCCCCGGATAACGGTTGATCGCGAAAAGGGCGTCGAGTATGGACTCGAAGACCATCTCCGACGGGGGGTAGGGGTTCTCGTTGGAGGACAGGCGGACCCATCCGTCCTCGTGCCCGTACATGAGGGCCTTCGGGTAGTACGGTATCTTCCTGACGCTGTCTGAGATGGAGAGTTTCATTGTCCTTACCTTGCTATCTTCCGGATGAGCGCTTCCGCGTTCTGCTGCATGGCGGCGAAATCCTCCTCGCCGAGCCCCGCTCCCAGCACCACCTTAAGGGCCTCTGCGTCGGTGACGAGGTCCGACGGGCTGTGGGAGTCGGTGTTGATGACGAGTTTCGCTCCCGCGGCTCTGGCGAGTTTCGCGACATGGCCGTTTGTAAGGGAATGCCCCTTCCGCGTGGTTATCTCCAGGAGGACCCCCCGGTCCTTCGCCGCTTCCACCTCTTTCGGCGTGATGAGGCCGGGATGGGCGAGGATGTCGACCCCCGCCTCGATGGCCGCGGCATTGGTCCCTTCCTCCACGGGCTCCGCGATGGTCTCGCCGTGAACGACGACGTACGAGAAGCCGAGCCTGTGTGCCATGGCGGTCAGCTCGCCGATCTGTTTCGCCGGGCAGTGGGTGAGCTCGGCGCCGGGCACTATCCTTATGCCCTCGTGAAGCTCGGCGTATTTGAGGAGTTTCAGGATGGATGCGGCGACGTTCTCTATGGTCGTCACGTCCACGTGGTCCGATATGCCGAGTATCCGATAACCTTTGACCTTTGCCCGGCGGGCAAGTTCAAGAGGGAGCAGTTCGCCGTCACTCAGCAGGGTATGTGTGTGCAGATCGATCATGCTACATCTTGTACTTTCCAAAATCGTCCTGAGAGAGGTTTTCCAGTATGTCCTCCCAATCGGAGCTTTCCGTGACCACCTTGTCGCTCTTCTGGGTGGCCAGGTCCACCTTCGCCGAGCGCTGGATCACGCTCTCCTCAACGAAGATGGGGGCGTTCGTGCGCAGCGCGATGGCGATGGCGTCGCTGGGACGAGAGTCTATGACCATCCGCTTCCTGTTCACGTCGAGGTGGATGAGGGCATAGTAGGTGTTGTCCTTGAGATCGTTCACCTCGATCTTGAGGATCTTCACTCCGAGACTGTCGAGCAGGTTCTTGATGAGATCGTGCGTCATGGGTCTCGGCGTCTCTATGTTCTCCAGGGCCGTTGCGATGCTCGATGCCTCGAGAAGCCCGATCCAGATGGGGAGGACGTCCTTTTCCTCCGAATCCTTCAGGAGAACGATGGGCGTATTGGTGAAAGGATCCACGGTTATTCCGGCAACCTTCATCTCTTTGAGCATCGTTTACCTCCCCGGGGTATCCGGCAGTGCTCCCCGTAATGAATTAGCATACCCTTTTATTATATCCACTTCCACTAATTTGTAAACCAGCCCGGGGTCGCCCCGGAAGTTGACTATCTTGCCTGTGCGCGTCCTTCCCGTGAGTTCGTCGGGGGAGTTCTTGCTGACCCCTTCGACAAGGACCTCTGCCCGGGTGCCCTCCATGGCCCTGTTGGAGTCGAGAGTTATCGCCCTCTGTCTCTTCTGGAGGCGGCTGAGCCTCTCGTGGGCGACGGAGGGAGGCACCCTGCCCGTCAGGGCCGCTGCGGCTGTGGATCTTCGTGCCGAGTAAATGAAGGAGAAGATCCCGTCGAACCTGACGGTCTCCATGAGCTCCATGGTTGCCTCAAAATCGCTGTCCTCCTCGCCCGGGAAGCCCACGATGCAGTCGGCCGTGAGGGAGATCCCGGGGCACTTATCCTTGAGGGCCTCGACCTTGCCGAGGTACTCGGAAGAGGTATAGCCCCTGTTCATGAGGGCGAGGATCCTGTCGGAACCCGACTGGAAGGGGAGGTGGATCGATTCGCAGAGTGTCCGCAAAGTCCCGAAACAGGCGATGAGCTCAGGCGAGATGTCCTTGGGATGAGACGTGACAAAACGCAGCCGGGATATCCCCGGTATCGCGTCTATCCCGCTGAGGAGCTCCGGGAAGGAGAGATCGTCATTACCATTATTATAAGAGTTGACGTTCTGGCCGAGGAGCGTCACGTCCACGATGCCCCTTTCGGCCATTTCGCGGACCTCGGCAAGGACATCCCCGCTCTTCCTGCTCTCTTCCCGGCCCCGCACGTAAGGCACCACGCAATAGCTGCAGAAGTTGTTGCACCCCTTCATGATGGTCACGTAGCCCTTGACCCCCTTGCGGGTGTTATGGGGCCTGATAAGAAGGGACGGGGAGCGCCCGTCGTCGCCGAAGGCGGACGTGCGGACCTGTCCCGTGGCATTTTCCACCGCTTCGGCTATCCTGTGAATGTTGGAAGGGCCCAGGGAGAAATCGATGAAAGGTAACCGTTCGAATATATTCTCCTTCTCCTGCTCGGCGATGCACCCCGTCACGCCCAGGATGGTACCTTTCTTCCTGCGCAGGTGCTGGAGCCTTCCCATGAGGCTGTAGAACTTCTGCTCCGCCTTCTCCCTGATGCAGCACGTGTTGACGATCACGATGTCTGCATCGTCCATGCTGCCCGGCAGATGCCCGTGGTCGATGAGGACGGACCCCATCTTCTCCATATCATGGTCATTCATCTGACAACCGAAATTTTCAATAACGAATCTCATATCAAAAGCTCGTGTTAAGTTTTAAGTGTTAAGTTTTAAGTGAAAGACAAAGACCATGTCAAGCCTTGAGTGATTGAGGCCTGACACGGTCTTTGCCTAAAACTTAACACCTAAAACTTAAAACGTTTTTATCCTCTTACCTTGAACTTTGGTTCCAGTTTTTCCATTTTCTTTACGATGCCGCCGTATTCCAGCTCGCTGTAAGGGAGCATCGCGGCGCCGGAGAAACCCTGCTGCCTGATCTCGGTGGCCTTGCGCGAAACGTTGTTCCTGATGTAGTCCCAGTAGGGATGGTCGAAGCAGTCGGCCGCTTCGGTCAGTTTACCTTCGTGTACGCAGAAGCCCATGGCGGACACGACAGGCGGCCCGTCGAAGTAGGAGACGCTGGAGTTCATCTTGACGGGCATAAGCGGACCCGTGTGGCTTCCGCGCATGAAGCCCGCCACATAGTGGCCGATGTTGAAGGGCGCGAGCACCTCGCCCGTGGCCGGGAAGGGGCCCTGGCAGCGGACGAGCATGACGGGGTCGTCCTTGCCCGTGTACTTGCCGGCGATGTTGTGGAGCCTTGAGGTGCAGGCGGCGGCGGCTATCTCGCCGGTCTCGCGGGACCAGACGGATTCCACGACGTAGCGCTCGTTGTCCCTGAGCAGGGCGGCGATATCGTACAGTTCTTCAGGCGCATTGAGCTCGATGACCTTGTCGCCCTCGGTGTGCTCCACGTCCATGATGACGAACTTGAAGCCCTTCGCCATGTTCGGAGAGAGAATGAGCCCCGAGTTGTACATGGGGTCGCAGAACATGAGGTAAAGGGGCAGGTTGTAGGCGCCGGGGTCCGTCTTGTCCGCCGCGAACATGACGAAGGGTTCGTTGGGTCTTTCCTCGAACTCCATCTCCGCGACGGCCGGTCCCATACCTTTCACGTTGCCCGAAAAGGAGTCCTTCAGAAGGTCCTGACCCGCTCCGTAGAGCCCCTGTTTCTTTGCGACCTGCGTGCCGGCAAGGAACGCATCCCAGGCAAGCTTGTGGAGTTTCTCAAAGCCGACCCCGTTCGTGTGGGCGAAGAGGATGGCAATGTCGTCGCCGGTGTGGCTCACAAAAAAGTCGCTCACAAGACCTTTGCCTTCGGACTCTACGAATTCTATTACCCGCTTGATCAGTTTCTTGCTGGGCATGATATGCCCGCCGATGCTACCGATGTCAGCTTTGATAATGGATAACGTTGTCTTCATAACAACCTCCTGAAGTGTTTTTGGTAAATTTTCATCGAACCGGCGTCCGTTATATCGAGACCCAGGGGTGTGACGGAAACGTAGCCCTTCTCTATGGCGTAGAAGTCGGTACCGCGCCTGCGTTCGTATTTTTCACCGTTGCCGCCTATCCAGTAGTATTTCCGGCCCCGTGGATCGACTCTTTCGTGAACAATATCATTATATATTCTTTTGCCGAGCCTTGTCACGGAAAAACCTTTGAGCCTATCCCGCGGAAGGTTGGGAATATTGACGTTCACGACTATGCCTTCGGGAAAGACCCCTTCGGTCAACCTCTCCATGACGGCGCACGCAACCTCGGCCGCGTCGTCGAAGAGGAACCCCTCCCGGGCGCAGATGGAGACGGCCATCGACGGGATCCCCAGGAAGCCCCCCTCTCTCGCCGCCGCGACCGTCCCGGAATAGTTCACGTCCCGGCCCATGTTCGGTCCCGTGTTTATTCCCGAGACGACGAAATCGGGGCGCCGGGGAAGGACGGCGTGGACGCCGAGGAGAACGCAGTCCGCGGGCGTTCCGTTCGTCGCGTACATGCCGCGGGAGACCTCGCGCACCCTCAAGGGTTTGTGCAGCGTCACCGCGTGGGCGACGCAGGTCCGTTCGCGCTCCGGCGCGACCATGCACACTTCGTGTTCTTTCGACAGGCGTTTGCCGAGGGTGAGGATACCCTTTGAATGGATACCGTCGTCGTTGGTGAGAAGGATAAGCAAGAAATACCCGGTCTTGAGAAATAAAATATCGGGGCGACGGGATTTGAACCTGCGGCCTCCTGCACCCCAAGCAGGTGCGCTAAACCATGCTGCGCTACGCCCCGATGCACATCAATATAACGGATAGCAGGTGAAAAGTCCATAGTTTTGGGTGGGGCCGTGCGCCAGGCTCTCCTTTCTATTGACTTTTTCCGCGTCCTCATCATAATATATGTAGTTTTTTTCAGAACCTAAGGTAAGGAGTATCACATGTACGCGATCATTGAGAACGGCGGGAAGCAGTATAAGATCGAAGAAGGTAAGAAAGTGAAGCTCGAGAAGTTCGCCGGCGCGGAAGGCGACGAAGTGAAGATCGAAAACGTTCTTGCCGTCAACACGGGAGAGACCACACTGATCGGAAGCCCTTATGTTTCAGGCGCATATATCAACGGAAAGGTTGTGGCGCAGGGCAGGGACAAGAAGGTCACGGTCTTCAAGTACAAGAGAAGGAAAGACTACAAGGTGAAAAGAGGCCACCGGCAGCCTTTCACGGAACTGCTTGTAGAGAAGATCATAGTGGAGGCATAACATGGCGCACAAGAAAGCAGGCGGAAGCTCACGCAACGGCAGGGACAGCCAGGGCCAGCGGCTCGGCGTCAAGATATACGGTGGTCAGGCCATCAAGGCCGGCAGCATCATCGTCAGACAGCACGGAACGAAGATCCATCCCGGACAGAATGTCGGCATCGGCAAGGACGACACCCTCTTTGCCCTGATAGACGGAATCGTGAAGTTCGACATGGCAGGTGACAGAAGAAGGGCGCATGTTGTACCTGTTTGATGAAGTTCATAGATGAAGCGATCATATATGTTGAGTCCGGAAAAGGTGGGAGTGGCTGTGTAAGTTTCCGACGAGAAAAGTTCATTCCGCGAGGCGGGCCCGACGGCGGTGATGGCGGGAAGGGAGGAGACGTTATCATAGCAGGGAAGAAAGACCTCGCAAGTCTCCACGATTTCAGATACAAGCGTAACTACAAAGCTGAGAACGGAAAAGCCGGAGCGGGAAAGAACAGGACCGGCAGGGAAGGCAGGGACGTCACAATCAACGTGCCCCTCGGCACCGTCGTTTACGACCGCGATACGTCAGAGCTCCTCTTCCAGGTCCTCAGGGAAGGCGAGACCCACGTTGCGGTCCATGGCGGCAGGGGAGGCAGGGGGAACGCGCGGTTCGTCACCTCCACCCACCGGGCCCCCATGGAGTATGACGCCGGCGAAGAAGGGCAGAGGCGCTGGCTTCACCTCGATCTCAAGCTTCTCGCCGATGTCGGCCTCGTCGGCCATCCCAACGCGGGGAAGTCGACGCTTATCTCCCGCCTCACCCAGGCGAGACCGAAGGTCGGAGACTATCCCTTCACCACCCTCACCCCCGCCCTGGGGGTCCTCGATGACAACGAGAAGACCTTTGTCATCGCCGACATACCGGGGATCATCGAAGGTGCTTCCAGGGGCAAGGGCCTGGGGCTGGCCTTCCTCAAGCACATCGAGAGGACGAACGCGCTTCTTGTCGTTCTCGACCTCTCCTCCGGCGACGTGAGAGGAGACTACAGGACCCTTCTCGAGGAGCTGGGGAGCTACAGCGAGGCAATGCTCGGGAAGCGAAGGCTCGTGGTGCTCAACAAGGCCGACCTCGTGACCCCGGACGTGGCGGCCCGATGGAGGTCGTACCTGAAACGAAAGGGAGAGAAAGCGGTCGTCGTCAGCGCCCTTACCCTCGCGGGGATGGACGAACTGGTCTCGGCGATCTCCGAGGGTGTTGAGGCCCTGCGGCAGAACCTCAACCGGGCGGTCTGAACGATGAAGAAGGTCGGCGCGCATATGAACCGTATCGTCATCAAGATAGGGACTTCCGTCCTGCTCGACGAAAAGAAGAAGATCTCGACCGGCAGGATCGGGGACATCGCCCGGCAGGTGAGGAAGGTCAAGGAGAAGGGCATCGACGTCATCATCGTCTCCTCGGGGGCGATTGGCTGCGGCATGGAGACCGTCGGGCTTTCCCGCAAGCCCAGAGAGATCGCGAAGCGTCAGGCTCTGGCATCGATCGGCCAGGTGCTCCTCATGAAGATGTACCGCGAGAATTTCGAGAAGAAGGGCATGAAGGTGAGCCAGATACTGCTCACCCATGAAGACATAAAGAACCGGACACGCTGTCTCAACCTTACCAATACGCTGGACACCCTCCTCAAGATGAACATCGTTCCCGTCATCAACGAGAACGACGCCCTTTCCTTTACGGAGATAAAGTTCGGCGACAACGACAACCTGTCGGCCCTCATCTCCCAGATCGCCACCGCCGATCTCCTTCTCATACTCTCCGACGTGGAAGGGCTTTTCGACCGCGATCCCAACCGTTATCCCGGCGCGAAGATGATCCCCGTCGTCCACAAGATCGACGAGGAGATAGAGGGGACGGCGGCGCAGTCGGCAAGCGAGAAGAGCGTCGGCGGCATGGTGAGCAAGCTCGAGGCCGCCAAGAAAGCGGGGCTGTACGGGATACCCACGCGTGTCGTCCTCGGAGGCAGCAGGAACGTGATCTTGAAGGTCGTGGAGGGGCGTGAGGTCGGTACCCTCTTCCTCCCCGGGCGAAAACTTGCCCGCCGCAAGTGGTGGACGGCCTTCGCCTTCAAACCGAAGGGTGTCATATGGATCGATGAAGGCGCTGAGCGCGCCGTGACGGAGAACGGCAAAAGCCTTCTGCCTTCGGGGGTCTTCAGGATCGACGGGCATTTCACCAGCGGCGACTGCGTGGAGATGAAGAGCGGTTCGGGTACGGTCGTGGCCCGGGGCATTGCAAACTACTCCTCGTCCGAGATGGACAGGATAAAGGGCCTGAAAAGTGTTGATATAGAGAAGGAGCTTGGATATAAATACACGGAAGAAATGGTCCACAGGGACAACATGGTGGTGATATGAGACCGGAAAAACTTGCTCAGAAGGCGAAAGGTGCATCCGACATCCTGGCGCACGCATCCACGGACGAGAAGAACAGGGTGCTCGAGCGCCTGGCCGATGCGCTCGGGAAGAACCAGGACTACCTGTACGAAGAGAACATGAAGGACGTGCGCGCCGCCGAGAAGGAAGGTATGGCAAAGAGCCTCATAGACCGCCTCCGCATCGACGACAAGCTGGTCAGGGAGATGCAGGGGAGCTTGAGGGATGTGGCGGCCCTCCCGGACCCCGTCGGGGAGATCGTCAAGGTTTGGAAGAGGCCGAACAACCTTCTCGTGGGCAGGATGAGAATCCCCATCGGCGTCATCCTCATCATCTACGAATCCCGCCCCAACGTGACGATAGAGGCCTTCTCGCTGTGTCTCAAGAGCGGCAACTGCGTCATCCTGAAGGGAGGCTCGGAGGCGTACCACTCCAACAGGGCCCTTTACCGGCTCATCGTGGAGACGCTGAAGGGGTCGAAGATATCCCCCGACGCCGTCCAGTTCGTGGACACCGCGGACCGCGACTACATCTACTCCCTTCTCGAGAGGGAGGAGGACATAGACCTCGTCATACCGAGGGGAGGCGAGGCCCTCATCCGCAACATTGTGGAACGTTCCCGCATACCCGTTCTCAAGCACTACAAGGGGGTATGCCACATATATGTCGATGACGAGGCCGATCTCAAGACGGCCGTCGACGTCGTCGTCAACGCGAAGGTCCAGAAGCCGGCCACATGCAACGCCCTCGAGACCCTTCTCGTCCACGGGAAGGTCGCGAAATCCTTCCTCCCGAAGGTGCACAGGGAGCTCTCCCGGCAGGGCGTCACGATGAAGGGGTGCCCGAAGACGGTGGCCATCCTCAAGGATATTGCCAGGGCGACGAAAGAAGATTGGCCCATGGAGTACCTCGACCTCACGCTGGCCATAAGGGTGGTCACGGACATGGACGAGGCCATCGAACACATCAGGAGATACGGGTCGAGTCACACCGAGGCGATCATAACGGCGAACTACGACAGGGCCTGGAAGTTCCTCCGCGAGGTCAATTCCTCCCTGGTGCTCGTCAATGCCTCGACGCGGCTCAACGACGGTTTCCAGCTCGGCCTCGGTGCCGAGATGGGCATCAGCACCACGAGGCTCCACGCCTTCGGGCCCATGGGCCTCGAAGAGCTCACGGTGACGAAGTTTATCGCCTTCGGTGATGGGCAGTTGCGGACGTAAGGACGGTATAATGGCAACAGGTGTCTTTGGCGGAACCTTCAACCCGGTGCACATGGGGCATTTGCGTGTCGCCGAGGAGATCAGGGAGGATTTCCACCTGGACAGCGTCTATTTCATCCCCTCTCACGTCCCTCCCCACAAGGAAGCCTCGGGCGGGTTCCCCGGGGAGCGCTTAAAGATGCTCAAGGCCGCCGTCAAAGGCAATGCCTTCTTCAAGGTCTCCGACATGGAGATGCGACGGGGAGGGATATCGTACACGATCGACACTCTGAAAAGTCTGGAGCGGCGTTTCGATGACATCTATTTCATCATCGGTGTCGACGCCTTCCGGCAGATAGATACGTGGTACCATTACGAAGAGCTCTTCTACCATACCGGTTTCATCGTCATGACGAGGCCTGCCTCGGTCCCGGCCGATATACCGGGGATGCTGCCCGAGGCCGTGCGCGGGAAACTGACGGCTCTCGGAGATGGTGTCTACCGCCACGAATCGGGCAAGAAGATACACCTTCACCCGGTGACGAAGATAGACATCTCCTCGACGAAGGTAAGGGATCTCCTCAGGGGCGAACGGTCCATCAGGTATCTCGTGCCGCCCGGCGTGGAGAAGATAATAATTGAAAAGGGGTTGTACAGGTCCTCAGATGAAACCCGGTGATATGGTGGAAACTTGCGGAAGGCTGGCGGACGACAAGAAGGCCCTTGATGTCGTCATAATGGACCTGACGGGTCTCACGGACATCGCGGATCACTTCGTCATTGCCGGAGGCACCAGCGAACGCCACGTGAGGACCATCGCGGACGGGATACGGGAAGGCATGAAAAAGGAGGGAGTCAGGCCGCTCGCCCAGGAGGGGTACGACGAAGGCCGCTGGGTCATCCTCGATTATCAGAGCGTCATCGTCCACATCTTTCTCGAACCGCTAAGGGAGCTCTACGACCTGGAAAGCCTGTGGATAGAAGCAAGAAGATACAGGGTCAAGAACGAAAATAAGAACACAGAGGTGGGGAATGAATAAGGAAAAAGTTGAATTCTACCGCAAGAGACTTCTCAAGATGCGAGAGAACATACTCAACAAGGCGAAGAAGCTCAAGGAAGATTCGTATAACCTCGGGACGGACGGGATCCAGGACATGGCCGACGCGGCAAGCAACACCTATAACGCGGATATCCTGATGAGCATAAGCGACAACGATCTCACCATCCTCAAGGACATCGACAACTCTCTCGACAAATTGAGCAAGGGGACATACGGCATCTGTGAGGAATGCGAGGAGAAGATCAGCGAGAAAAGACTTGAAGCAAATCCCGTTGCACGGTATTGTATAACCTGTAAGCGACAAATGGAGGAGAAAGGTTTATAACGGATGCGGTACAAGATATTCTTTTTCGTTCTGGCGCTTTTTCTTGTCTTCTATTTCTACATTGCGCATCTGAACCCCGAAAACGTGAAGTTCTACTACGGAGGGGCGCGGCCTATAGAACTGTCGTTGGCCGAGTTCATCATAGCGTCCTTCTGTCTCGGCGTCATCATATCGATCATCGTCAGTTTTTTCTATGATGTGAAGACCGCGATAACATCGTGGATGGCCAGGCGCTCCGAGCGCAAGAGCGAAGAATACCTTGACCTCCTGGAAAAAGCACGTCACTACGACCTCAAGGGGGACCGCGAGAAGGCCATAGAGCAGCTCGACAGGCTCTCGCGCAGGAACCCCGGCCGCGAAGAGACCTACATCGCACTGGCCGACATCTACGTTTCCATGGAAGATTACGAGAAAGCCAGGGAGACCCTGGGTCTTGCTGAGACAGCGCTGGGAAAAACGGAGAATGTCCTCTTCAAGCAGGTGAAGGTGAACCTGGCCTCGAAGGACTACAACAGGAACGAGGGCATACTGAAAGACATCCTGCGCATAAACGAATCGAGCCTGAAGGCGGCACGGCTGCTTCGGGACCTCTACATCTGGAAGAAGGATTGGGACGGCGCCTATGACGTGGAAGTGAAGATCAGGCGCCATGTCAAGACCGATGAAGAGGCAAGGCGGCTTATCGGTATCCGCTACGAGAAGGTGCGCACCCTCTTCAACGAGAGGTTCTCCGCCAGCGCGGACAAGATCATCGATGAGCTCAAGGAGATCATCGGCGAGGACAAGCGCTTCATACCGGCCTACATCCTCCTCGGGGAGGCGTACAAGAAGACGGGCAAGCTCAATGAGGCCGGCCGGGTCTACGGGAGGGGCTACACAAAGACGGGCCACGTGGAATTCCTGCTGAAAATGGAGGACCTTTACATAGACAGGGGCGATCCCGGGGTCATCCTGAAGATCTATCGCAGGGTCCTCGATGTTTCTCCCGAGGACCACCTCATCTCCTTTCTCTACGCGCGGCTCTGCCTGCGCCTCGAGATGATCGACGAGGCCATCGATACCCTCAACACCCTCATGGCTGAAGGCGAAGACTTCAAAGGCCTTCACCGGGCCATGGCCGAGGCCTGCATCCACCGGGGGGAACTGGAGGAGGCCGTCGAGGAATTCCGGAGTGCCTTCCCGATGGAACAGCAGGTCTACATACCTTTCGTCTGCACCAAGTGCCAGGCCATAAAGGAGGAGTGGAGCGACTTTTGCGAGAGCTGCTACAGCTGGAACACGATAAATGTGAAGAAGGAGGAATTCCTCCACGCCGATATGAACGAACTGCGCATGCTCTACGATGAGGCGGAATGGACCCGAGGTGAATCATCATGATGGACGAGCTTCTCTTATCGAACGACAACAAGGTCATTTTTCTTATACTTGACGGCCTCGGAGATATCCCGAACCCCGGCTTCGATCTTATGACCCCCCTCGAAGCCGCTGTTAAGCCAAACATGGACGAGCTTGCCGCAAAGAGGGGTGTGCTCGGCAGGATCATACCTGTCGGCACGGGCATCACTCCCGGCAGCGGTCCGGGGCACCTCAGCCTTTTCGGATATGATCCCGTGGCCAATGAGATCGGCCGCGGCGTTCTCGAGGTCCTTGGCCTCAACATGGATCTGCGTGACGGAGACCTTGCGGCGCGCGCCAATTTCTGCACCATAAGGGAAGACGTCGTGACGGACCGCAGGGCCGGCAGGATCCCGACGGAGGAAACTGAAAGGCTTTGCGCCATGATCGCCGCTTCGGTGAAGGAGGTTGAGGGCGTCGAGGTCATCATAAAGCCGGGGAAGTCCCATCGGTTCGCGGCCATATTCAGGGGCGCTGCCTTGAGCGACAAGCTCACCGACGCCGACCCCCACAAGGACAACAAGCCTTTCGCATACACCTTAGCGAAAGCGACGGGAGCGGAGTTCGCCGCCCGCGTCGTCAACGGTTTCATCGACAGGGTCAGGGACCTGCTCAAGGCCGAGCCGGTGGCCAACGGGGCCCTGCTCCGCGGTTTCTCCCGGAAACCGGACATAACGCCCTTCTCGGAGAAATACCGGATGAAGGCCCTCGCCATCGCGACGTACCCCATGTACCGGGGGATCGCGAAGGTCCTCGGCATGGATGTCAAGGAGGAGCCCGGCAGTTACGAGGAGGCCGTGGACATCCTGAAGAAGAATTACAGCGACTACCAGTTCTTCTTCTTCCACGTGAAGGAAACGGACCTCGCCGGCGAGGACGGCAATTTCAAAGAGAAAGTGAAGGCGATCGAGGACGTCGACAGGTTCCTTCCCGGAATATCGGCCCTCGATCCCCAGGCGCTTGTCATCACGGGCGACCATTCGACGCCCTGCCCGCTTAAAGGACACAGCTGGCATCCCGTTCCCCTTCTCATTGTCACGAAAACGGGTGAGACCGACGGCCTTGCCTTTCACGAGAAGAACTGCATTGTCGGGAGCGCGGGGACCATACACAGCAAGGAACTCATCTCTCTGGCCCTTGCCCACGGAGGGCGGCTCGACAAGTACGGTGCTTAGCCTTTTCAACTGCGCGTTAGCCCTCTTCTATCCCGAATCCTGTGTTGTCTGCGGCGCGGATGGCAGCGTCCTTTGTCCACGATGCATCGACGATCTGAGGACCGTCAAGGAGACCGAAGTGTGCCCGGTGTGCGGCAGATGGCTGGGAAGGCGCATTCCATGCGCGGCCTGCAACGAGGCGGAGATGGGCTTCTCCCGGGGCATCTATGGTTTCTATTACGAGGGGGGTTTGCGCGATGCCGTTCACGCCTTCAAGTTCCAGGGCAGGAAGGATGTCGGCAGGCGTCTCGCCCGGCTTGCCGTGGATAAGGTCCGGCCCTTGAGGGGCGCCTTCGACCTTATAGTGCCCGTGCCCGTTTCGGACAGGCGGCTTCGTGAGAGAGGCTTTAACCAGTCATACATAATCTCCGAGGAGATCTCGGCCGTCACGGGTGGAACCATCGATCACCGGGCGCTCGTCAAGCGAGGCGGTACCCGGGACCAGTTCGCGCTGTCGCGGCGGGAACGCAGGAGCAACGTGAGAGGCGCCTTTCGCGTGCGCGACAGGTCGTCCGTCGAGGGAAAACGCATCCTCCTCGTCGACGATCTCTTCACGACAGGGTACACGGCCTCCGAGGCTGCGCGGACCCTCAAGGCGTCAGGCTGCGCCGGAATCACTTTTTTCGCCCTCGCAAGGACACCGTGATGAAGAAGGCCATTGTCGTACTCTCCGTGTGTGTCGTGCTCGCGGTCCTCGGGATCGTCGTCGTGACCCACAATCTGCCCGCGGTCCTGTCCCATCTGCTCGGGCGGTCGACGGGGACCGCCGTCAGGATCGAACGAGCGGACGTGTCTTTCAGCGACGGCACCGTGGCCCTCACCCTGGGGAACATGCAGTTCAAGGGGCTCATCTCGGGTAAGGTCGGGACCCTCGCGGCCCGCATGTGGTTCTCGCGGGGGGTGGTCCTCGAGAGTCTGACGATCAAGGATTTCGATGTTGTTGTCGGCAAGGTCGAGGTGGACAGGGGAGACTTCTCCACCGCCATCGGGCTCCTCGAGGTCTCGAACGGCACCGTGACCGTCGGGGGCCGCAAACTGGTCATCGGTTCCATAGTCGCCGAGAACATCAACACGAAGAAACCCCTGCGCTTTGTCGCTTCCATCACCGACCCCGACCATGCCGGCAAGGTCAGGGTGGTCGGGGACAGTGTTGTCGACAGGGGAAAGCACCGCGTCAAGGGGTCCGTCGAGGTCGATGCCTTTGGCCTCGAGAAGATAGACCCTATTCTGGGCGGGGTTGTGAACGGAAAGGGAGAGTTCGTCTTCTACGGGGGGGCCCTCACCCTGACGGGGAAATGCGATTCACCGAAGCTCACCATACGGGACACCTGGCTCAAAAGACCCCTCGTCGTCAACAGGGTGACGGCGAAGTCCACGATCACCACGAAAGGCCCCGATATCCACATAGCCGTCTACGACACGAAATACGGGGATGCCCCCTTCACCATCGACGTCAGCATGAAGAACCTCCTTTTCTCCCGTCTCGATATCACTTCAGGTGTCATACCCATGAGCGCCGTGAGGGAATACCTCAAGATGGACGGGGCAGGGTACGATGTCTGGGCATATGTCAGGGACGGGCACCTGAAGATCAGGAAACTGACCTATGAGAAGAACAAGCCCCTTGTTTCGGAACTGGAATTGAAGGGGCTCTCGGGTGAATACGAGGGCAAGAGGTTCACGGATGTCTCCGGTGTCCTTGAGATGATGGACAACAAGGGGACCCTGTCGGAAGGCAAGGGCTTCTTCAAGGCCAGCTCTTTCCGCGATCTCAAGGGAACCATGGAGTTCGGGGAGAAGCCCCGGATACAGCTGACGGGAAAGTACGTCATCGATCTGCAGCACGTCGGTGAGTTTGTGGACATGAGGGATGCCGCGATCCACAAGGGAATCGCGGAGGGCACGGTCGAGGTCGACAGCGGACAGGGAAAGGACCCGCTGAAGCTGGGGGGGTCAGGCAGGATAAAAGGCGCGGAGCTTTCCTGGAAGGGGCAATCTTTCACGGTGGACGGCCCATTCAAGCTGGCCGGCCGGGAGATGATCTTCGACTCCGTGGCGGTGACGGGCAGGGAAACCTATGTGACCGTGCAGGGCAAGTGGGGCCCCGAGGGTCTCGTGACCTCCCTGAAAGGCTATGTCGACCCCGGACTTCCCGGAAGGATCGCGGGGAAAACCGTTCGGGTCTCGGGACGGGCACTCGTCGATGCCCATGTGACGGTTGCCGACGGGCAGATAGGAGCGAGCGGGAACGTCAACATGGATGATGTGGTCTTCGCCGTGCCGGGTTTCATACGAAAAACGAAGGGTGTCCAGAGCAGGGTCGCGCTCCGATTCACGCGGAAGAAGACGGGTGACATAGTTGTGGATGACCTCTCGGGCAATCTCGACACGATCAATGTCCATGCCTCGGGAAAGATAAGCGAGGAGGGCAGGATAGACAGCCGCGTCATCCTGCGAGCTAAGGATACGGGAAAAGCGGCGTCGCTCTTCTCTCTCGGCGAGGACATAAGGGGTGGGGACGTCTCCATAGACCTTGCCGTCAGCGACCTTCGGTTCCCCGTGACGAAGCTTCCCTGGGTCATCGGTTCCGCGTCGATGAAAAAGGGTTTCATGAAGGTGCCCGGTATTCCGAAGGTCCTTTCCAACATCGACCTCACGGCGGGTTTCCGCGGCCACGAGTTCGACGTCACGGTGAGCGGATTGAAAACGGGTGACAGCGTCCTGAAAAGGGCATCTCTGAAGGTCACGGGCTTCGAGGAGCCAAAGTTCGACCTTCTGGTGAGCATGGACAGGCTCAACATGGCGGATTTCAAGGGCGGCAAGGAGTTCAGGCTCGAGAGCCTCGGCAAGGACGGCATCCTTGCGCGTTCAAGCGGAAACCTGTCGCTGAGGGCAAAAGAGGTCAACTTCGGCAGCATTCCGGCCGGCGACCTCGAGATAAGCGCCTTCATGACGGACCGCAAGATAAACGTATCGGACCTGAAGCTCCGTGTTTTCGGCGGCGAGACGGACATGAAGGGCATGCTGGACCTCTCCGGGCGGGTCCCGTCCCTGTATACGAACGGGAGGATGTCCCGGGTCAAGGCGGGGCTCTTCATGGCGGCGATGGGAGGCACGTCCCAGGAGATATCCGGCGAGGCCTTCATCACCGGCACCCTCAAAACGGAGGGGACGACGATGAAGGACTTCAAGGCCAATCTCGGCGGCGACACGGCCGTGTACAGCAGGGACGGGGTCATCAGGAGATGGAAGCTCCTCTCCAAGATATTCGCCCTGCTCAACGTGTACGACCTTGTGCGGGGCAAGATCGATTTCGGCAAGGACGGCCTGGCGTACAACAAAACGGGCGCATCCTTCACCATCAACAAGGGGATTTACCACACGAACAACTTTCTCCTCGACAGCCCCTCCATGGTCATAACAGGGGCGGGCGACATCGACATCAGCAAGGAGACGATCAACGCGACGCTCGAGGTCTCCCCGCTCGTTGCCCTCGATAGGACGATCGACAAGATCCCCATCGTGAGGAGCATCCTCAAGAACAAGAACAAGGGTTTTCTCTATGTCACATACAGCGTCTCAGGGTCATTTGACGATCCCGATATCAGCACGAACTACGTGGGAACGGTGGGTACGAAATCACTGGAGATCCTGAGGAACATACTTGTTTTTCCGAAAGAGGTCTTTGAGAGAAAATGAAGATCGGAATCATAGGAGCGGGAAAAGTGGGCATCTCCCTGGGCTACGTTCTCAGGGGCAACAGGGCTGACGTCACCGTCATCGCCGACAGGCTTCCGTCGGCTCTGGAGACGGCCCGTGGTTTTCTGGGGGCCGACATGGTCTACACGGCGGACGTGATGGAGGTTGTGGGAAGCTGCAGCGTCGTGGCCATTGCCACGCAGGACAGGGAGATAGCCGGCATCGCGCGGAGCATATTCGAAGCTGCCGGCGACCTGACGGGGAAGCTCTTCTTCCATACGAGCGGCGCCGATCCCTCGTCGATCCTCTCCCCTCTCGATGAAAAGGGTGCCCACCTGGGATCGCTCCACCCCCTGCAGACCTTTCCCGACATCGAAAGCGCCATCGAGGTCCTTCCCGACACGAGCATATTCATCGAAGGCGACGAGAAGGCCCTCGCCGCGCTCCGGGTCATCGCCGGGAACCTGGGGGCCAGTGTCCACACCATCGCGGGAAAGGACAAGGTCTTTTATCATCTTGCGGCCGTCTTCGTCTGCAATCTCCTTTCGGCCCTCATGTATTCCGGGACGGGAGTGATGGACCGGATAGACGTCACCCTGGAGCCCTTCCTCCCCATCATACGGGCAACGATGAAGAACATAGAGGCAAAGGGCCCCCTTGCGGCACTCACGGGTCCCGTCGTGCGGGGAGACGACAAGACCATCCGCTCCCACCTCGCCGCCATGAAGGACATGCCGCTCCACAGGGAGATCTACCTGGCGCTCTCGAAGATGGCCCTCGAGATGGTGAGAGAGAGGAAGACCTTGAGTGAACCCGAAATCGAAACCCTCCGCCGCGTGCTTGAAGGCGGGGAAAAGGCTTAAATGCCTTATCTCTCGCCCGTTCGTCGCTAAAGCTCCTCTCTCAAGCTCACGGAGGTCGCAAAGAGAGGAGAAAAGAGAGAAAGAATTAGTATTTTTTATCCTGAAGGAGTTATCCCCCCTGCAGTCATAGGTCCTATAAGTCCTATATGTCCCATAGGCCCTATACCCCATGTTCCAAGCCCCATACTTCCTCACCCCCCCCGGCTCCCATCATCCCCCACCCGAAACCAAGTCTCTTCTTTTCTCTGTGATCTCCGCGGACTCAAGCGAAGCGGGCGGGAGGCAAGGTCTTTCGCCTTTGCGCGGGACTGTTTCTGCGTTTGAAAAGTAATAGAAAAGAGGGTCTCGCTGTGCCGGGGAGGAGAAGGGGTAAACAAATTCATAAGAGTGTGTCATAATTGTTTTGAAAGCACTGGATTATGTCGGGCGGATGCCCTGTGTAGAAAGACAATAGAAAGGATTATGTGGAAAGGAGGAGTCTCAATGATCAAGAAGACGATAAATGTCAACGGCGTCAATCGGACGGTCATCGCCGCTGCCGACGATTCCCTCGCAAATGTGCTGCGCGGGCAGCTGGGGTTGACGGGGACGAAGGTCGGCTGCGGACGGGGCGAGTGCGGGGCCTGCAATGTGATCATGGACGACAAGCTGGTGCGCTCCTGCATCACGAAGATGGAGAGGGTTCCCGACGGGGCGCGGGTGACGACGATCGAAGGAATAGGGACCCCGGACAGCCTGCACGCGCTGCAGCTTGCATGGATCGTCCACGGCGGTGCCCAGTGCGGGTTCTGCACACCCGGGTTCATCGTCTCGGCGAAGGCCCTCCTGGCCCAGAACCCGAACCCTTTCAGGGACGAGGTCCGTGAGTGGTTCAACACGCACCGGAACGCATGCCGGTGCACGGGGTATAAGCCGATCGTCGACGCCGTGATGGATGCGGCGAAGGTGATGCGCGGTGAGATGGCTGCGTCGGAGCTACTCTTCAGGATGCCTGCCGACGGCGAGATATGGGGCAGCAAGTACCCGAGGCCGTCGGCCGTGGCCAAGGTGACGGGTACGCTCGACTACGGCGATGACCTGGGGACCAAGATGCCCGCCAATACCCTCCGCCTGGCGCTTGTACAGGCAAAGGTATCCCACGCCAATATCAAGGGCATCGATATCTCCGAGGCCGAGAAGATGCCGGGCGTCTTCAAGGTGGTCACCCACAAGGATGTGAAGGGCAAGAACCGCATAACCGGCCTCATCACCTTTCCCACCAATGCCGGCGACGGCTGGGACCGCCCCATCCTGTGTGATGACAAGGTGTACCAGTACGGCGACGCCATCGCGATCGTCTGTGCCGATACGCAGGCCGCGGCGGACGCCGCGGCAGAAAAGGTCAGGGTCGACCTCGAGGAACTGCCCGCCTACATGAGTGCGCCCGCCGCGATGGCGGAGGACGCCATCGAGATCCACCCCGGCACGCCGAACATCTATTTCCGTATCCCCATCATCAAGGGAGAGGATACGGCGCCCATCATGGCCTCGGCGGCCCACGTGGTGGAAGGGGAATACTACCTGCAGCGTCAGCCCCATATGACGATGGAGACGGATGTGGGCCTGGCGTATTATGACGACGAGGGCCGGCTCACCATCCACTCGAAGAGCATCGGCATCCACCTCCATCATGCCATGATCGCTCCCGGGCTCGGTGTTGAACCGGAGAAACTGCGTCTTATCCAGAACCCCTCGGGCGGCACCTTCGGGTACAAGTTCAGTCCCACCATGGAGGCCCTCCTCGGGGTGGCCTGCATGGCGACGAACCGCCCCGTCTTCCTGCGCTACAACTACTATCAGCACCTCACGTACACAGGCAAGCGCTCCCCCTTCTGGGTGAAGGTCAGGTACGGGGCCGACGGGCAGGGAAGGCTCCTCGCCATGGAGAGCGACTGGAGCGTCGATCACGGTCCGTATTCCGAGTTCGGGGACCTTGTCACCGTGCGCGGGGCCCAGTTCATCGGTGCCGGTTACGGCATCCCCAATATACGAGGTGAGGGCAGGACGGTCTGCACGAATCACGCCTGGGGGTCGGCTTTCCGGGCTTACGGTTCACCGCAGAGCTTCTTTGCCGGCGAGAGCCTGATGGACGAACTGGCGGCGAAGATGGGAGAAGATCCCCTGGAACTCAGGGCGCGCAATGTCTACCGGCCGGGAGACACGACCCCGACGGGCCAGACGCCTGACGTCCTCTGCTTCGCCGAGATGATCGACAAGCTGCGCCCACTCTACCAGGAGGCCAAAAAGAAGGCGAAGGCGGGCTCCACCGGGGATGTCAGGAGGGGTGTCGGCATCTCCCTCGGCATTTACGGCTGCGGCCTTGACGGGCCGGACAGCTCCGAGATCCGCGTGGAATTGAACCCCGACAACAGTGTGACGGTCTTCAGCGCCTGGGAGGACCACGGCCAGGGGGCCGACATGGGCGTCCTGGGTACGGCCCACAAGGCCTTGAGGCCCTTGAAGCTCACCCCGGAGCAGATCCACCTTGTCATGAATGACACGGCGCTCACGCCCAACGCCGGTCCCGCCGGGGGCAGCCGCTCCCAGGTGATGACGGGCAATGCCATCAAGAACGGCTGTGAGATGCTGGTCGCCGCCATGAGAAAGCCCGACGGCACCTATCGCACGTACCAGGAGATGGTGGCTGAGAAGCTGGCACTCTCCTATTCCGGTGTCTGGACCGCGTCAATGTGCACCGCCTGCTCGCTGGAGACCGCCCAGGGCGCACCCTTCCCCGTCTACATGTACGGCATGTTCATGGCCGAGGTCGCCGTCGATACGAAGACGGGCAAAACGGCCGTGGAAGGGTTCACCGTCATGGCTGACGTGGGCAGGATCAACAACAAGCTGGTCGTCGACGGCCAGATCTACGGGGGCATAGCGCAGGGCATCGGCCTTGCCCTCTCTGAGGACTTTGAGGACCTGAAGAAGCACACTACTCTTCATGCCTGCGGACTCCCTTATCCGAAGGACATCCCCGACAGGATCGATATCCATTACATCGAGACACCCCGCGAGAACGGGCCTTTCGGCGCCGCCGGTGTGGGCGAGCTTCCCCTGACCTCGTCACACGTGGCCGTCATCAACGCGATCTACGATGCGACGGGGGTGCGCATCAGGCATCTTCCGGCCCTGCCGGAGAAGGTCCTTGCGGGGCTCAAGGGGCAGTAGGAGGGGCCGCAGGGAGCGATGGCGGCCGTATTGAAACAGGAAAGAGTCAACGGATCGACCCGGGGCCGGGGCTAAGCGGTCCGGTCCCCGGGTCCCGGGACACATTTACCATGGATCAACAGGAACTGCGCAAGCGGGAAGAGAGGTGCATTGAGGACGAGCCTCCCTGGTGTTCGGCCGCCTGTCCCCTGCACGTCGATGCCCGCGCCTTTATCGGGCACCTGGCGCGGAATGACGCGGCGGAGGCGCTCAATGTCCTGCACAGGACCATGCCTCTGCCCAACATCCTGGGCCGCATCTGTGATGCCCCCTGCGAGACGTTCTGCAAGCGTTCGCAGGCGGGAGAGGCCATCCGCATCGGCGCCCTGGAGCGTTCTTGCGTGTGCCAGGATGCCAGGCCCCGGAAACTGTTCGTACTGCCGCCCCGGGGCAAGCGCGTCGCCATAGGCGGCAGCGGCCTCAGCAGCCTCGCCGTGGCCTGGGACTGTCTGCGGAAGGGATACGGAGTCCGCATCTTCGAGGCGGGGGAGAGACCGGGGGAGGAGCTGGCCCTTTGCCACCCGGACCTTCTGCCCCGGAGCGTCGTTGATGAGGAAATAGCCTTTCTCATGAAACTGGGTATGGAGGTGGAGACAGGCGCCGCCACGCACCGGCCGGAGTTTCTGGAGCGGTGCCTCGAGACCTTTGATGCCGTCTACCTGGGTCTCGACTGCCTGCCCGGCGGTGCCTGGGGTCTCGAAAGGGACGACTCCGGAGGCATACGGGTCGAGCCGGGGACGCAGAGGACAAGCCGCGAAGGGGTCTTTGCGGGCGGGCTGCCCCGTGAGGGCCGCGTGTCGCCCGTCTGGCAGGCGGCCGAAGGGCGCTTCGCTGCCAATTCCATCGACCGCCACATCCAGAGGGTGTCTCTTACCGCGGGACGGGAAAAGGAAGGGCCGTCATCGACGCGCCTCTATACCAGCATCGCCGGCGTCATCCCTCTGCCCGCCGTGAAGGCGGCGGACCCCCTTAAGGGTTATTCCGGCGAGGAGGCCCTCCACGAGGCCCGGCGGTGTCTGCAGTGCCGGTGCCTGGAGTGTGTGAAGGTCTGCGTTTACCTGGAACGGTTCGGCGCATATCCCAGGAAATATGCCAGGGAGATCTACAATAACGAATCCATCGTGATGGGGGCGCACCAGGCGAACAGGCTCATCAATTCCTGCAGTCTCTGCGGGCTCTGTGAGGCGGTCTGCCCCGAAGACTTCGCGATGCAGGACCTTTGTCTCGAGGCGCGCCGGAGCATGGTGGAAAGGGGCAAGATGCCCCCGTCGGCCCACGAGTTTGCCCTTGAGGACATGGCCGTGAGCTTAAGCGACCGCTTTGCCCTCGCCCGTCATGAACCAGGCCTTGAGACCAGCGCCCTGGCCTTCTTCCCGGGCTGCCAGCTTGCGGGCTCTCAACCGGACAAGGTCATCGCCGTGTATGAGTACCTGAGATCCGCACTTACGGGAGGGGTCGGGCTGGTGCTGGGATGCTGCGCGGCCCCGGCCTGGTGGGCCGGCTCAAAGGCGCGCTTCGATGAGGGTATGGAGGCGCTGCGGGGCCAATGGAACAGCCTCGGAAGTCCGAAACTGATCCTTGCCTGTTCCACATGTCTTCAGCTGCTCAGGGAGCATCTGCCGGAGGTTCCCGCAGTCTCCCTGTGGACGGTACTCGACGAGACGGGAGGGCCCATCCCGCCCGGGATCTCCTGTGAGCGGCACCTCGTTGTTCACGATCCCTGTACGACGAGGACGGAACCGGGCGTTCAGGCGTCAGTCCGGCATGTGTTGGGCCGGCTGGGGGTCCGCGTCGGGGAACTGGAGCTTGGCCGGGGGAAGACCGAATGCTGCGGCTTCGGGGGGCTCCAGCAGAATGCCAACCCGGAGATCGCCCGTGAAACGGCACGCGTGAGGGCCAGAAGGAGCGAGGAGGATTACCTGGCCTACTGCGCCATGTGCCGTGACAGGCTGGCGTCTGCGGGCAAACGGGTGCTCCATCTGCTGGATCTGCTCTTCCCGGACCGACAGGTCCCGGATCCGGCGGTCCGCAAGGATCCCGGCTGGTCACAGCGGCAGGAGAACCGGTGGCGGCTGAAAGAGCGTCTGCTGAAAGAGCTTTGGTCCGAAGAGGAGCCCCCGAAGAGGACAGGGCACGGAGAGATCAGATTACAGATAAGGCCGGAGGTGCGCAGGCTCCTGGAAGAGCGCCGCATCCTCGACGAAGACCTGCAACGGGTCATTCATCACGCGGAATCGAGCGGAGAGAAGTTCCGCCATCCCGGGACGGGCCGCCTCAAGGCCTCCTTCAAACCGCGCAAGGTCACCTTCTGGGTCGAGTATGAGAGGTGTGCCGAAGGGTTCGTCATCCACAACGCCTACAGTCATCGCATGGAAGTGACGGTCTCATGAACGGTGGAGAAAAAGGACAGGACGAACTGAAATGGCAATGTCAGCGATGCGGGCGCGACCTGGTCATGGGACCCGTCACCGTCACCTACATGGGAAACCGCTTCACCACCGACCTGCCCCATTGCCCCTCCTGCGGGATGGTCCTCATCTCCGAGGAGACCGCCCTCGGCAAGATGGCGCAGGTGGAGCAGATGCTGGAAGACAAGTGACAGCGACAAGACGGAAGGCGACGGTCCTTTAAGTATTCGGATTGCCTGCCGAGAACATTCTAGTACGACGCGCAACCATCTCCGAGGCTTCATAAGGTCGTACGAAAGGACTTCTCCTCAGCGCGATGGGTGTGCGTAGCGATTATCAACGAGGAGGAACCCTTGGGATGAGATTACATGATCTGAAGATAGGCAAACGACTGGCGATCGGGTATGCGATCCTGTTCTGCATCATCGCCGTGCTGTGCGTCATAAGCTTCAACAACCTGACCAACACGGACAGACGTGTGGACGAGATCACGGAAGTGAGCTTCCAGAAGGCCACACTCGCCAGTTCCGTGCTCGCAAACCTCCTGGTCATTAACAAGGACCAGGCGAAGGCGGTCTACACCAGGGACAAGTCCGTCCTCCAGGGGGCCGCGGAGAGGAGAAAAGCCTACCAGGCGGACCTTGAGAAGCTCGAGAAGATGGAGACGAGCAAAGAGGGCAAGGACATCATCGCCCGGTACAGGGCGGGTGCCGCCGAGGCGCGGGAGATCAACGGGAAGATGAACAAGGCCATCGACGAGGGCAATTGGGACGAGGCCCTCAAGTTCATGAAGATGAAGGCCGATCCGCCGCCCTACATGAAGACCGTCGATGAGCTCATCAAATTCCAGGTGGACGGTGTGCAGAAGAAGTACAGGGAGATCCGCGAGGCGAACAGGAACCTCAAGTTCGCCCTCGTCATCGCCGGGATCATCGGCCTTGCCCTTTGCGTCTTCGTGAGTGTTGTCACCACGAGGAGCATCATCAATCCCATCCGGAAGAACATCGAGACGGCAAAGACCCTTGCCGACGGCAACCTGGCGGTGCAGGTGGCGGCGGGGCGCGGCGACGAGTTCGGCGACGAGGCCGAGGCATTCAGGACCATGGTCGACAAGTGGCAGAGGCTGATCTCGGGCGTCAAGGGCTCCGCCGCGAGCGTTGCCTCCGCGAGCCACCAGTTGAGCGCGAGCGCCGAGCAGCTGTCGCGGGGTGCTTCGGCACAGGTCGAGCGGACCATCCAGGTGTCGACGGCGTCGGAGGAGATGTCGCAGGCATCTCTCGACATAGCAAAGAGCACGTCCAACATCTCCGATTCCGCGAAAGACATGCTTTCCACCGCCGAGAAGGGAAGCGCCATTGTCAATAAGTCCGTTTATGAGGTGAGGGAGATAGCGGAGACGGTAAAGAAGTCCTCCGAGTTCGTGAAGGCCCTCGGGGACCAGTCCGAGGAGATCGGAAAGATCGTGAACGTGATCAACGACATAGCGGACCAGACCAACCTTCTCGCCCTCAACGCCGCCATAGAGGCCGCGCGGGCCGGCGAGGCGGGCCGGGGTTTCGCGGTCGTCGCCGACGAGGTCAAGAAGCTTGCCGAGAGAACCAGCAAGTCCACCCAGGAGATAGCAGGGATGGTGACATCCATAAAGGAGGGTGTCGACGGGGCCGTCGGCTCCATGGGAGAGGTCACCGAGAAGGTGGCGACAGGCGTGGAGCTCTCCAATGAGGCCGGCACTGCCCTCAATGAGATAGTGGGGAGCGCCTCCAACCTTCAGTCCATGCTGCACCAGATAGCCGCCGCAATCGAGGAGATGAACTCCACGACCGCCGAGATCGCGAAGGACATAGAACAGGTCGCGCTGGTCACGAAGGAATCCTCGAGCACCGCGGAGCAGGTGACCCAGGCCGCTCTCGAACTCTCCACGCTTTCGGTGTCGCTGGAGGGTGCGGTGTCGGAGTTCAAGGTGTGAGGGGATTTACGGCGTAAAGGCTGTCTCACGCCCCTTCGTCGCCCGGAGCTCCTCACTGGAGGCAACGGAGGAGAAGAAAAGAAAAAGACCACCCCGTGGTCCCGGCACCCGCCGGGAGCACGGGGCATTTTCGTCCTGACCCCCCCGATATGCCCGGGATGGGTTGTTTTTTCCCTGGCGGCATGCTAGAGAATAGTGGGGATGTCATTCGATCTGTTAACGGGGGGGGGTTGTATGATAAATGAGAAGCTTGCCCGGCTCTTTTCTCCCGCCTCCGTCGCGGTCATCGGGGCGTCCAACAGTTTCGACAAGCTCGGTTATCACGTGATGAAAAGCCTCGTCGGCAATTACCGGGGGAGGATATTCCCGGTGAATCCCAGAGGCGAGAAGGTCTGGGGTCTCTTATCGTATCCTTCGCTGGAGGCGATACCCGGCGTTGTGGATCTGGCGGTCATCGCCGTGCCCGCGGGCATGGTGGCTGAGACGCTGCACGCGTGCGGTCGCAAGGGCATAAGCGGCGTGGTGCTTATTACCGCCGGTTTCAAGGAGATCGAGGACCCCGGCGGCGCCTCCCTCGAGGAAGAGATCAAGGATATCGCCGGCCGGTACGGCCTGCCGATCATCGGCCCCAATACCTTCGGCTTCGTCAACCTCAGCTCCTCGGTGAATGCCTCGTTCACGTCGGAATTCTCGAGGATAGAGAAGGGCGGTGTGGCGCTCGTCAGCCAGAGTGGAGGCATCTGCCACCTCTGCGGCTTTCTCGCCATCGAACAGAGGGTGGCCATGTCGAAGCTCATGAGCCTCGGCAACCGCTGTAATGTTGATTTCCCGGAGCTTCTGACGTACCTCGTCAACGAGGACGACTCCACGAAGGTGATCGCCCTGTACATAGAAGGGCTTGATGAGCCGAGAAGGCTTCTCGACGTCGCGAGGTTGTTCAGGGGAAGGAAGCCCATCATCGCCCTGAAGGCCGGCAAGAGCGAAAAGGGTGACAGCGCGAGCCGGTTCCACACCGGGTCTCTTGCAGGGAACCACGCGATCTGGAAAGGCGCCCTGCGCCAGGCGGGCATCCTCATGGTCGCCACGGCGGAAGAACTCCTCGATACGGCAAAGGCCATCGATTCGTGCCCGCTGCCGCGGGGGGCACGCGTCGCCGTCCTCTCCGGTCAGGCGGGTCCCGGGATGATCGCCTCCGACGCGCTTGAGCCCTGCGGGCTCAGCCTGTCGAGCTTC
This sequence comes from Syntrophorhabdus sp. PtaB.Bin047, assembly GCA_002067235.1. Classification (GTDB taxonomy): domain Bacteria; phylum Desulfobacterota; class Syntrophorhabdia; order Syntrophorhabdales; family Syntrophorhabdaceae; genus Delta-02. The sequence continues at coordinate 49,385 of MVQP01000004.1, forward strand.
TCGGAAGAGACGCAGCGAAGGATCAATGACCTCCTGCCGCCCATCGCCATCCGCACGAACCCCGTGGACATGGGGCCTGCGTGGTACAATCCCGGGAACATCATCGAGATACTGAAGGCGGTCCTCGATGACAACGGAACGGACGGTGTTATTTTTCTTGCCATGTACGCGTCGGCGAACCTCAAGCTGGCGGAAGGGATGGTCGAATACATGAAGGCGGTCGACCCTTTCAGGAAGCCCGTCATCGGCTGTTTCACCGCTCCTCCCGGCATATGGGACGGACCGATAGGGGCGCTGGACAGGAGGAAGGGGATCGCGATCCTTCCCACGCCGGAGCGGGCCGCCAGGGCCATGGCCAACCTGTGGAAGGTGAGCGCGCTTACGAACGCGAAGGGGGTGAGGACATGGGACCGTTGATGCTCTCCGTGGATGCCGTGACGTTCCTTGAGAAGGAGGGGCTCCCCGTCCTCAAGAGCATCCTTGCGGCGGGCGAGGACGAGGCCGCCGTGAGGGCGGCTCAGATAGGCTTCCCGGTTGCGCTCAAGATCTCCTCTCCGGATGTGGTGCACAAGACGGAGGCCGGCGGCATACGGGTATCCCTCAAGGACGCCGCCGAGGTGAGGCAGGCGTTCAGGGAAATGGTCGGCGCTTTCACCTCCGTTAACCCCGGAAGGAGGCTCGATGGCGTCATGGTGCAGGAGCAGGGGTCCGGTGCCGAGGTGATCGTGGGCATGCTCACCGACCCGCAGTTCGGCCCCGTTCTCATGTGCGGACTTGGAGGCGTTTTCGTGGAAGCGATGAAGGACGTGTCTTTCAGGCTCGTCCCGATAGAGCGCCGGGACGCAAGGGAGATGCTGGAAGAGCTGAAGGGATATGAAGCGCTCGTCAACCCCCGGAGCGGATCCATCGATCTTCCGGCGCTAGAGGACTTTCTGTTCAGGATCTCGACCTTTCTTGAAGACCATCCGGAGGTCCGGGAGATGGACCTCAACCCCGTGTTCGTCACCTCACGCGGTGTCAGGATCTGCGATGCCAGAATAAAAACAGGTTGACGCCCCTTTTTTGCCTGCGCTATCCTTTTACGTTGCGGGTATGCGGCAGGCCGGGCGGACCGACAGCTGCATACCCCTCCATGACAGCCATGATAGTGTTGCACGCATGATCGCCAGGATCCCTCAACCATTCACCCCGCGACGCATAAAGCGTATCTGGACAGGTACGCTGCTGGGAATAGCGGTGGGCATCGTCTCGGGCCTCGGGGGTGTTGTCTTCAACTGGGCGATCAAGACGGGCACGAAGTTCTTCACCCATGACCTCATCCTGTATCTCACGCCCGGTCACATGCCTGACCTCACCTTTCTCGGTTTCCCTTTCAGTCGATGGATGATGCTCTGGATCCCCGCGCTCGGGGGGCTCATGTCGGGTTTTATCGTGTTCCGCTTTGCCCCGGAGGCGGAGGGGCATGGCACGGACGCCATGATCGACAGCTTCCACAGGAAGAAGGGACTTGTGCGCAAGCGAGTGCCGGCGATCAAGACACTGGCCTCGGCCATCACGATAGCGTCGGGAGGGTCGGCGGGAAAGGAGGGACCCATCGCCCAGATCGGGTCGGGGTTCGGGTCCATACTCGCCTCCGCTCTCAAGCTCAGTGAAAGGGAGCGGCGCATGCTGCTCCTTGCCGGGGCCGCGGGCGGGATAGGGGCCATATTCAAGGCGCCTCTGGGTGCCGCCCTCTTTGCGGCCGAGGTTCTCTACACCAGCGCCGAATTCGAATTCGAGGCGATTATCCCCTGCATCCTGTCCTCTGTCGTGGGTTTCATGGTCTTCACACTTTTTGACGGGACAGCGACGATCTTTACGACGCCCGCTTTCATGCTTGCGACACCCGTGCAATTGCCGTTCTATGCCGGACTGGGGCTTGTGTGTGCCGTCGCCGGCTATCTCTACGTCAATACGTTCTACGGAGCGAGGGACCGGTTCTTCAGGCGCCTCGACATGCCGAGATGGCTGAAGCCGGCCCTGGGGGGCCTTTTGCTCGGCGTACTTGCTTTCTTCCTGCCGGAGGTCCTCGCCGGGGGATATCAATGGATCCAGTCGGCCATCGACGGGCAACTTGCCGTCAGTCTCATGATCGCCCTTGTCTTCGGCAAGATCGTGGCCACCACGCTCACCATCAGTTCCGGCGGGAGCGGGGGGGTGTTCGCCCCGTCCCTTTTCATCGGTTCCATGCTCGGGGGTTTCTACGGGAACATCTGCGGGAGGATATTCCCGGAGATCGTGACCCAGCCGGCTGCCTTTGTCCTCGTCGGCATGGGAGGTTTCTTCGCGGGGGTGGCGAAGACCCCCATCGCCGCGCTCATCATGGTTGCCGAGATGACGGGGGGCTACAGCCTCATTCTTCCCATGATGATCGTCTCCGCCCTCGCGTATCTTCTTCTCGGGAGGACGACCCTCTACGAGAAGCAGGTAATGACACGCGTCGATTCCCCCGCTCACGTGGGGGACTACTCGGTGGACATCATGGACCACCTCCTCGTAAGGGACGCGATAGTGCCGGGGAGGAAGATCGAGACCATCCCCGAGGAGATGGATCTCAAGGGCATGGTCGATCTCATGGTGGACTCCTACCAGCAGGATTTCCCCGTGGTCGACGGGAATGGCAGCCTTGTCGGGATTATCTCGATGACCGATCTTCGCACGGCCATGGCCGACTCCTCGCTCCAGCCCCTCGTTGTCGCGCGCGACATAGCGGTGACGGGGGTGACGGCGGTCACGCTGGAGGACTCCCTGAACACGGCCCTGCAGCTCATGGCTGACGTGAACGTGCGGGAATTGCCGGTGGTGGAGAGAAGGGATCCCGGCAGGATCGTGTCGATGGTGAGCAGAAAGGACATCACCCGGGCATATCACAACGAGATGGAACGCAGAAGCTCCCGCAGGACGTAAGGGGCAGGGGATGCAGCCCGGGTTTGAGAAGGGGGGCGGACGAATGCTACCGGGATCTCTTTTCTTCTTGACCTCTTGAGCCCTGGGACCCTTGAACCGTCTTTTCATCTTCGACGATCTCTATTTCGTTCGATAAGGTCGTTGCCGGCATCTGCTCGAATGGTCTCCTGCAGAAATCCAACCGGATCCTGTATTTGCCCGATGCCACTCCCTCGGGCAGTGTTGCGCGAATGGACCGCGACGCGTTCCTGTCGTTGATCGGAACGCACTCTTCCCCTTCCTGTCCCTCGATCGTCAGGGGTGTCACGCCGGTCTTCCCGTCGCCGTCCTGGAGCAAAGTTGCCGTCTTGCGGATCCCGAAAGGGAAGTCGCTTAAGGATGTGAGAAAGAAGCGGACCTTTTCCCCCTGCCTGTAGCGGTCGTATTCGGTCGAGAGGTAGAGTTTGCGGTTGAATTCGCTTTCCCTGGTGCCGGTCTTTGACGTTGCCGCTTCCCAGAAGCGGGGCTTTCCGGAATCGAGGTGGATGTTCTTGCCCCCGTAATGGCCGACGCCGCAGCAATTCTCCCTGCGGATGGTATCCCAGAGGAGCCTGCCGTTTATCCCGTCGAGGTAGAAATCCAGAGCCATGCCGTCCATATGTGCGCTCGTCCTGGCCACGTTGCCGCCGGACTTCTTCAGCTTCTGGTTATATGCCGGACTTCTGTAGCCTGAGACGAGGTGGATGGTTTTGCCCGGGGCGATCCTGTCAGTGAAATAATCGAGGAGAACGAGAAGCCTCACGGAGATGTGCTCTCCCTTCCGACCGTCGGTAAAACCGAAGACCCTGTCGATGGCGTCGAGCGCATCCTCATTGAACCTGCCGTCGGCATCAAAGAGGTTTACCGTTGCTTCCCGTCCGTTGTGCTCGTTCCGTATGCTTATCTTCCCGTCCCCCATCCGGAAGAAACGGACAGGGTCAGACGATGCCGTGCTCAGGCAGGGGAAGAGTATGAGCAGCGAAACGGCGATCAACAAAGACCGGTTCAGCAGTGAAAGGCGCGAAGCTGCCATGTCGGACAAAATCATGCAGAATTATAATAGGTTACCAGGGGATATGCAACCGAAAGACGGTTCAAGGGATAAAGAAGGTCCCAGGTCCCAGGTTTCAGGTTTCAGGCAAGAGACGGTTGCGGGTTCCGGGTTTGCGTGTTGCGAGTCAACTGCCAAAATGCCCTGGTCCGTGATTGTGTTGACAGTTGCCTGTACGGTCTTGGTCTTTTTCCTGAAACCTGAAACGTGAAACGTTGAACCGCTTTCTCGGTTTTGCCTCTTGCAACATGTTGGAAATTCGTGGACAATGGATAAGAATGCAGGGTACGAAGGAGGTCCCGGGAGGTCCATCAGGTTTCCCCGGGGTCCCTGCCCTGTGACATCTTGAGAGGAGAGTCTGCATATGAGAAGAAGATATTCCATCCTTGCTGTTCTTGCGTTTCTCGTATTTCTTGCCCCGGCAGCACGGGCCGCGGACGAAAAGGTGCAGGACGCCGCCTATTGGAGGACCGAAGGCGACAAGTCTATCCAGACACGGGAATACGACAAAGCGATCGAATGCTACAAGAAGTCCCATGCCATGGACCCTCTGTACGCACGGACGGTCTTTCGCATTGCACATGTCTATAATGCTCAGAAGAAGTTCGAGCAGGCTCAGCCCTATCTCGACAAGGCGCTGGAACTGGTCAAGTCAGGGAAGGACAGCTCAAAGCTTCTCATTAGCGATATCTACGCCGAGAAAGGCTACATCCTGCTGCTCATGGGAAAGTACAGGGACGCATTGCCGCTTTACGACCTCGCCATCGAGGGCGACCCGAAATGGGCCTATCCGGTCTTCTGGAAGGCGTATGCATATTTCAAGCTGAATGACTACGGGAAGGCCCTTGAACTGTGCAACAAAGTGCTTCAGATGGAACCGAACAACAGAGATGCACAGAAGCTCAAAGGGATGATAGAACAACAACAATCGGCACCCCCGTCATCGCCCGGGAAGTAGGGTCAGGAGAGCGGCCCCTCCCGCCTCTTGTTCAGAGGTCCGTCGCGATCTCCTTGAGAAGGCGTATTTCGTCGAGTGCCCTGCCCGCCCCCTCGACCACAGCGGTCAGGGGGTTTTCCGCGATGATGACGGGAAGATGGGTGACACTGCTGATGAGAAGGTCGAGGTTCTTCAGAAGCGCTCCACCGCCGGTGATGACGATACCCTTGTCTACAATATCCGAGGCCAGTTCCGGCGGCATGCGTTCGAGAGCGATCCGCACCGCGTCCACGATGGTGTTGACGGGCTCCGCTATGGCTTCCCTTACCTCTCGTGACGAGATCTCCAGCGTCTTCGGTATCCCGCTCGTGAGATCTCTCCCGCTGGCCTCCATCGTCATTTCTTCTTCGTCGGGACCCGGGCATGCCGAGCCGATGGTGACCTTTATTCTCTCCGCCGTCCTCTCGCCGACGAGAAGACCATACTTCCGCCTCAGGTACTGCACGATGGCCTCATCGATCTTGTCCCCGGCGACACGCACGGAATTGCAGTAAACGGTGCCGGCAAGGCTGATGACGGCAACTTCCGTGGTGCCTCCGCCGATATCGACTATCATGTTCCCACTGGGCTCGGTGATGGGCATGCCCACGCCGATCGCTGCGGCCATCGGCTCCTCGATGAGATACACCTCACGCGCCCCCGCGGACTCGGCTGATTCCTTGACGGCGCGCCTTTCAATAGGAGTCACCACGGAGGGCACGGAAATGACGACCCTCGGCCTCGCGAAATGCTTTCTGTTGTGTATCTTGTGGATGAAGTGCCTCAGCATTGCCTCGGTTGTCTCAAAATCGGCGATCACGCCATCCCTGAGAGGTTGCACGGCAACGATGTTGCCCGGTGTCTTGCCCAGCATCTTCCTGGCTTCCGTACCAACGGAAATGATCTTCCTTGTTCCCCGCGAATTCTCGTGAACGGCCACGACGGAAGGTTCATTGGAGACGATACCTCTGCTCTTCACGTAGATGAGCGTATTGTCGGTACCCAGGTCGATGCCGAGATCCTTCGACGCGAAACTGAAAAGTGATGCAAGCACCCTTTCCCCCTCTGTTCTTTCTTAAGTGATACAGATATATACTACCTTGTTGTCGCGAAATCAACAGCGGGCCGCACAAGCGTGCCGATGGGATCCTTTCCGTGGAGGCGATGCCGGGGCAGCTGTTTGAACACGGTTCCCCGGTCTTTGCGGCATTTGATAATCGCCGCGACGACATGCTATAAACTTCATCTGACAGACACAGAAAGAGGAGGTATCGGAATGGTTACACTTATCGCCAGGCTGCCGATCGTGGAAGGAAGAATGGACGAAGCGTTGGCGGCGTTCAAGGCATTGATGCCTGAAGTAGCCAAAGAAGAAGGTACGGTCCTGTATTCTCTCAACGTGGAGAAAGGGAACCCAAACACCCTGGTCGTGGTCGAACAATACAGGGACAAGGAATCCTTGAAGTTCCATTCGTCCACACCCTATTTGAAGGAGTTCTTCGAGAAGAGCGCCTCATTCACCAGCGGAAAGACGGAGATTGTCATTATGGAGGAGATAAGCGGGGTCTAAGGGTATCCCGGGTTTCCCGATGCCCTGTCACCCCGTCTCCCCGTGCGGGTTATTCGATGATCGTCCCTTTGCCTGTCTTCTGGTATTCGAGGACGACATGCTCGGCAAAGGCCGTTCTCGCCTGGGAATTCGGCTGGAATCCCCGCGACCTGCACCAATCGAGAAACGTCTCCGGATCGAAGTCCGCGCGGATGGCGACATTGCCGGCACGCCTTATCTCTTCGAGCTCCCTCCTGACGAGGGTCTTCCAATCTTCAAAAGTATCGGGCATGTCCCTCGAATCCGTAAAGATCTCACGCGCCCTGCGGTAAGCGGACTCATCCTTGAAGCATACAATCCCTACAACATAGCTCAATGTGCCACCTCCTTTACTATTCTTGCAGAATACGGGGCGTTCCGCAAGGGGCTGGAAGACCGTTCCAGGGTTCAAGGGTTCAAGAGTCAAAGACAAAGAAAAAAACTACAAGGTGCTGACCGGGATGGACAGGTTTCGCTCGGTCAAAGCCTGTCAATATCGTCCATTATGCATTCCAAATGCAATATAGCCGATGATTCGCCATATGGCAATACATGACCCATTCAGCTGTGTGCCCCGCTGCAAAGCTGAAACCCCTTCTATGGGGGAGTCATGCGGCAGGTTGCGGGGCGCGTGATCCTGGCTCCCCCGGGCAGCCACGCTTAAGGATCACACCTGCGAGAGACGGTTGCAGGTTGCTGGTCTCAAGTTTCAGGTCAAAAGCAAAAAGACGGTGCGGACAGAGGTGGGTGCGGGTTGCAGACTGGTCGTCCGCATACATAGCTTTGCCGCGTATCGCCAACATGGTGCAGCCAGACGCATCGGTTCCGGTCACTCTGTACCCGGTCCGCGCTCCCCGAAAGCTTGAGCGGGTCCCGTGATCCTATGCTAACGGCTGCCCGGGGGAGCCAGGACCACGCGCGAGGGGGGAAGTGAGGGTCAAAAACCAAGCGAAGGAACGGAGCGAAGCTCGCCTGCAAAAGGTATTTGCTTTTGAAGGAACGTTCCCTGCCTGCACATGATTCAAGCCATTGCCAGCCCGACCACTTCCTGACATGGTATCGTGATACGGTCATCCTCCGAACGAAAGTGCTCTGCGGCCCTTATGACGGTCAGCCTTATGTTGGAAGCGACTTCGTCTGGTATATTCTTGAGAAGCATTTGGAGTCGGCCACTTATCCCTACCACCATATCCCAGTATTCCTCCGAGCTTTTCACCTCAAGCGAAAAGTTGTGGCGCGTGGTTCGAATGCTACGGAAGCCGGCATCGGATAGCGCTTTTTCGAGTACCCCTTCCAATCCGAAATCGAACCACATGGGCGCGCCGGGCACAACAGCAGCAGGCCATAGCTCGCGAATGGTTCTTGCGACGATCCCGATCACAATGGCGCGATCAGGTGTGCTCCAAACGGAGAGTGCGAGGGTGCCAGACATCCTTTTAAGAACACGCCTCATCTCTTGCAGGGCCTTCATCCGGTCGGTCATATGCACCAGTCCGTGACTGCAGAGAACCACATCAAACGAATCATCCGGAAACGGTAACGCTTCCGCATCGCCTTCTCGAAAGACAACATTACTAATCCCCTTTTCTTCAGCCTTTTTCTTTGCAATATCTAACATCCCCGGAGCAAGGTCGATCCCCGTCACTACCCCGCCTGGGGCAACAAGGGATGCCGCCGTGAGCGAAGGAATTCCAGGTCCACAGGCAACATCGAGGATATGCTGTCCGGGGAGAAGACTTGCAGCGTCAAGAAGGGGCTGCGCCAGGTCTTCGAATACTTTGCACCCGTATTCATCATACCCGGACGCGGTCATGCTGTAAACCTGCCGTTCAATTACTTTGTACTCAACCGGATCAAACGATGTCATCCGTCCGCCTCCTTTCTTACAATGATACGGGGAGAGTGCCGGGCGTGACAATCACCCGAACGGGTGACACAACAACGGGTTTACCTGAGGTTGTGGGAAGCCGCCCAGACCGCCGCCTGGGTGCGGTCTTTAACAGCGAGCTTGAAAAAGATATTTCTGACGTGTGTCTTAACTGTATCGGGACTGATGCAGAGGATATCGGCGATCTCCCTGTTGGAAAACCCTCTTGTGATGAGCCTGAGCACCTCCTGCTCCCGAAGGGTGAGAGCGATATCCCGACCTTCTGCGACCGGTTTTACGTGGTCGATGTTTTCGGTTTTGTTCAATTCTCTCAGTGTTTCTTCAAGGGATTCGATGTATTTCTTGCGTTTTTTCTCGTCTCTTTTCTTGTCTGTGATCTGTATGATGATCTCGAAAATGTGTTTGACGGAGCCATCCTCATCAAATATGGGGTATGCCTTCACTTCTGCGTACCGACGTTCCTTGTTGGGCAAATCAAGCCATCTTTCCATGATACAGGGTTCTTTGGTATCGGAAACGATCTTCAAGAGACATACGGGGCATGGCGCTTCTCTCCTGCGCCAAACCTTATAGCAGGGTTTTCCAATCATCTCGCTTAACGGTTTCTCAACCGCAGCCGCCATGACCTTGTTGGACCAGAGGACCGTATAGTCCTTGTCGAGTATATTGACGGCAATATCCGGAGCGCTCTCGAAGACCGCCTTAAAGAGATTCAACGAAGTGTCAAAAGAGAGTTTTGTCTGTGCCATAGGATGTCTATGTTCCGAAGAAACAGGACAACCTTCCAAGAGTTGTTTCCCTTTAATGCTTCTTTCCATTTTCCTTCCTTTTTCCATTTTCTGCAACAGCTAATCTATCGATTGCGGACTGTGATCCAAGACGCCTTGGACGTCATTGATCCCATTGACTACGAGAAGTGGTTGTCGAGCTGTAGACGATCATAGGCTTCATCTCGATCGAGTCCATAAAGACCACGGCTCTATTGCCGCTACTCCCCAGTGAAACAACCCCGGTCAGTGCGTTGGCCGCATGATTCTTCCTTGGCCCACGGAGCACGGGAATGAGACCCCGCGCTGACCCACGCACCGGACCCATCATTGAGCGCTAGACCCCAGCCGGAAGCTTCGACGCCATCAGCATTCTTCGGTCCAGTTTGCGGCCATCCACGATGAATGTGCCGTCGCCGACGGCGTGGACGGTTCGTTTCTCTTTGCGCGACGTGTCGAAGTATGCGGCGAGGGCTTCGAGGATGACGATGTTGTGTCTTTTGATGATGTCGATGACCCTGCATTCGATGTTGGCGAGGCATTCCTGTATTAAGGGCGCTTTGACCATCTTGCCTTTTACGGGGGTGAGCTTGAACTTGGTGAATTTGTCCGTATCGGAGCCGGAGCATGTTCCTATTCCGACGACCTTATCGAGCATGTCGACGGTGGGGACCGCGACAACACACTCCTTCGTTGTCCGGAGGGCCCTGAAAGAATAGTTCCATTCCCCGGTCGTCATGGCAAAGACCGGTGTGAAGTCCATGACCATTGTCCATGAGATCGTCATGATGTTGTCCTTCTTTCCATCATTCGTCGTAACAAGGACAACCGGGCCCGGTTCCAGCAGCATAAAGGCTCTACTAATCTCCAATTGCTCCACGAGAACACCCCCCCCTGTTTTTATGAACACTATACGCATTAGCTCAAAGCTGACAAGCCATGCTTTGATCTTTCCGGCTTTTTCCATCAACCTCCACCGCTTTTGCAGTCGAACCTTCGGGGCGGGCGCTCTAAACTTTGCTACCGTCAATTTGAGTGCGAATCTAGCGGTCTGCCATCCTGCCTCGATCCTGGCGATGTCAGGCCCTGGTTTGCCAAAACATTCAGATGTGCCCCAACCCCGGGGATGTCGTTCCAGTCCCCCAATTTTTCCTGGATTCCGGCCTTCGCCGGAATGACAATAAAAGAAATGAGGCGAAAAGAAAACTACCCTCGAACCGTCTTCCAGCTTCTCACATCCAGGCGATAAAATCCGCCTTCATTGCCTTTCCCATCCAAACGGTTCCAACGGTCTCTATTGCCCTTCCCGTTCCAACGGTTCCAACGGCCCTAACGGTTCAAACGGTCTGTTACGGCGGACACTTCGCGCAGATCGACCTGAACTGCATCGTGCTGAGGTACCGGTCTCCGCGGTCGGGGAAGAGGACGACTATGGTCCCGTGGTCGATCATCTTCGCGAGGCGCATGGCGACGGCCGCGGCGGCGCCGCTGGAGGTGCCGACGAATATCCCTTCCTTCTGGGCGAGCAGGCTTGTCATTTCGAAGGCCTCGCCGTCCTCCACCATCTCCTTGAGGTCGAGGTCGCCCGGGTGATAGATGCCGGGCACCATGGACTCGCGCATGTTCTTGAGGCCCTGGATGGTGTGGCCCATGACGGGCTCGACGCCGACTATCTTGACCTCGGGTTTCACGGATTTGAGGTAGCTGCCGGTTCCCATGAGGGTGCCCGTCGTCCCCATGCCGGCGACGAAGTAATCGATCTCCCCGTTTGTCTGGCGGAAGATCTCGGGGCCGGTTGTCTCAAAGTGGGCCAGGACGTTGTCGGGGTTCTCGTACTGATTAGGCATGTAGTACTTCTTCGGCTCGTCGTGCAGGAACGTGTGGGCCTGGCGGATGGCGCCGTCAATGTTCTCCTTGGCGGGCGTGAGGAAGACGTTCGAGCCGAGGCCCTGGAGGATGAGCCGACGTTCCGTGCTCACGCAGGCGGGCATGCATAGCTCGACGCGGTAGCCCTTCGCCGCTCCTATCATGGCGATGGCGATGCCCGTGTTGCCCGAGGTGGGTTCGAGGATCGTCTTGTCCTTCGTGAGCTCGCCTCTTTCCTCGGCCTTGGTTATCATGTACAGGGCGGGGCGGTCCTTGACGGACCCGCCGGGGTTGCAGCCCTCAAGCTTGCAGAGTATTTTGACGTTGGGATTGGGGTTGATGTTGGTCAGTTCCACGAGTGGAGTGTTGCCGATTGCGGAGAGAATGTTCATCTATCGTTGACCTCTCATAACACTTGGTATCTATGAGAGATTCTAACAGAACGGGAGGCCGCAGACAAGAGAAATCAGGGACGTGGGCCGCCGCGATGCCGGCGCACGTCCCGGACGGGGGCATCACTTGACCGTGGGGCTGCACACCGCGTTGGGGAATAAGTGGAGCTGACACGCCCCCACCTTGATCTTGAACTCGTTGAGAAGGTCTCCCATGTCCCCGTAGGAGACGCCTTCCGCGTCCGCGAGCTTCATCGCCTGTTCGCAGGATATCTTGCCGTCGGCACCGATGCGGGCCTTCACTTTTTCCAGTATCGCCTGCTTGTCCATCCTCTGTCCTCCTTAATATTGTGTGTCGGGTTGAAGTCGCAAGGCTCTCCCTGCAGAGATCTCCGGACCCCGGATCAAGTCCGGGATGACGGCTGGAGGGAGCCCTCATTTCACCGCTATTTCCCTTCCGAACTGAACCGCCTGTGCCAGCTCGTCATCGCCGGGCTGCCACATTGTCCGCAAGCCCTCATGGACGACCTCGAACCCGGCCTTTCCGAGGGCCTCGTTCAGTATCTTCACCGACTCTCCGCTCCAGCCGTAGCAGCCGAAGGCCGCCGCCCTCTTGTTTCTGAACTTTAGTCCGGCGACCATCTCGATCAATGCCGCCATCGCGTTGAGGATGCCCCTGTTGATGGTCGGCGAGCCGAGGAGGATGGCCTTCGATCTGAATATCTCCGTGACTACGTCGTTGATGTCGCTCCGGGCTATGTTGCAGAGCTTCACCGTCACCTTGTCGTCTTTCTCCTTTATGCCCTTCGCTATGGCCTCGGCGAGCCTGCGCGTGCCGTTCCACATGGTGTCGTAGATGAGGGTGATCTGGTCCTCCTGGTAGCCGTCCGCCCACTCGAGGTATTTGTGGACGATCTGCAGAGGGTTGTCGCGCCAGATGACGCCGTGGCTCGGGCAGATGGCGTTGACGGGAAGCCCCAGGCCCACAACCTCGTTTATCTTCTTCGTTACGAGGGGAGAAAAAGGGGTGAGGATGTTGGCGTAGTACTTGACGGCCTCCTCGAAGAGCTCCGACTGCACGACGAGGTCGTTGAAGATGTGCTCGCTGGCGATGTGTTGTCCGAAGGCGTCATTGGAGAAGAGGATGGCGTCGCCCGTGAGGTATTCCATCATCGTGTCCGGCCAGTGGAGCATGGGTGCCTCGATAAAGACAAGCTCTTTCCTGCCGAGACTCAGCTTGTCACCCGTCTTCACCACCTGAAAGTTCCAGTCCTGGTGGTAGTGGCCTTTGAGCGATTTCACCCCGTTCGCCGTGCAGTAGACGGGTTTGTCCGGTATGTGCCGCATGAGCTCCGGCATGGCGCCCGAATGGTCCATCTCGGCATGGTTGGCGATGACGAAATCTATGGAGCGAAGATCGATCTCCTTTGCCAGATTGTCGACGAACTCACCGGCGAAGGGCATCCACACCGTGTCGATGAGGGCCGTCTTCTCGTCGCGCACGAGGTAGGAGTTATAAGAAGAACCCCGGTGGGTCGAATACTCCTCTCCATGGAACTTTCGAAGCTCCCAGTCTATCTTGCCCACCCAGTGAACATTCGGAGCTATTTCAAATTTCATCACACCCCTCCTCTCTCACTTTGGTTGCTGTACCTGTGTCCTATTTTACTCCAGATCATCCAGTACGTCACTTGACTTAAGTCAAGAGTCCCAAAAAGACGGTTCTAACGGTTCCAACGGTTTCTTCTAGACCACCGGATGGTTCTTTCTCAGCCATTCCCTGATGCGGGGGCATTCGAGAGGGGCGGTGCTGCAGTAGCCGGTGGATTGCTTCTTCTCGTTGCAGGAGGAGCAGATCTGCCAGTGGCCGCAGTTGATGCCGGTAAGGAGGGACGAGTCGCATTCGAGGCACCACAGGTAACCGCAGACGAGGCACAGGCCCACGGTCGCGTCCCCGATGGCGTCTATGGTGGAGCAATCCATCGTGTCCGCTTCGCCACAGTGGGGACAGGAGGAGACCGGCGACCCCCGAAAGTTTCTGTGCGCCCCGCGGTTCTTCTCGACGGCGATAAGGAGCGCGTCCTGAATGTCGTCTGAGAGAAGCTCCCACATTTTCAGGAGAGTACCCGGTATCGCCTTGCCCATGGCTCGAGACTCCTTCTCGGTAGATTTGGAATGGATTACGGAGACTATTGTATCACAAAAGGGACAAGAACCAAATGGGAATACAATAACCAACTGGGAAGACAATGACCAATGACCAAATCCCAATAACCAATGAAAAAGATAATGACCAAATCCCAATGATCAAACAAAGAGGCTTTGATTGCCCCTGTCTTCTGTTTGGTTATTGATTATTGGTTTATTGGAGATTATCTGGTCATTGGAGTTTGGTTATTGATCATTGTTTTTTGACAAGGTTTGTTGCCGCGAAGGTGATGCAGGCGAGGAAGACCGCGGGGACACAGATGACGAGAAGGCCTGTCGAGACCCGGTGATGGTCGCCGATCCAGCCGATGGTTATGGGGGAGAGGGAGGCGATGGCGTAGGACCAGGTGGTGAGCACACCGAGGGCGAGCCCCCGCGCGCGGGCGAAGGTGAGGCCCGTGAAGGTCCAGAGCGACCCCATCACCGCGCAGCCCACAAAACCGGTGAAGAAAGTGATGGAACCCCGGGCGGCGGGGTTATCCACCTTGAGGATCAGCATGAGGCACAATCCCATGATGATGCCGCCGGTGATGCCTACCTTACGGTACCCCAGTCTGTCGGAGATGTGGCCCATCGTCGGGCGGCCTATGAACTGGCCCACACCCCAGAGGCCTGCCACAAGGCCCGCCATCGACGCCGTCATCCCCACCTCCGTCTTCAGGAAGACGGGGTACCACATGGCGAAACCGAACTCCCCCGATATCTGGAACATCGCGGTGAAACTCACCAGCGCAAGCATGACGAGGCTTGACCGCGTGAGTATCGACGGGTCGAGGAGCTTGCCGCCGGGATGCCTCTCCCGCTTCTCTTCGGGCCATACGATGAGGAGCACAGCGGCGAGGATGATGCCGGCGATGCCTGTCACCATGAAGGGGATGCGCCAGTTCCCGGTAAGGTCGAGGAGCCATCCCGCCAGTGCGGGGCCCGTGAACCAGCCGAATGACGTGCCCGAGGACATGAAGGTGACGTAGAACCCAGGCCTTTCGGGGAAGAGTTCCATCGTGAAGGCGATCATGGGGATGAAGAAAAAACCCTCTATGAGGCCCGTCACGAAACGGAAGAGGAAAAGCTGGCCCGTGGAGTGGGCGAGGCCCGATACGACCGTCATTGCCGAGAGCCCGAACATACCGAAGAGGACGACGTATCTCCTCCCGAACCGGTCGGAGATGAGGCCGGCGATGATGGGTGTGAGCATGTAGCCCCACAGCGACCCGGCGCCGACGACGCCGAGCGTGGTCTTGTCGGTGACGAAGGCCTCCATGAGGGAGGGGATAAGCGGTCCGAAGATCCACCTCTGGGTGAAGTAGAGCACCATTCCCACCCAGCCGACGAAGAAGAAGAGGTGCTTATGCGACCTTATGGAAGACAGAAGGCACCCTTTTCGTAGATGGCTATTTCTCTCCCGTTCGTGAGGCGCGCCGTCACGGTCTTCGCCTCGGTGTTGACAAGGTCCCAGTGAAGCGCGGAGTCGTTAAAGCCGAGCTTCCGTTTCATCTCTGCCGTCAGCCTGGCGGGGTTGCCGCTGAAGGTATCGCTGTAGGACGCCCCGAGAGCGAGATGGCAGTTCCCCTCGGAGCCGCCGAAATTCTCGTCGAAGAGCGTGTCCGCCATGAACCGGTCGATGAGGGAGAAGCGCTTGTCCGTGAGGGAGAATTCCCCGACCCTGGAAGCGCCCTGGTCCATGGCTATCTGTTTCTTAAGGAACTCGGCGCCCTTCTTCGCGTCCGCCTCGACGACCTTTCCCTTCCTGAACACGAGACGCACGCCTTCTATGTAATTCCCGCTCCGGAAGGATGGCAGATTCGCGTAGTAGGTGCCCTCCGTGCCGCGCCAGTCAGGCGAGAGGAAGACCTCGAAGCTGGGGATGTTGTGCCCCGAAATGCCTGCCCATTTCCGGCTCTCCCCCGGGGTGAGGACGAGGTCGGTGTTCTTCGAGCTCACCCGAAGATACCGCACCTTGAGACCCGTGAGCCATTTCTTGATGCGCGTTGCCTCGGCATGGACGGTGTCCCATTTCTTCAAGGGGTCTTTTTCGTCGAGAAAGCAGGCCTTGACGATCTGACCGGCATAGGCCGCAACGGACATCTTCGCTTGCTTCGCGAGCCCGGCGGTGGGATAGGTGCACAGCGTCCAGCTGTAGACCCCCTTTTCTTCCCTCTTGTCGAGGATGTCGCGAAAGACCTTTCGGGATATGAGGACCTTGCTTATCCGCATAGGGTCAATGTCCTTGAGGTGGGTGAGGGACTCGGGGGCGCGCAGGTATATCCTCCCGTTGACCTTCTCGTACAGTTCCCTGTCCCCCGGCGGCAGCCAGGCAAGGTGCCGGTCAGTCGCCTTCTCGTAGAAGGAACGCTCCATGAAGGTGGTGAGTCCCATCCGCTGAAGGGGATACATGCCCCGGTCGAGGATCTTCGCATAGAGGACCTCAGCGAGGCATGTAGCCGCGGGGTCGTACTGGAGAAAGATGACGTCTCCCTTCCTGAAACGTCCCTTCCGGGCGGTGGTGAGTCCCCAGAGGAGCACGTCGGCGTACCTGTCGAGTGTGTCGCTGTCAAGCATCTTCCCTTTCCCTCCCGCGTGCCGTCAGTATCCGGTAGAGACCGTCGGCGAACCTTTTTCTTGCTCCGGGCCCCCGTTTCTCGTTAACGAGGTCCCGGGCCCGAAACTCAGCGACGAAATCCGCGAGGCCCGGCTCGCCCCGTGCCCACTCGTAGAGTTTCAGGAAATCCTCCAGGGTGGAGAAATCATTTCTTACGGTGTAGAACAGGCCGCACCTCGAACAGATGTGGCCCTTGAGGGCGAACATTGTGACAGGTTTCCCGCCGCCGTCCTCATGCCAGCAGTCCCCCATGGCATGTGTGAGAAAGCGGTCCCTTTCTTCGTTGACGATGTTCCCCGTCGGCACGACGAAGCTGATCTTCATGTGTACTCCCTGGACAGTTGTTACGAACCCAAATCCGTTATTCCGAGAATATCTGCGCCGAAAAAACGTAGATCTTCGTCTCCTTGTCCTTCCACGTGTTTTCCGGCAGGCCGGCCTTTGCACAGGTATTCTGCAGGAATTCCTCCCGGCCCCACTTGTACTGGGTGGCCACCTGCGGCAGCAGGAGGCCCGCGTTGCCCCCTTTCACGATATACAGGCCGTGGGTCCCCACCTTGATCTCATCCACCGAAGTGATGAGCTTGAGGGGTGACATCACGGAGATCTCGATGGTTATGTCCTTGAGCTCGCCCTTTGTTACAGGCCGGAACCTCATGTCCCTCGACGATGCCGCGACGGTCATTTCCATGACCGACCTGTACAGGGGCGCCACGGGTTTGATATAGCCGATGCATCCCCTGAGTTGTTTGTGGATCGTGAGTGTCACGAAGACTCCCCGTCTTTCGAGGAGTCCGGGTTCCTTGACGTCGATCTCGGGGACGGTCTTCGACGATACGTATTCCTCGAGGGTCTTCCGCGCGATGGCAAGGAGCCGCTTCTTCTCGGCCGCCGCAAGGGGTGAGCCGGCCTTGCCGTCGGGCTGCCAGAAGGCCACGGAACCGTAACCCACCACCCTCATCCTGTCCCCAGCCGTATCCCCTGAGTTCGTGTAGTGAAGGACCTCCGCCTGTGCCCCCATCTTCGATGCGGCCATCATGGAGGCCGCTACCGCCGGCGCGCCGCAGAGCTCGTTCTCTTTCTTCGCCAGCCCCTCAAGGAGGCCTGCCGCGTCGAGGCCCGCCACGAGCCTCAATGTCGATGAGTCCATCCTGACCGCTTCGCTGTAAGGATGGTAATGGGACATGTCGGAGGAGACGACGAGAAGCACCTTGCCCCTGTGTTGCGTCAGGACCGTCACGAGAGCTCCGGAGAGTGCCTCCACGTCCTGTCGTTCAACGGCGCCCGTCAGAAGGGGGACGATCTTGAAGTCTTCGATCGTCCGCTGGAGAAAGGGGAGCTGGACCTCGAGGGAGTGCTCTTCGTCAAAGGCGCCGGGATTGTTCTTCACGGCCCCGCAGAGGGAGGCCATCTTCCTGCCCATGGCAGAGTCGACGGTCACCTTTCCGAGGGGTGTTTCCCAGCTGCCTGACGGGTAGAGGGCTATGCCCTTGAAGGAACTGCGATGGCTCGAGCCGAGGAGGATGACCGTCGTGATACCCTTTCTCCTGGCGGCGTTGTATGAATAGGCTGCGGTCTTTCCCGAATAAACGTATCCCGCATGGGGGGCGATAACGGCGAAGACCCCCGGGGGCGCGTCGCCCACGCGCTCTGCATCCTTCAGGTACCCGTCCACCATGGTTTGCAGGGATACCTTGTCCGCAGGGTAGAAGGAGCCGGCGAAGACAGGTTTTCTCACCGGGGCTGCGGATTGCGCGAGCGCCCCGCATGCCGCGGGGACAAGAACACAGACGGCAAGCGCCGCCATCAGAAGCCGGGCCGCAAGGCCTTTGTTCGCTCGTGTCTTTCTCATGTCGCCCATATCCCTCCTATCTTTGTCCCGCACGAGGGGCATTTGCCGTTCTTGAGGGTCATGTTGAGGACATTGTATCCCGATCTCTGGATGAGGATCGTTTTGCATTTCGGGCAATAGGTGTTCTCTCCGGGATGGCCCGGGACGTTCCCGATGTAGGCGAACTGGAGTCCCGCTTCGAAGCCTGCATCGCGGGCCCTCTCCAGCGTTTTCACCGATGTGGGTGAGACCCCCGTCAGTTTGTACATGGGGTAGAAGCGGGAGAAGTGGACGGGCACGTCCCGCCCGACCTCCTTCGCAACCCACCGGCACATCTCTCTCACCATCTTCTCGTCATCGTTGTAACCCTCTATGACGAGATTCGTGATCTCCACCCACACGCCGGACCGCTTGAGCGTCTTTATCGTCAGGAGCACGGGCGCGAGCTCGCCTTCGCAGAGCTTGCCGTAAAAGTCCTCGGAAAATCCCTTGAGGTCGATGTTGACGGCGTCCATGTACCTGCACAGCGCCTTCAGAGGCTCGGGGTTGATGTAGCCGTTGGAGTGCGCGACGTTAAGGATGCCCCGCCCGCGGGCCGTCTTCGCCGTGTCCAACATGTACTCGTAGAAGTTCGTCGGTTCCGTATATGTGTAGGCGATGCTTCTGCAGTCCTTTTGGGCGGCTGCCGCAGCGAGGTCCTTCGGCGGCAGGCTGACGTTCGTGGTCTCGAGGGGGGATACCTGGGAGATCTGCCAGTTCTGACAGAACCGGCACCGGAAATTGCAGCCGGCGCTCGCCACGGAGAAGGAATACGTCCTGGGAAGAACGTGAAAGAACGGTTTCTTTTCGACGGGGTCGATGTGTGCGGCGCAGGGCGAGCCGTAGCCGAGGGAATAGAGCCTGCCGGAGATGTTCTTTCGGGCCCGGCAGAAGCCCGTGGCACCGTCGGGAAGTGTGCAGCTTCGGGGGCACAGGAGGCACTCGACGACCTTGCTCGAGCCCTTCTTCCGGTAGTAGAGCGCTTCGTGGAAGGCAGGCCGGGACTCCTGCCCCAGGACATTCGTTCCTGCGGCAAGGACGAAAGGCGTAAGTGCTGCAACCTTCAGGAAATCTCTTCTTCTCACCGTGGCACCGTCATCGTGGTATACTGCGGAATACCGCCGAATTTCTTGCTATTATACTACTTTCTTTTCCCCGATAACAGAAGAAGAAAGAGCCCGGCAGCCTTGAGGGCGCCGAAAAGGAGGCAGCTCATTGCCAGGCCCATGAGAGGAAAGAGGAAGAAGCCTCCCAGCATGCCCCCTATGAAACCCCCGGCAAGGTCACCCGCGTAGACGGGCCCTACGGACCCCCCGGCGCGCTCTTTATCCTGGCAAAGCTCCACGGCAAGAGGGAATTCCATTCCCGCAAAGAACCCCGGTACGAAGAGGAGGGCAAAGAAGAGAAGCCTGCCCGGAAGGCCTCCGGCGCCCGCGCCATGGCCCGTGAGGGTGAACAGGATGAGAAGGAGAAGGCAGAAGGACGCCAGGGAGGCTTCCGTCGCCATGAAGGCCTTCGAGACCCCTGGCGTCGTGACACGCCGGGCCGCGGCCATGCTGCCGGCGGCCATGCCGGCCATGAGCATGGTGATGAGTATGCCGATCTCGTGGAAGACGTACCCGTATGCCACCTGAAAGACAAAGATGAGGGACAGTTCGAGGAGCATGACGACGAAGCCCGTCGTGGAGATGACAAAGAGAGCGGGGATCCTCCGATGTTTGTTTCTCAGGAGAAAGGCTCCGGCCGCGAAAAGGCCCAGGGCGGCAAGGAATACGGGGATACCCCGGCGCCCGGCGGCCGCGAAAAGCCCCTTCATTGAAGGGGTGTGAAGGGCGTTTACGTATGCGAGGGTATAGTAGAGGCCCTTCGGGGCAAGGTCACGGTTGACCTCGGCCCGAGAGGGCTCGACGGCGCGGCGGAACCATTCCATGCGCTCCCTGTCGAGGCGGTATGTGAGGTGGGGCAGCGAGATGAGCCGGGTAGCCAGCCGCAAGTCTCTCAACCTGCTTTCCAGCCTCTGCGGTGACAAATCGATGCCCTTTGCCGACGGCGAGGCGAGGAAGATGTTCTCGTCCCCCGGAACGACGGCAACGTGAGCGAAGACCTTGCCGGCTGTGGCCATGGCGGACATGTTGATGTCCTTGAGCTCTCTGTCGTAGTAAGCGAGGGAGCCGGGAACGGTGAAGACGAGAATGCCTTCATCGGTGAGGATGCGCCGCACCTCGCGGAAGAACTCCAGGGTGAAGAACCTGTTCGCCTGAAGCGTCGCGGGGGGAGGCAACCCCGAGAAGTACGACATCATAGCGCCGGTCGGGGGATGCCGCCTTCACAAAGCGCCTGCCGTCTGTGTAGTGCAGCATGACCCGCGGATCGCCGAGTTCGGACCGGACGAGCGCCGAGGGATAGCGGACGAGCGTCCCGAGATAGGCGGGGTCGATCTCAACGTAATCGACACGGCGCACCGTGGGGTACTTGAGGACCTCCCCGATGACGCCGCCCGCTCCCCCGTGAAGGACAAGGACGTTCCGCGGGGTGCCGTGGGTGAGAAGCGGGATGTGGACGATCTCCTCCGCACGGGCTATGTCGGGCACGGGTATGGTGGCCGCCGGCAGGCCGTCGGTGAAGAACGTGTACTGCCCCGTTGCCCTCGTCACGGCAATGTTCTGATAGAGGGAATTCTCGTAGGAGACGACCTCGCGACCGTGCCATTGCGCGGCGATGGACCGCCACTGCAGGCGTCCGTCAAGGCCTGCGGCCATGAAGACGGCCGAGCCGAGCGCGATGGCAAGGCTCAAAGCCGCAAGGAGCTTGCCCGCACGGGTTGCCGCCGAGACGGCCATGGCAAGGCAGGCGAGGGCCATGAGGGCGAGTATCAGGCCCGCGATCCGGAACGAATGGACCCAGGTGACAAGGACGTAGCTTACCAGTACCCCCCCGGCGATGGTGCCGACCATCTCGTAGAAATAGACCCTTCCCGCCGCCTTGCCCCCGGGACCTTTCACGCCTTCGTAGGCCCTGCAGGCCGCCGTGAACGCGAAACCGTGGAGAAGGCTCAAGGGGAGAAATATCACCATGGATGCGCCGAAGATGCTTGTGATGCCGAGGGATATCTCCGGGGGAAGACCAGCGAGGACCTTGAAGGCGCGGACGGCATAGATGCTTGCCGGGAAGACGATGCCGAAGGTGAGGCCGGCGGCGATGAAGGCATGCGCCGCGCCGCCCCCGCGAGGCCACCGCGCGCCGATAAAGGCGCCAAGGGCCTCCCAGATGACCCAGGCACCGATGGTCACGCCGATGGAAAGCTCGTTTCCCCCATAAAGGATAAGGCACTCCCTGATAAGGACCGTCTGCGCCACGATCCCCGAGAGTCCGGTCACGAGAAGAAGAGATATGAGAGATGCGATCATGCGTGGACCTTGAGAAGACGGGTTATAGGTAATGGGTCATAGGTAATGGGAAAGACCTTTCTTTGATCCATACCCATCATCTATGACCTGTCACCCATAACCCGTCTCTTCCGTTTCCTTTACATACCATAGCGGAAGGAGCGGAGAAAGGCAAGAAGCCAGCCCATCAATAAAGCAGCCCATCAACAAGGGGAGCAGTGTCTCTCATTCCCATCACCCATCACCTGTTGCCTGTTATGTTGACTCTTCCCCGGAAACGGGATATAGGTTAAAAAACGGGATCGAAGGGGGAACAGATAGTGAAAAGAGAAAGAGTCTTGTTGCTGGCCGTACTTACGGTCTTAATGGCGTCGGTCCTCGCGATGATCTCCGTGACGGCCGATGCTCAGGTCTTCTCCAAAGAGGTCACCGTGGGCGAGCTTGTCGCGAATCCCTCCCGGTACGATCAGAAGAATGTCACCGTCAATGCCTATGCGTTCATTGTTCGTCAGAAGAAGGACCGCGGCGGGAACCCGTTCATACTCGTCAGTATTTTCGACCCCAGGGACAGGAAGAAGGTCATAACCGCCTTTGGCCCGGGAAGCACCCAGGCCCGCAACGGAGACATGATCAAGCTTACGGGCAAGTTCAAGGCCAAGTCGAAGCGCGGACGCTATACCTACGACAACGAGATCGAGACGACGGGTGACAAGGTGGTCGTAACGGCGAAGGGCACCGGCCCATAATGACTGCAGTATGACCGGAAGCGCGCCGACCGCGACTTCTCGCGGGTGTTCGTGCTATAATGCCGGCGGAACCAGCGATGGGAAAGAAAAGGTTCATTCTCACTCTTGTTGTCCTTGTTGCCTCTCTCGCGGCGGGATTGGTCCTCCTTGCCAGGACGCCGCTCCTCCTGCGCGCCGTCGCCACGGTGAGCGGGCCTCTTTTCGGTTACGACATGGCGGCGGAGTCTTTTTCGTTCCATCCCCTGAAGGCGGAGTTCAAGGGGTTCACCATCGCCGACATCCGCGGGAAGAACTTCATCTTCACCAGTTCCCGGGTCAGCGTTTCTTCCAGTCCCGGATCAGCTTTCCGCGGCGATGTCGAGAAGGTCCTTCTCAAGGACGCGAAGATACGCATCCGTCTTGGTGACAGGAAGGAGACCGAAACGGACCTGTCCTTCATCCGGAAGATACCCCCCGTCCACCTTCTGACCATGGAGAACGGTGAATTCACCCTCACCTTCAAGGGTTCTCCCGGCACGATCACCCTCAAGAAGATCGACCTCACCGTAAAAGGTTTCTCGCCCGACCATGGAGGCGCGCTTGCTTTCACGGGCGCCGTAGTCATCGACGGGCCGGGGGGTTCGAAGTTAAGGGCGACGGGAAGGTTGAGGGGCAGGCTTGACCTGACGGGCATCCTCCCCGATATGCTGGGGAAGGGGTCCATCGAGATCGATATCGATGAGGGCTCGACGGGCGATGTAACGTTGAAGGGAATGAAGTTCATCCTTCCCGTGCTCTTCGAGAAGGACCGCATCGTGATATCCCGGGCCGCGGCGCTCATGGAGACGGTGACCTTTGCGGGGGAAGGACGCAAAGCCGAGCTCAAAAAGGGACAGCTTTCGATGAACGCCCTGTATGCCACCCGGGCGGGGACCCTCTCGGCGGACAACCTGCAGATCACGATGCCCGGCATAGGCGCGGTGAAGGGAGCAGGGCGCCTGACCGTCAAGGGAGCCATGCCTTTCAACGCGGTCCTTGAAACAAGGGACCTCAATTTCTCCAGTCTCTTCGCGATGGCGAAGACGCTCATGACCGAGGAGGAGGCGAAGAAGTGGTCCGTCGAGGGACTGGGTTCGCTGACGGCCCGGATGGAAGGGAGCCTTGGCGGCAAGAGCCCGTCCGTCTCGGGGACCCTCACCATGGACGTGAAGAAAGGCGGCTTTTCATCCCCCGACGGCTCGAAGGCTGCCCAGGGCATCACGGGTTCCGTCATCCTCAATTTCAGCCTTCCCCGGGCAGAGGGCAAAGAGGCCTCTGTGAAGATATCGTCGCAGGTTTCTTCCGGCGAGTACCTCTGGGGCAGGTATTACAAGGACCTCAGGAAGGAGCCTTCGAAACTTGCTTCGCGGGCCGATGTGACGGTAAGTGGAAGCGGAGGTTCCCGCTTCAGGGGCACTCTTGATCTCTTCAACACGGGGCGGTACGCCTACGACGGTTTCGTGGACGCCGGTAAATGGGGTGTTCATGTGACCGCCGAAGATGTCGCTGTGAAGAGGATAGTCGGCCTTCTCGCGGCCGACTATCTCGCCCAGACTGCGGCGGCGCTGAAAGGCATGGAGGTTGACGGAAGGCTCGACGCCGATGTGTCGGTCACATCGGCGAGAGATGCCCTCGGCACGAAAGGGAGCGTGAGGCTATCGACCGCGTCGTTGAAGCTGCCCGCGGTCTCCCTCGCTGTGGCGGGGATCGATATGGACATCCCCTTCGATCTCTCGTCGACCGGGAGCGGCGGTGCTGTTCCCCTCCCGGCCGGGCCTCTGGGCATTGTCACGGTCACGGGGTTTACGAAGGGCAGCTACAGCCTGCCGGAACTGAAGATACCCGTCACCGCCCATGGAAATGATATATCGGCCCCGGGAATCATATCCGTTCCTTTTTACGACGGCACGGTCCGCGTGAGGACCCTCACCGCAAAGGACATCCTCGGCGCATCTCCGAAGCTGCTGTTCGGGATCTCGATGCGGGACATTGATGTCCAGAAGCTCTTGAGCGACCTCACGGGCCTTTCCTTTCCCGGGAAGGTCAAGGCACGCTTTCCCGAGATCGCCTACCAGAACGGAGAACTCGTCATGGAGGGAAAGCTGACCGTTGACATCTTCGGGGGCACGATACAGGTGGCGGACATGTACGTGAAGGACCTTTTCGCCGCCTCGCGCAGGATAGGCGGGGACATCGTCTTCAGTGACATCGACCTGGGGAAGGTCACGGAGACGATCAAGGTCGGCAGGATAACGGGCATCGTAAAGGGCTCGATGAAGGAGCTGGTGGTGGAATACGGTCAACCGTCGCGGTTCGTCTTCGACCTCGACACGGTCAGGAAATGGGGGCAGTCCCAGAAGGTGTCCGTCGATGCCATCGAGAACATATCCATCCTCGGCACCGGTTCCGGCGGCATTGGGGCGGTCCTCAAGAGCGGCCTCAACAAGTTTTTCAAGGAATACCCGTACAGCCGCATCGGCATAAGGTGCACCCTTCAGAACGATAATTTCAACATCAGGGGGAAGATCGTCGAAGGGGGCACGGAGTATCTCATACGGCGGGCCTTCCTGAGGGGAATAGATGTGGTGAACAGGGACCCTCAAAATATGGTAAGCTTCAAGGACATGCAGGAGCGCGTCGGCCGGGTGTTCCAGAAGGACGGGGACGGCGCGGGTCCCACGATAAAGGTGAACTAGAGAGCTCAAGGAGGATACAATGGTCAAGAAGTTGCGTCATATCACGTTGGGTTTTGTGCTGGTCTTCGCCGCCTGTGTCACCGTCAACATCTATTTCCCGGCCGCGGCCATCCAGAAGGCCGCCGACGAGATCGTGGACGACGTGAGGGGCACGAAGGACCAGAAGCAGCCCGAAGAGAAGAAAAACGACAAGCAGAGCAGCGTTATCGATTCCCTGCGGGGTCTCGTGGGGCCGAAAGAGGCTGAGGCCCAGATCAACGCGGATGTTTCCACCCCTGCCATCAGGAGCCTCAAGCAGGCAATGGCCGCCAATTTTCCCCAGCTCAAGCCCTTCTATGACAGGGGCGCCATCGGGGAGAACAACATGGGCTTCGTGGAGCCCCGCGACACGGGTGCTCTGAACCTCAAGGACAAGGCGGACCTCAACCGGGTCGTCAGCCAGGAGAACGGCAATCGCAACGCCCTGTACAACGAGATCATGAAGGCGAACAACCTGGGTGCGGACTCTCTGCCGAAAATCCAGAGGATCTTTGCCAACAGCTGGCGCGGGAAATCGCAGCTTGGCTGGTGGATACAGAACGACGGCGGAGGATGGGAGAGGAAGAGATAGCCCCGGTTCCGGCGAAAAAGGGAGGTGTATTCAAATGCTGAAAAAGACGGCGCTCCTCAAAGTTTTCATCCCCGTCGTTCTCGCCGCTCATCTCTTCGCCTGTGCGGGGGCTTTCGTAAGCCCGGCGGCGCGCGCCGATTTTGAGGCCGGTCTTGCCCTCTTCAACCAGGGGAAGTTCGCCGAGGCTCTCCCCTACTTCGAGAAGGCCGTTGCCGCCGAACCGGACTACTACGAGGCACACCTCTACCTCGGCAGGACCTATCTCAGCATGAAGAGCTTCGCGAAGGCGGTCCCTTCCCTGAGGACTGCCTACCGTCTCTCACCGCAGGACTTCAAGGGCCAGATCGTGGATATCCTCATAGACGCCCTTCTCGGGGCGGCTTTCTCGGAGGTCAGAACGGGCAACTACGAGGGTTCCCTGTCGTATCTGAGGGAGCTCATGTCCGTGGAGCCGAAGGCGAAGAAGGTAAAGGAAGACATCTCGAACGTGCTTGTAGCCGTAGCGACATCGCTCCTCATGAAGGGCGACGTCCGCGACGCGGTGAAGCTCTTCGGTGAAGCCGTCACGGAGAACCCCAACAACGCGAAGGCGTATCTCGGACTCGCGCGGGCGCTCCTGAAGACGGGCGCCATCCCCGACGCCGTAGACGCGGCCCGAAAGGCCCTCTCCCTCGACCCGTCGAGCAGCGACGCCTTCAATCTGATGAAGGAGATGGTGAGGTAAAGACGGCTTGAATCGCTTGACAGGCCGTTGAAAAAGTCCTTTTGTACGTCATTCCGGCGAAGGCCGGAATCCAGGAAAGATCGGCTCTCGGCAGAAAAGAGGCCCGGGATTCGGCAACATATGGTCAGCGACAAGGGTCTGACATCTGTAGTCTGTAGAGTAATACCGAATTGGTGGTCTCTCCTGGATCCCGGCCTTCGCCGGAATGACGGACTGAGGCTGTGACGGGATGACGGCGGAACACAAACCGGACCGGGAGCCGGCTTTCTCAAAAGGCTGTCAAGCGATTCAAGCGGCTCTTTTCGCTTGCCCAAAACAAGCCGCTGAGAGGGAAAAGGTAAGGGTGGTTCACTCTGCCGATGCGATTATCTGGGCATAAGGGTCTTGATTTTTCTGATCTCCTCTATTCTCCTGTTCCTGTCGCTGATGTAAGGGATGATCATTTCGACCTTGCCGGTCTTCGGGTTGACGGCGACGGTCTTCGGGATGAACTTGCCTGCTGCGGGGGAATTCATGGCCTTGATGACGTATTGAGGGGTGCGATCCGAATCGTTCCTCGAAACATAGACAACGAGGGCGCTCCCTCTAAGCTCTCCCATCACGTCCAGCGTTGCCGTCCGGGCAAGGCCGCACCTCGTGTTCTCATCGGAATAGACGAAGACGATGGGCACGTTCGTTGATGCGGCCCTCGCCTCAGCATCCTTCAACGAACCTATCCTGTGCACCTCCGGGGGCAGAGAGAACCCCGCAACCGAAACCCCAACCCACCACGTCAGAACACATATCATTGCCCAGACAACACAAAACAGTCGTCCCATCACGCCCTTCCTTCCCATGGAGATACTCCCATCGACAGAACCGGAGCGTGACCCCTGTGCCCGAAACCGACCTTAGGGTTCACTCGCCGCTCCCCCTTGAAACCCTTGAACATGGAACCTTGAACCTTGTATGTTACTCCCAATGGAATATCACAGGCAGTCCATGATAAGAAGAATGAAAGTAAGGTTACCGGCGT